>RPQJ01000076.1 GCA_003819815.1 Lysobacterales bacterium
GGCGACGACGAGGATTCGCACCTCGGGGACTTCATCGAGGACACCTCGGTCGAGTCGCCGATCGAGTCCGCGACGACCGAGTCCCTGCGCGAGACGACGCACTCCGTGCTTGCCGGCCTGACGCCCCGCGAGGCCAAGGTGCTGCGCATGCGCTTCGGCATCGACATGACGACGGACCACACGCTCGAGGAAGTGGGCAAGCAGTTCGACGTCACGCGCGAGCGCATCCGGCAGATCGAGGCCAAAGCGCTCAGGAAGCTCCGTCACCCGAGCCGCAGCGAGCAGCTCCGCAGCTTCCTCGAGGACTGACGGGCCCTCGGCCGCGTCCGCAACGAAAGGCCCCGCAAGGGGCCTTTCCTTTTGGGGGGGCGTCACCCGGCTCCCAGCCCTGTCCCGGGAACGCGAAATCCCGTCTAATGCCGCGTCCGCCCCGGAGCACCGATGACCGAATCCGATCCCGCGAGCCTTCCCGCCCGCCGTGGCGCGCTGAACCGCTTCCTCGATCTCGTCGAGCGCGTGGGCAACGCGCTGCCCGACCCGACGAGCCTGTTCGCGATCCTCGCACTCGCCGTCGTCGTGCTGTCGGGCATCGCCGCTCAGTTCGACCTGTCGGTCGCGCACCCGACCACCGGCAGGATCATCGAGCCGGTGAGCCTGCTGTCGGTCGCGGGCCTGCACCGCATCCTCACCGAGATGGTGACCAATTTCACGGGCTTCGCGCCGCTCGGGACGGTGCTCGTGGCGATGATCGGCATCGGCGTCGCCGAGGTGTCGGGCTTCATCGGCGCGGTCATGCGCATGATCGTGCTCAAGTCGCCACGCGCGCTGCTCACCCCGGTCGTCGTCTTCTGCGGCGTGCTCTCGAACGCCGCGAGCGAGGTCGGCTACGTGCTGCTCGTGCCGCTCGCCGCGATCATCTTCAAGGCCGCGGGTCGCCACCCGGTGCTCGGCCTGACGGCGGCGTTCGCGGGCGTCTCGGGCGGCTATAGCGCCAACCTCGTCCTCGGCACGATCGACCCGCTGCTCGCGGGCCTCTCGCAGGAGGCGGCCCGCATCATCGATCCTGGCTACGTCGTGAGCCCCGCAGCCAACTACTACTTCATGGCGGTGTCCACTTTCCTCATCACCGCGCTCGGCTGGTGGGTGACGGAGAGCCTGGTCGCACCCCGGGTCGCGACACTCGAGACCGCCGCCGCGCAGGAAGTCGACGCCTCAAGCGAGGACATGGCGCGGCCCCTCGGCGCGGCCGAGAAGCGCGGATTGCGGTTCGCCGCGATCGCCTTCCTGGCGATGACGTCGCTGCTGCTCTGGGGCCTGCTGCCCGCGGACGGCTTCCTGCGCGAACCCGGCACCGGCAGCGTGCTGCACTCGCCCTTTCTCAGGGGCATCGTGGCGCTGATCTTCCTCTACGGCGTTGGCCTCGGCGTGGCCTACGGCTGGGGCGCGGGCACCGTGCGTAACGACCGCGACGTGATCCGCGGCATGAGCCAGCAGATGTCCACGCTCGGCGGCTACATGGTGCTCGTGTTCTTCGCGGCGCAGTTCGTCGCGTTCTTCAACTGGACCAACCTCGGCCTGATCATCGCAGTCGAGGGCGCGCAGTTCCTCAAGTCCGCCGGACTGCACCAGGTGCCGCTGATGCTGTCCTTCATCCTGCTGTCCGCGGCGATCAACCTCGTGATGGGCTCGGCCTCGGCCAAGTGGGCGCTGATGGCACCGGTGTTCGTCCCGATGTTCATGCTGCTCGGCTATCCGCCCGAGGTCACGCAGACGGCTTACCGCGTCGGCGACTCGGTCACGAACGTGATCTCGCCCATGATGAGCTACTTCGCGCTGATCATCGCCTTCGTGCAGCGCTACGTCGCGAAGGCCGGCCTCGGCACCCTCGTCTCGCTGATGCTGCCCTACTCCGTGACCTTCCTGATCGGCTGGTCGATCCTGTTCGTCGCGTGGCTGCTGCTCGGCTGGCCAGTGGGCCCCGGCGCGCCGACCTCGCTGCCCACCGGTGCCGCCGGTCCCTGAGCGCAGGCCTGCTCGTCAGCGTTCGGTGAGCCGCGGCAGCAGCTCGACGAGGTTGCACGGGCGCGTGCGGCTGTCGAGCTGCGCGGCGATGAGCTCGTCCCACGCCGTCGCGCACGCACCGGTCGAGCCCGGCACGCAGAAGACGAGCGTCCCGTTCGCGACGCCTGCGAGCGCGCGCGACTGCAGCGTGGACGTGCCGATGTCGCGGAACGAGATCGCGCGGAACACCTCGCCGAATCCGTCGATCACCTTGTCGAGCAACGGCCGGATTGCCTCCGGCGTGCCGTCGCGGCCCGTAAGCCCGGTACCGCCCGTGGTGACGATCGCCTCGACCGCCGGGTCCGCAATCCAGCGCGAGACGATCGCCCGTATCCGGTAGACGTCGTCGCGCACGATGGACTTCTCCGCGAGCCGGTGACCAGCGTCCGTCAGCCGCCCGACGAGCAGCGCGCCCGACGTGTCGTTCGACTCGTCGCGCGTGTCCGAGACCGTCATCACCGCGATCCCGAGGGCGCGGAACGCGCGTTCGCCGCCGTGGCCGTGCTTCATCGCCTGCTGCTCCCCGTGTCGATGCTTCACCAGAGACCCGCGAACGGCTGCACGTCGACTTCGCTGCCCGGCTCCACGTCGCCCTGCTCGAGGGGCAGCACGATGAACGCGTTCGCCGAACTCATCGAGCGGAGCACGCCGGACCCCTGGTGGCCCGTGCTCCTGACGAACCAGCGGCCCGACGGGTCGCGCTCGAGCACGCCGCGCTGGAATTCGAGCCGTCCGGGCGACTTGCCGAGCCTCGACAGGCAGACGGCGCGGAGCGTGAGCGGGGCCTCGGGCGTGGCGCCGGTGAGCCGCTGCAACGCGGGCCGCACGAGCTGGCACCACGTCACGATCGCCGAGACGGGATTGCCGGGCAGGCCGAAGAACGCGGCCCGGCCATAGCGTCCGAACGCGACGGGCTTGCCGGGCTTCATCGCGACCTTCCAGAAGTCGACGTGGCCTCCGCGGCCGAGCGCGCCAGTGACGTGATCCGCGTCGCCGACCGAGACGCCGCCGGTCGTCACGATCGCGTCGGCCCATGCGGCGGCCGCCTCGAGCGCCTCGCGCGTCGCCTCGGGCGTGTCCGGCACGATGCCAAGATCGCGCACCTCGACGGCGAGGCGGGCGAGCAGCGCGCGAAGCGCGTGGCGATTGCTGTCGTGGACCTGGCCAGGCTCGAGGGGCGCGTCGACGGGCCGCAGCTCGTCGCCGGTCGAGAAGATCGCGACGCGAGGACGGCGACGCACCGTGACGCGACCGACGCCGAGCGCGGCCAGCAGGCCGAGCTGCGGGGGGCCGAGCAGGGTGCCCGTGTCGACCGCGAGATCGCCTGCACGAAGGTCCTCGCCCGGCGGCCGGACGTGCTGCCCCGGCCGGTGGCCCGTGCCGAAGACGGCGCGATCCCCTTCGACCCGCACCTGCTCCTGCATCACGACGGTGTCGCTGCCGGCCGGCAGCAGCGCGCCGGTCATGATGCGCACGCAGGACTCCGGCGGCACGGTGCCGCTCCAGGGCCGGCCCGCGAGCGACGTGCCCACGATCGCCAGCGAGACCTCGCCCGCCGCCGGGAGGTCGCGCCCAGCGAGCGCGTATCCGTCCATCGCCGAGTTGGCCCGGGGCGGCACGTCGGCCGCGGCGTGCACGGGATCCGCGAGCACGCGGTCGAGCGCGTCGTCGAGCAGGACCGACTCCGTTCCCTCGACAGGCGTCATCGCCTCGATGATGCGCTCGCGCGCGGCTTCCAGTCGCAGCATGGCGGTCATGGTACTCAGCGGGCCGGTGCGTGCCTATGCGACTCGCGCTCGAGCCGGTGCAGCTCGGCGGGATCGTTGACGTTCCTGAAGTTCGCGGCGCGATCGGCGAAGTCGACCGTCGCCGTCCCGATCGTCGCGAGCCAGGCGTCGACGCGACGCCCGCCTTCGGCCAGGTAGTTCTCGAGCACGGGCGCCACGCGCGTGTGCACCAGCAGGCAGACCGGCTGCAGCCGCACGCCGTCGTGGGCGACGGCCGCGTCGGCATCCCCCGCGTCACGGGCCTCGCCGAGTCGTCGCGCCAGGTCGGCCGGTAGACGAGGCGCATCGCACGGCACGACCAGCACGCAACCCTGGCGCGCGCGCCGCAGGCCTGCGGCGATGCCTGCCAGCGGCCCGGCGCCGGCAGCGTGCGCGTCCGTCACCACGTCGACGCCGAGCGCCGTGTGCCGCTCGAGTCCCTCGTTGGCGCTCACCAGCACGGCGTCCGACTGGGCCCGCACGGCGTCGAGCACGTGCGCGATCATCGGCCGGCCGTCGAGCTGCACGAACGCCTTGTCGGTACCCATGCGCGTCGAGCGGCCGCCGGCGAGCACGAGCGCCGTGACGAACGGCGCCTCGCGAGTCACGGCAGCGGTTCTGGTGCGGTGGCGGCCGGGGCCGCGACCGGCACTGGCGCCGATGCTGGAGCTGGACCTCCGACGGCGGCCGGCGCCGCCTCGAAGAATCCGGCCGCCCCATCGTGCAGCGGCAGCGTGACGCCGGAAAGCGCCCGCTCGCGGGACAGCCGCGCCGCACGCACGCTGCGCCCGCGGGAGTCGCCTTCGGAGTACAGCACCTCGAGCAGGTCGCGCACGACGGCCTCCGGCACCTCGGCGTTCACCACCAGGAGCGCCGTGGCAGCGACGGTCGGCACGTCGATTTCCTGTCCCGCGTACGTTCGCGCCGGGATCGTGAGGGGCAGCAATCCGTGCACTTCCGCCACGGCTCGCTCGATCGCAACGGCATCGAGCGGCAGCAGCCGCAGCGGCGTGACCGCCCCCGCCTCGGCGAGCGCGTGCCAGGGCGCCGAGACGACCTCGACGACCGCATCCACGCGGCCCTCCGCGAGTGCGAGGAGCGCGGCCGCCGGCTCGCCTACGTCCGTCTCGAGGTACGAGCCGGATCCGAGGCCGTGCGCTGCGAGCACGCTGACGCCGGTCTGGCGCGAGCCCGAGCCGACCCGGCCGATGGACAGTCGGCGTCCCGCGAGTTCGCCGACCGAACGTGCATCGTCGCCCTCGCGCACGACGACGTGCACCATCTCCGGAAACAATGCCGCCGCGCCGCGAAGATGGCGCAGCGGCCCGGTCGTGCCGAACAGACCCTCGCCGGTGACCGCCGCCGCGGCGACGTCGCTCTGGACGAGCCCGAAGCGCGCACGGCCCTGGTCGATCAGGAACGCGTTCTCGACGCTGCCCGCGGTTGTCGCGACCAGCGGATGGCGGCCTGGGCCGAACCGCGATTCGAGCGACTCGACGAACCGCGCGTACTCGCCTCCCGCGGGACCGGTCGCGATCGCGACGTCGGCCTGATCCTGCTCGAGCCGCAGCTGGATGTTCTGCAGCGCGCGGTCGAGTTCTTCCGCGACGATCTCGTCGCGCGCACCGCGCAGCCGCGGACTCGTGTCGACGATGGTCGCGAGCCGCTCGATCAGCTCGTTCGCGCGCGATTCCGCGCCCGGCGCCGCGGCCTGGGTCGCGCCGACCGCCTGGGGCGCCTGCAGCTGCGTCGGTCGCCAGCCCTCGCCCTCGCGCCGGTACACGAGTGAGCCATAGGCCTTGAGCACCGCGCCCGGGGCCATGCGGCCCGACTCGAGTCCGAACACGCCGTCGTCGGTCGCTCCGAGTGCGCGCGCGATGAGCTGCGGGCTCAGCGTCTCCCAGTCCGAGGGATCGTAGGGCTCGGCGAACTCGAGCGTCGCGTTGAAATAGACGATCGCCTGGCGCGCGCCATCGGCCGCGCGGGCGAAGGGCGCGCTGCCCTGGCGATTGAGGCTGCCGACGACCAGCACGGGCCGGCCGAACATCGCATCGAGCCGGGCCTGCACGTCGGCCTCGAGCCCGGCGGGATCGGGCCCGCGCGCGCAGCCCGCCGCGAGCAGGGCGAAGGCGACCAGCAAGGACGCGGCGAATCGAGAGGGCATCAGAAGCCGAGCCCCGGCAGCGCGAAGTACGCCTGCAGCACGAGCGCGTTCGCGATGTCGGCGAAAAACGCGCCGACGATCGGCACGAGCAGGAACGCGATCGGCGCAGGGCCGTGTCTTTCCGTGAGCGTCTGCATCACCGACATGCCGACGGCCGTCGTCGCGAGACCGGCCGCGACCTGCCCGCCGCTGATCACGGCTGCGTCGTAGTCGCCGCCCATGACGCGTGCGGTCACGAAGTAAGCGAAGGCCGCCGTCGCCGCGGCGTTGACGAGGACGACGAGGAACAGCGGCCCCGCGAGCGTCGCGAGGTCGAGGAGCCGCATCGACATGAGCGCCATGATCAGGAACAGCGACAGCGACACGCTGCCGAACGCCTGCACCGCATCGTCGTTGATGCCGCGGATGCCGACGAGGGGCGCCAGGTTGCGCACGGCCATGCCGATGAGCAGCGCCCAGAGGAAGTCCGGCAGCAGCACGCCGGTGCCCTTCACGAGCCCGTGGACGAAATGCGCTCCCGCGATGCAGGCGATGCTCACGAGCAGGACGAAGAGCAGCTGCTCGGCGGTGATCGGCCGCATCACCGCGTTGCCCGACTCGGGCAGGTCGGGCAGCGGTGTCGCCCCCGCGCCGGATCGGGCTCCGTTGCGCCGCATCACTCGCTCCGCCACCGGGCCCGCGAGCAGGCTGCCGAGGATCAGGCCGGCAGTGGCGGCGGCCATGCCGAGCTCGAGCGCGCCCTGCAGGTTGCGGGTCTCGGCGAAGCTCGATGCATACGCAGCCGCGGTCCCGTGGCCACCCACGAGTGAGATCGACCCGGCCAGCAGTCCGACCAGCGGGTGGAGGTCGAGCAGCCTCGCCATGCCAAGCCCGATCGCGCACTGCATCACCATCAGCGCGACGAAGAGGCCGAGCAGCAGCACGAGTTTCCAGCCACCGCGGGCCAGCGAGCGCACGTCCGCGCCGAGGCCGAGCGTCGCGAAGAACGCGAGCAGCAGCGGCTCCTTGAGCGACTCGTCCATCGTGAGCTGGACGTCGACGACGAGGCCGACCGCCGCGAGCAGCAGTGCGAACAGCACGCCGCCGACGACTGGCACCGGGATGCTGTAGCGCTTCAGGACCGCCGAGCGGTGGACGATCAGCCGTCCGACGAAGAAGAGGATCGTCGCGAGCGCGAGGGTCTGGAACAGGTTGAGGTCGATGGTCTGCACGCGCCCGGGCGTCGCTCCGCCAAGATGGCGGGCCTGGCTGCGTAGCGTTGCGGAACTCACGGGGCGACGCAAGCTGGGATAATGACGCGGCGAGGTTTCCCCGATGGACGCGACGCTCCTCAACGCCGATTTCGACCGCCGGGTCGTGGTGCCGCCACCACGCGCCGACGGCTGGGTGCCGTCCCCGCTCCCGGGCGTCGACCGACACCTGCTCGACCGCGTGGGCGGCGAGGTGGCACGAGCCACGAGCATCGTCCGCTACGCGCCCGGCTCGTCGTTCGCGGCGCACGTGCACGGCGAGGGCGAGGAATTCCTGGTGCTCGAGGGCACGTTCGCGGACGAGCACGGCGAATACCCGGCCGGCACGTACGTCCGCAACCCGCCCGGCACTTCGCACGCGCCGCGCTCGCCCGCCGGATGCATCCTGTTCGTGAAGCTGCGGCAGTTCGCCGCAACGGACACACGGCCCGTCCGCACAGACACGCGGACGCAGCCCTGGCTGCCGGGAGCCTCGCCCGGCGAATCGGTGATGCCGCTGCACGAGCACGACGGGGTCGCGACGTCACTCGTCCGCTGGATGCCATCGACCCGCATTCCCCTGCGCCCGATTCCGGACGGCGAGGAGATCCTGGTCCTCGAAGGCCGGTTCATGGACGAGCACGGCGAGTACCCGGCGCGCACGTGGCTCCGCAATCCGCCCGGCAGCCGACAGGCCCGTCGCACCGGGGCCGAGGGCGCGCTGCTCTACGTGAAGACCGGGCACCTGCGCCGCGCGCTTCCCTGAGGAAGACCGCCGCGCAGTCGGGCGAACGCGACGCGTTCAGACGGGACGCGCGCCCGAGCCGCGGCCGCCACGCAGCTCGTATTCCTGCGTGCCGCGGTGGTAGATGTGGTCGGTGTCGAGCGCGGCCGTCTTCGCGTACTGGAACCCCGGCGCGAGCGACTCGTAGATCGGCTCGAAGCCACGCTGCTCCGTCAGGTGGAAGAGCTCGCGGAACGACTCGATCACGAAGTACGTGGCCTGCAGGTCCGAGATCGTGTAGTCCGTGCGCATCACGCGGTCCACGCTCAGGTGGATGCGGTTCGGCGATTCGGCTTCGAGCGAGTAGACCGTCTCCGTGGGCCCCGAGAGGATGCCCGCGCCGTAGATGCGCAGCGCGTCGTCCTCGAGGATCAGCCCGAATTCGACCGTGTACCAGTAGAGCGCCGAGAGCGCCTTGAGCCGGTTGTACTTGAGCGCCTTCCACCCGGCCCGGCCGTACGCCTCCATGTAGCTCGCGTAGACGGGATCCGTGAGGAGCGGTACGTGCCCGTACACGTCGTGGAAGACGTCGGGCTCCTGGATGTAGTCGAACTGCTCGCGGGTACGGATGAAGTTGCCGGCCGGGAAACGGCGGTTCGCGAGGTGGTAGTAGAAGACGTGGTCCGGGATCAGCATCGGCACGGGCACCACCGACCAGCCCGTGAGGCTGCGGAGCTCCTCGCTGATCGCGTCGAAGTCCGGCACGCCGCCGCGCCCGAGGTCGAGCCGCTCGAGCCCGAGCATGAATTCACGGCACGCGTGGCCAGGCATCAGCTCGATCTGGCGGGCGTACAGCTCGTCCCAGATGCGGTGCTCGGCGACCGTGTAGCGACGCTGCGCCGGCTCGAGCCAGTCGTCCGCGAGCCCCGCAGGCTTCCTGAGCGGCGCGACGTATACCGAGGACGCGAGGTCGGGGATCTGCGAATAGTCGGTCATGGGTCGGCTCTGTCGTTCGCTGCACTTGGCGCCGCGCGATTATGCGGCCACCTCAGGCCGATGCAATCCGCCGCGAGCCGCCCGAGGCGCACGGCGAGCCTGGTCAGACGCTCGGCCATCGGCGGGCCCTGCGCGCGCGTACGCCCTGGTCGACGATCGGTCGGATCGCGCGCCCGACCCAGAGTTCGGCGCCGAGCGAGGACGTGAGCTGCTCGCGGTTCTCGACGGCGTCATCGCGACGACGTCTCCGAACGCGACGGGATCACCTCGGGCGTCGAACGCCCCTCGGCCCGCGGCTCGTCGGCCACCGCGCTGATGTGGCCCGTCTCCTCGAGCGTCGCGAGCCGCACCTCGCGAGGGCTTGCGATGCCGAGCTTGCGGAGGCCCGCGAGCAGTTCCTCGTGACTCAACCCTTCCTCGTCGAGCGCCGTCCAGTCGATGCGGCCGTCGATCACGAGCGGCCGCGGCGCGCCGCGCACGAGCCTGCGGATGCGGCGGTGCCGGCGGCACACGCGGGCGAGCAGTATGTGGGACCCGAGCACGGTGACGATGAACGTGAGCGCGTTCCACGGGCCGGGTCGCAGCGCCGTCGTCTGCAGCACGACGCCGAGCGAGATCAGCACGAGCAGGTCGAAGGTGGTCGTCTGGCCTGCAAGCCGCTTGCCGGCGGCACGCATCACAAATACGAGGCCTGCGTAGTACGCGAGCGCGAGGCCGGCCTGCTGCAGCAGTTCGTCGAGCATCCGCCGTTTCCCGGGCCGGCGGTGACGGGCCGGCAGAGAGCCGAGCCTAGACAGCCCATGAGTCCGCCGCGTCCGGTGGCGGTGCTGCCGCGGCGTAGGCGGATACCGACGAACGGGGAGGACGACCGACTCGACTCTGCGCCTCGCCCGACGCCCTACGGCGTCAGAGAGGACCCACGGGACCCGCCGTCCGTAGCTGCGCAGTGTCGGCTGCGTCCACCGTTCGCCCTGAGCATGTCCACGTAATATCGGGCGAGTCCTCGTGCACGGGGTTCGTCTTCGGCGACATCCTCGAACAGCGGCTCGACCGCCTCGGTCCAGCGCGTGGCGCAATCCGCCGCAGGCGCGGTGGATCTCGCACAGTCGACGAACCCGTCGAGCGCACCGCGATACCGAGCCACCTCCTCGCGCGACATCGGCCGGCCGTGCCCGGGAATCGCCACCTCGAACGGAACCCCGGTGACCTCCTCGAGCGCCGCCCGCCAGCCTTCGGGGCACGCCGTGTCGAGGAAGGGCGCCGGCAGGGTCACGAGGTCGCCGAGCACCGCGACCCGGCTCGACTCGTCGTACAGCCAGACGTCGCCGGCCGTCACGGCGTCGCGGGCAAGATGCACCGCGAAATCCCGCCCGCCGATATGCAGTACGCCGGAGCGCTCGATTGCCACGTCGGGCCGCAACGCAGCGCCGTTCTCGATGGTGCGCAGGTCCGCGCGAATGTCCTCACGCGTCGCCTCGGGGACCTGCGGATCGGAGAGGTATGCCGCGGCGTCCTTCGCGCTCTCCGCGAGGAAGCCCTCGAGCGCACCGTTGATCGCGACGCTGGCATGGACGCGAAGGCCGGGGTACGCGGCCCTCAGGCCCGGATTGCCGCTCACATGGTCGAGGTGCCAGTGCGTGTTGACGACCGCAGCCACGGGACGCCCCCGCTCGCGCGCGAGGCGCAGGATCGCCGCGCGATGCCACTCGTGCCGGCCGGTGTCGACGACGACGAGCCCCTCGGGCGCCTCGAAGACGACGGTATTGCCGTCGGGCTGGAGGTCCGGCCGGATCCCGCCCGGGATCATCCAGACGCCGGGCGCGACCCCCTTCGCAACCGGTGCGGCTTCGGGATCCGCCGCTGCCGCGGCGATCACGGTGGTCGTGGCCATGGCAAGGACGATACCGATCGCGGTCTTCATGCCCGCATTCTGCGCCCGGGACCGCGGTGCCGGGTATGCTGACGCCCCGCCTCGCCGGCATCCACCCGCCCACCCGTGCGCCTGATCGCCACCTGCCCCGAGGAAACCAAGCCCGCGCTCGTCCACGAGCTCGAGGCGGCCGGGGCCACCGAGCTCGTGCCCGGGTTCCGGGCCGTCGAATTCACGGCCGACGCCGCGCTCTACTACGAGCTGCACCTCAGGCTGCGCACCGCGAGCCGCATCCTGCGCGTGATCCGCGAAGTACCGGCCCGCACGCCGCAGATGCTCCATTCTCAGGCGCGGCGCATCCACTGGCCGGAACTCTTCGACGCGCGCCACGGCTTCCGGGTCGAGAGCCTCGGCGCCGACGCCGAGGACGGCGGCCTCGCACCGAAGCAGGTGATCACGCAGGTCCGCGAGGCGATCCGGGACGCGTTCGCCCGTTCGGGAGGGGTGATTCCGCCCGTCGACACCGAGGAGCCCAGGGTCGTCGTCGTCGCCCACCTCGCGCGGGGCCGGTGCATGCTGAGCTTCGACACCTCCGGCAAGTCGCTGCACAAGCGCGGCTACCGTGAGCCGGGGCACCCCGCACCGCTCAAGGAAACGCTCGCGGCGTCGATCCTGATCCTGGCGGGCTACGACGGGACGCAGCCGCTCCTCGATCCGATGTGCGGCAGCGGCACGCTCGCGATCGAGGCCGCGATGGTGGCAGTGCGAAAGGCGCCGCAGATCCATCGCCGGAAAGGCGAGTTCCACTTCGAATGGCTCCGGGACTTCGACCGCGAGCTCTGGCGCCGGACCCAGGAGCGGGTGCGGACCGAAAAACTCGAGGCCCCTGCGGCGCCTGTGCACGCGTCCGACGTCGAAGAGAAATACGTCGCGATGGCCCGCAAGAGCGCGCTCGATGCGCGCGTAGAGCGCTACATCCGGTTTTCCTGCGCACGGTTCCAGGACCTCGAGCCCCCGGCCGATCACGGCCTGCTGGTGATGAACCTGCCGTACGGCGAGCGGATCGGCAGCAACGAGGGCGAGGTCCGCCGGTTGTACGAGGAAGTCGGCGACACGATGAAGCGGAAGTTCGCCGGGTGGCAGGCTGCGATCCTCGCGGCGACGGCGTCGCCGTACAAGTCGATCGGACTCAAGCCCACCCGCGCGATCGCGCTCATGAACGGCAGCATTCCGTGCAGGCTGCTGCTGTACGACCTGTATGCCGGCAGCCGACGCGCCGCCCGTGCGGAGGACGGCCCCGACTGACCCAACCAGGGGCGGGTGGCCGCATCCGGCTCCCCTCGGACCGCAAAGGCTCCTTTTCGACGGAGCGCGAACTCCGTCAAGAATCCGTTGCCGAAGCCCGGTAGAGCCGCGAGAGTGCGGTACACCCGAGCGTGCGCATGACCAGGAAATCTCCGTCCCATCGTCGCTCGACGGGCACGACCCCGGATGCCACCGCAGGTCGGCCCGGCGCGGGCAGCCATGCGCATTCGAGGCGAGGCGCCGTCCTGTTCGGTTGCCTGCTTGCAGCAGCGTGCGGTGGTGGCGGCTCGGGTGGCCCCGATCCGACGCCACCGTCGCCACCCCCTCCTCCGCCGCCACCGACCGCAGGCCTCGATACGCGTCCGGACAACGCGAGCTGCGTGGCCGGCGACCGGCCCTCGTCGACCGTGACGCTCGCACTCGAGCGCGCGTTTCCGAACCTCGCGAGCTTCGCCAATCCCGTGCTCCTGCTGCAGGCACCGGCCGACGGCACGACCTGGTACGTCGTCGGGCAGGGCGGCCGGGTGCTGGCGTTCGACGACGAACCCGCGGTCGCGACGACGCGCGTGTATGTCGACATCACGAGCCGCGTGCGTTCCGGCGGCGAGATGGGCCTGCTCGGCATGGCATTCCACCCGGGCTACCCGGCCGACCCGCGCGTTTACCTCTCGTACACACACGATTCGGGTGCGCTGGTGTCGCGCGTGTCCGAGTTCCGCACGCGCGACGGCGGCGCGACGCTCGACGCCTCGAGCGAGCGCGTGCTGCTCGCCGTGCCGCAGCCAGCCACGAACCACAACGGCGGCCACGTCGCGTTCGGCCCGGACGGCCTGCTCTACATCGGCTTCGGCGACGGCGGCAGCGGCGGCGACCCCTGGGGCACGATCGGCAACGGCCAGGACCTGCGCACGCTGCTCGGCAAGATGCTGCGCATCGACGTCGACGGCACGACGGGTGCCGTGCCCTACCGGATACCGGACGGGAACCCGTACGCGGGCGCACCGCCGTGCAACGCCGGCAGCGCCACGAACGCCTGCCCGGAGATCTACGCGTACGGCTTCCGGAATCCCTGGCGCTGGAGCTTCGACCGCGGCAACGGCGGACTCTGGGTCGGCGACGTCGGCCAGAGCGCGCTCGAGGAGGTCGATCGAGTGGTGTCGGGCGGCAACTACGGCTGGCGCTGCTTCGAGGGCACGCGCGCGTTCAATGCAGCGTGCGGCCCCACGGTCGGCACCAGCCGGCCGCCCGTCGCCGAGTACGGCCGCACCGCCGGTCAATCCGTCACCGGTGGCTACGTCTACCGCGGCACGTCGATCCCGGCACTCGTCGGCCGCTACGTGTTCGGCGACTTCGTGACCGGCCGCCTGTGGCACGTCGCGGGCGACACGCCGCCGACGCTCGACGTCACGCAGGCAGCGGCGCTCGAGACGGGGCTTTCGCTCGCATCGTTCGCCGAAGGCGTGGACGGCGAGCTGTACGTCGTGAACTACGGCGGCACGCTGCATCGGCTGCGTGCGGGCATCGCGGTCGGCGGCAGCGTGCCGAACCTGCTGTCGGCCACCGGCTGCGTACTCGCGAGCGACCCCAGCCGGCCGGCCGCTGGCCTCGTGCCCTATGAACCCAATGCCCCGTTCTGGTCGGACAGCGCTGCAAAGGAGCGGTACCTGGCGCTGCCCAACGGCACGACGATGGCCATAGGGCCGGACGGCGACTTCGAATTCCCGAACGGCACCGTGCTCCTGAAGCAGTTCCGCCTCGCGGGCCGCCCCGTCGAGACGCGGCTCTTCATGCGCCACACCGACGGCGAGTGGGCCGGCTACACCTACGAGTGGAATGCGCAGGGCACTGACGCGGTGCGCGTGATCGGTGGGAAGAACGCCGGCATCGGCGGGCAGACCTGGGTGTTTCCGAGCGAGGCGCAGTGTCTCGCCTGCCACACGGCCGCGGCCGGTCGGAGCCTCGGCCTCGAGATCGCACAGCTGAACGGCGACCTGCAGTACCCGCAGACCGGCCGCACCGCCAACCAGGTCGTCACGCTGAACGCGCTCGGGATGTTCTCCCCGCCCGAGACGCGCGCGCCGTCCTCGATGCCGGCCCTGCCCGATCCCTACGGCAGCAGCGGCACGCTCGACAGCCGAGCGCGGGCCTGGTTGCACACGAACTGCGCGCAATGCCATCGACCGAACGGCGGCACGCCCACGGATCTCGACCTGCGCTACACGACCGGCCTCGCGGGCACGAACGCCTGCAACCTGCCGCCGCAGGCGGGTGACCTCGACATCGCCGATGCACGGATCGTCGCGGCCGGGGACGCGTCGCGTTCCGTGCTGGTGGCGCGCATGGGCCGGCGCGACGCGCAGGCGATGCCACCGCTCGCCAGCACGGTGGTGGAAACTGCCGGCGTCGCGCTGGTGACGGCGTGGATCGACTCGCTGGCAGGATGCGACTGAGTCCGGCGTCGGAGACGCCGAAGCAGAATGGGCCCGCTGGGATTCGAACCCAGGACCAAGGGATTATGAGTCCCCTGCACTAACCGCTGTGCTACAGGCCCCCGCAGCGCGGCGTCATTCTACTCAGGGCGCGGGCTCGATGCGCAGCACGCGTCCGTTCGTCTCGTCGGTGAGGAGATACAGGTAGCCATCCGGGCCTTGGCGGACGTCGCGGACGCGCGCGCGCAGTTCGCCGCGCAGCAGGCGCTCCTCGTGCACGACGCGGTCGCCGTCGAGCTCGAGCCGCACGAGTTGCTGGCTCTTGAGGCCCCCGATGAACGCGTTGCCGCGCCAGCGCGGGAACCGCTGCCCGTCATGGAACGCGAGGCCGCTCACGGCGATCGAGGGCGTCCAGTGGTGCGCTGGCGACTCCATGCCGGGCGCCGAGGTCTGGTCGGTGATCGACTTGCCCGAGTACTCGGTGCCGTGCGTCACGAGAGGCCAGCCGTAGTTGCGGCCCGCGAGGGTCCGGTTGATCTCGTCGCCGCCGCGCGGCCCGTGCTCGTCGGTCCACAGCTCGCCCGTCGCGGGGTTGAGCGCCGCGCCCTGGATGTTGCGGTGGCCGTAAGACCAGATCTCGGGCAGCGCGCCCGCCTTTCCCACGAACGGGTTGTCCTTCGGCACGCCGCCGTCGGACTCGATGCGCACGACCTTGCCGATGTGTGAGTCGAGCGTCTGCGCGCGGTCGCGCTGGGAACCACGGTCGCCGAGCGTCACGAACAGCCGTCCGTCGCGCGCGAACACGAGCCGCGAACCGAAGTGGTGCCCTCCCGCCACGGCGGGCTGCTGGCGGAAGATCACCTGCAGGTCGACGAGGGCCGTGCCGTCGAGGCGCCCTCGCGCGACGGACGTCCCGTTCACACCCTCGCCGCGAGGCTCGGTGTACGAGAGGTACACGAGCCCGTTGCGGGCGAAGCCGGGGTCGAGCGCGACGTCGAGCAGGCCGCCCTGGTTCGCCGCTTCCACCTTCGGCACGCCCCCGAGCGGCTGGCCCACGACGCCGTCCGTACCGACGATGCGCAGGCGTCCCGGCCGTTCCGTCACGAGCATCCGGCCGTCGGGCAGGAAAGCGAGCCCCCAGGGGTGCTCGAGGCCCGCCGCCACCTGCACCAGGCGCAGCTTGCCCTGCTCGCTGTCCGCCGTGGCCAGGACCTGCGCGGCGCTGGCGGTTGCAGGAACGGCGACGCAGGCCGCGACGGCCAGCAGGGTCGAGTAGAGCTTCGGCATGGGGACTCCGGACGGCGGATCGCTCGGGCGCAGTTTCGCACGAGCGATCCGCCCGGAGTCAGTCTCGCTCAGTTGGACGGGGTGCCGGCTCCGGACGACGCCCCCGACGTCAGCGCGAGCTTGCGGCCTTCGATCGCGTGGTAGAGCAGCAATGCGATGCCGACGCCGGCCGGGATGAGTCCGAGCATGCGGACATCGTCGCCCGCGATGGCGCCGAGCGCCACAAAGATGCCGACGCCGATGAAGAGCCAGACGAGGCCCGGCAGCAGGTAGCTCGAGCGTCGCGCCGGCTTCAGGGCGCTGTAGAACGAGTCCGGCAGGCTCGGCGGCTCCATGCCGCGCTCGATCGCGGCGAGACGCTCCCGGTGGTTCGCCTCGACGATGTCGCGGCGGCGGCGGTAGTCCACGATCGCGTACACGATCGGGATCGACAGCGACATGATGATCGCGACGATGGGGATGAACACGGCAACGACGTCTTCGCTCATGGCGGCCTCCTGGGCTTGTCCCGGTTATATGCGCGGCGGGCCGCCAGGGTTGCACGGCCGGCATGCAACCCTGGGGCATCCCCGGGCGTATAAAGCCGCATGGACCCCGGGATAGACGAGCATCTGGCCGCAGGCCGCCACGCCCGGGCCTTCGACCTCCTGGTGCCCGTCTACAGGGACCGGGTCTTTCGGCTCGCCTGCACGTTCCTCCGGGACCGGGCGGCGGCCGAGGACGCGACGCAGGAGACGCTGGTGCGGGTCTGGAAGGCGCTGCCGGGCTTCGACGGCCGCGCGCAGCTCGGCACATGGATCTACGCGATCGCGCGCAACACCTGCCTCATGGAGCTGCGCCGGCGCCGGCCGACCGTGTCGTTCGACGACCCGGACTCGGCCGAGGCGCAGCATGCGGCGGAAAGCATCGCGACCGGACCCGCCGAGGATCCCGAGCGCGACAACCTGCTCCGGCTCCTCGACCAGCTGCCGCGCAACCAGCAGGACGCCGTCCGGCTGTTCTATCTCGAGGACCGCTCGTACGAAACCGTGGCGGA
>RPQJ01000077.1 GCA_003819815.1 Lysobacterales bacterium
GGACCGTTGCCGGCACGCAGTGAGCGCATCTGTGGGGGACCCGGGCGCCCGGTCCGTGCGCCGCCCGCCCCGTCAGGGGGCCCTCCGACCCGCCGCCAACGCCATCGTCATGTTTCGGGGACCGCGAAGCCGGTCACCCAAGCGCAGCGGGGCAGCAGCGCTTACGAGGCCGGGGAAGTCCTTGCCGGGCCGTGCGCCGCAGGGACGCGGCGCCCGGAGCCCCCACGGATGGGTTCACGGCGTCCCGGCAAGGGTCCCTCCGACCCGCCGGTCGCGCCGGACAGCGCACGAACTCCGTAGAAGGGCTAGAAACTGGCCTTCGTCGTGACCAGCAACTGCACCGAGTCGATGTCGTCGCCCTCCGCGCTGTCGAGCGGGAACGCGAGGTCGATGTGCACGACGTTGCCGAACGACGAGCGGCTCGAGCCCAGCCGCAGGCCGATGCCGACGTCCTTAAGGAGCCCCGAGCTCTCGAGGCCCGTGACGTCGCGCCCCCACGTGCGGCCCGCGTCGAAGAACGCGGCCGCGCCGACGTGGAACAGCCGGAACGGGTACCACTTGGTGTAGTAACGCTGCTCGAGCGTGAGGAGCGCCCGCGACGTGCCGGCCTGGTAGCGGATCGGGTAGCCGCGCAGCCCGCTGTCGCCGCCGAGCGTCAGCTGCGTTTCCTCGTCGAGCTCCTCGGTGACCGTGCCCGAGAGCAGCGCGTAGAACTTGCTGCGCGACGACGTCTCGAGGTAGTAGCGCCCCTCCGCGCTCAGGATGCCGTTCTGGATGCCTTCGTCCTCGATGCGTCCCGAGACCGTCGCCGAGCCGAAGATCGACTGGCCGTGCGGCAGATCGACGCCGTCGCGCACCGTGGCACTCGCGATCAGCGCGTCGCGGTCGGAGCCCAGCGACTCCGAGGCGTAGCCGATGCGGAGCGAGGTGCGGAGGCCGACCAGCACGTCTTCGGTGCGGAGGATCTGGTCGAGGTTGCGGCGTTCCTCATACTGATCCTCGATCAGCTCGAAGCCGAGCCACGGCTGCAGCAGCTCGCGATCCTCGGGCAGCGGGCCCGCGGGGTCGAACTCCGGATCGAGCGCGAACTCGTCGCGCTGGTAGGTCACGCCGTAGGTCCAGCGCCGCACCCAGCGCCCCTGCAGGCCTGCGGACCAGCCGCCGTAGGCCTCGTAGAACTCGCGGTCGTGCTGGAACTCGCCTACGTCGTCGCCGAGCACGTAGCGGGTTTCGTTGAACTCGGCATCGCTCAGGAACAGGCCGCCGGCGCGGCGCGCGTCGAGAGAGTAGAACGGCCTCGCGAGCTGCATTAGCTGCGTCTGGCCGTCGTCGGAGTCGATGTACGTGAGCCCGAAGCGGGTGAACGGCTCGAAGAAGTGGGGATTCAGGTACGAGAACAGCACGGACTCGCGGTCGATGTCGCTCGACCACTCGAAGTCGAGCTTCACGCCGGTGCCGGCCAGGTTGTCCTCCTGGATCTGGGCACCCCAGGTGTTCTCGCCGCCCTTGCGGCTGAAGTTGACTCCCGGGTTCAGCGTCCACACGTCGCGCGTGCGCACCTCGAGATCGACCACCTTGCCGTCCCACGCGACGGGGACGATGACGGCTTCGTAGAGGTATTCGTTCGAGCGCAGGATGCGCTCCGTCTCCTCGACGACGCGCGCGTCGTAGGCGTCGCCGGGCTTGAAGAGCAGCTGGTCGCGGATGATGCGCGGCCGCGTGTCGATGTGCAGCTTGTTCGCCGCGCGATACAGCCAGCCGTCCTCGCCTTCGACGTTCGTGTCGAAGACGTCGCCCACGAGGATGCGCACCTCGCCGATGACGGCGCCGCTCGCCTCGAGCTCTTCGGGCGAGGGGAGCGTGGGCTGCGGGTCCTCCGCGGCCGGCGCCGGCGCCGCCGCCTCGGCGGCGAAAGCCATCGCACCGGGCACGCACGCCAGGACGCCTGCCGCGAGCCAGGCTCGCGGCCGGGCGCGGCGACGACTGCGGCAGTGCGGACTCGTGGTCAGGGGATCAGCACCGTCGAGCCCGTCGTCCGCCGGCCTTCGAGCGCGCGGTGCGCCTCGGCGACGTCCTGCAGGGCGTAGCTCTGGCCGATCTCGATGCGCACCACGCCGCGGCCGATGACGTCGAAGAGATCCGCCGCCGACCGCTCGAGGTCCGCACGCTTCGCGATGTAGTGGAACAGGATCGGCCGCGTCAGGAACAGCGATCCCCTCCGCGCGAGTTCGAGGGGAGCGACCGGCGGAACGGGGCCCGACGCGTTGCCGTAGCTCACCATCGTCCCGAGCGGCCGCAGGCTGTCGAGCGACGAGGCGAACGTGTCCTTGCCGACGGAGTCGTAGACGACGTGGGCGCCGACGCCGCCAGTGAGCTCGCGCACGCGCCGGGCGAGATCGTCCCGCCCCGAGACGAGCACGTGGTCGCAGCCGTGGCCGCGTGCCAGGTCCACCTTGGCTTCGCTGCCCACGACGCCGATGACGAGCGCGCCCAGATGATGCGCCCACTGCGCCGCGATGAGCCCGACGCCGCCGGCCGCGGCGTGTATGACGACGGCGTCGCGCTTGCGCACCCGGTGCGTCCGCCGCAGCAGGAACTGCGCGGTCATGCCTTTCAGCATCGCGGCCGCCGCGAGCCGGTCGCTCACCCCCTCCGGGATGTGCACGACGCGGTCGGCAGGCAGCACTCGTTCCTGTGCATAGGCGCCCGCCTGGCCCGAGGCATAGGCCACCCGGTCCCCGACGGCCACGCCGCGCACTCCCGGCCCCACCGCCTCGACGACGCCCGCCCCCTCACGGCCGAGG
The DNA here is from genome assembly GCA_003819815.1 of Lysobacterales bacterium. GTDB lineage: Bacteria > Pseudomonadota > Gammaproteobacteria > Steroidobacterales > Steroidobacteraceae > RPQJ01. The sequence goes on from RPQJ01000077.1 coordinate 2,805, forward strand.
CCCGTCGGCAGTGCGGACGGATAGAGGCCGGTGCGTTCGTAGACGTCGATCAGGTTGAGCCCGATCGCCGTCTGGCGGATCAGCACTTCCCCGGGCCCCGGCTCGGCGTCCGGCACGGACTCCCAGCGGAGGACCTCGGGACCGCCGTGGGCGTGGATGCGGATGGCGTAAGGCATGGGGGTGGGAAGGAAGGGGTCGTGGGGGTAGGGGGTAGCGAAGACAGTGTAACGGCGGCTCCCGCGGCACTGTGACAGAGCCGTCACAAGTGCGAAGCCGGCCCCCAGCGCAGCGCGTCCGTCAGGCCGGTCCTACTACCCCCTACTCCCCACCCCCTACCCCCTATCCCCTATCCCCTTCCCTCACGACCCCCTCTCCCCAGCCCATCCCGCGCGATCACCAGCTCCTCCACCGGCTGCCCTCCGACGAGGTGCTCCTCGATGATCCGGTCGAGGTTCTCCGGGGTGCAGTCGCGATACCAGATGCCGTCGGGATAGACGACCGCGACGGGGCCCGAGCAGCAGACGCGCAGGCAGTCGGCCTGGGTGCGGAGCACGCCGCCCACGGTGTCCTGCAGCCCGGCCTCGCGCAGGCGGCGTTTCAGGTGCTCCCAGCTCGCTTTGCCCTGCTCGCGGGAGGCACACTTGCCCCCCACGCACAGGAACACGTGGCGCGACTGGGCGCCGAGTCGCAACTTCGCGACAGCGACTGCAATCGGATCGGGCATGGCGAACGCGGTCCCGCGCGTGAAGGGGACCGCGATCGTAACGCGGGCAGGGCCCGCGGCGTCAGAGCGCCTGGTCGTCCGCCTCGCCTGTGCGGATGCGGATCGCGCGCTCGAGGTCCGCGACGAAGATCTTGCCGTCGCCGACCTTGCCGGTGCGGGCCGCGCCCACGATGGCCTCGATCACCTGGTCGACCAGAGCGTCCTTGACGGCGACCTCGATGCGGGTCTTCGGGACGAAGTCGACGACGTACTCGGCTCCGCGGTAGAGCTCGGTGTGGCCGCGCTGCCGGCCGAAGCCCTTTACCTCCGTCACCGTCATGCCGGACACGCCGAGCTCCGACAGCGCGGCACGCACGTCGTCCAGCTTGAAGGGTTTGATGATTGCGCTGATCAGCTTCATAGGGCTCTGGCTCCTGAACTTCTCGTCATTGTCCGGCGGAGATCGCTCCAGCCAATATGCAGAAACCGTGCCGACCGGAGTCTACCGGCCGGAATGCGCCGCAAAGGCTCCATACCGCACCAGCTTGGCGCGCCGGCCACCCCCCGTTGCGCGGCCGTGGTGCGCCGGCATCGGCGCGACGCGCGGCCCCGGCCGGGTCAGTCCAGCCAGCGCAGGGTGACGGCGGACACGGCCATGATGACACCCCAGCCGACGATATTCACCCACAGCCCAGCCCGCATCATGTCGCGCATCTCGATGCGGCCCGAGCCGTAGACGATGGCGTTCGGAGCCGTGCCGACCGGCAGCATGAAGGCACTCGAGGCGGCGACCGCGGCCGGGATGATCAACGTGACCGGCGGCTGGCCGGTGGCCTCCGCGAGCGCGGCGAGGATCGGCATGAACGTGGCGGCGGTCGCGACGTTGCTCGTGAACTCGGTCCATAGAATCATGAGCAGGATGACCACGCCGGTCACTGCGAGCGGGTGCCAGTCCGAGAGCCCCTGGAGTTCCGCCCCGATGGCGTGCGAGAGGCCGCTGCCCTGGATCAGGGCCGCGAGGGCCAGCCCGCCGCCGAACAGGAACAGCGTGTCCCAGGGCACGCGGCGGAAGTCGTCGCCGTGCAGCAGCATGCCGCCGCCCGGCAGGCCCGAGGGCACGAGGAACAGCGCGAGCCCGGCGGCGAGCGCGATGCCCATGTCGCTCAGGGCGCCGAGCCCGGGCAGTGTCTCGAGCCACGGCGACGCGACCCATGCGACGGCCGCCGCCACCACGATCGTCGTGACCCGCCGCTCCGGGACCGTGGGCGGGCCCATCGCCTCGAGCTGTTCCCGGACCACGTCCCTCGCGCTCGCGATGTCGGGCAAGTGGAACGGGTGGCTGATGCGGACCAGCACCCACCAGGCTGCGCCGAGCATCAGGAGCGAGCACGGCAGCCCGAAGACGAGCCACTCGGCGAAGCTCGGCCGGTCGCCGTAGGTCTGTTCGAGGAAACCGGCGGCGAGCGCGTTGGTCGGCGTGCCGATCAGCGTCGCCAGGCCGCCGATTGTCGCTGCGTAGGCCACCGAGAGGACGATGGCCGTCGAGAAGTTGCGCTGCGCCACACTGGCGCTGCCCGGGTCCGGCGCCACGAGCGCCGCGATCGAGGCCGCGACTGGCAGCATCATGAGCGTGGTCGAGGTGTTCGACACCCACATGCTGACCACCGCCGTAGCGACCATGATCCCGAACACGAGGCGGCGTGCGTCCGAGCCGGCCCGCGCGACGACGTGGAACGCGATGCGCCGGTGCAGCGACCAGCGCTCCAGCGCCAGCGCGAGCAGGCACCCGCCGAGGATCAGGAAGATCGTCGGGCTGCCGTACGCGTGGCCCGCCTCCTGCACCGGCACGACGCCGAGCAGCGGCCCGGCCGCGAGCGGCAGCATCGCCGTCGCGGGGATCGGGATCGCCTCCGTGGCCCACCAGACCGCCATCAGCACCGCAAGGGCGGCCGTGCGCCATGCGCCGGGCGCATAGCCCTCGGGCGCGGGGATGAGGAGGATCGCGGCGAAAAGGGCCGCGCCGAGCCACAGGCCCGCGCGTTGCGCCGGTGTGCGGTCGGACGTTCGCGGCATCGGGCTGCGTCGACGGCTGGAACGCGGCATCATGCCACACGCGGCCCGCCGCACGGACCCGGGAGACGAGCATGAGCCTGCGCGACCAGACCCTCTTCATCACCGGCGCGAGCCGCGGTATCGGCCTCGCGATCGCGCTCCGCGCGGCGCGCGACGGCGCCAACGTGGTCGTGGCGGCGAAGACCGCCGAGCCGCACCCGAAGCTGCCCGGCACCATCCACACCGCCGCGGCCGAGATCGAGGCCGCGGGCGGCCGGGCGTTGCCGGTCGTGGTGGACGTCCGCGACGAGGGCAGCGTGGCCAGGGCCGTCGAGCAGGCCGTGGCCCGCTTCGGAGGCATCGACGTGCTCGTGAACAACGCGAGCGCGATCAGCCTGACCGGCACCCTCGCGACGCCGCCGCGCATCTTCGACCGCATGATGTCCGTGAACACCCGGGGCACCTTCGTCGCGAGCCAGGCCTGCCTGCCGCACCTGAAGCGGTCGAAGAACCCGCACGTCCTCAACCTGTCGCCGCCGCTCAACATGGACCCGCGCTGGTTCGCGCCGCACGTCGCCTACACGATGGCGAAGTACGGCATGAGCCTCTGCGTGCTCGGGATGGCCCGGGAGTTCGAGCGCGACGGCATCGCCGTCAACGCGCTGTGGCCGCGCACCGCGATCGCGACGGCGGCGATCGAGTTCGCGATCGGCGACGCCTCGTCGCTGCGCCACTGCCGCAAGCCGGAAATCATGGCGGACGCGGCCCACTGGATCCTGACGCAGCCGAGCCGATCGCTCACCGGCCGGTTCCTGATCGACGACGAGGTGCTCGGCGCCGCGGGCGTCACGGATTTCGACGCGTACGCCGTCTCGCCCGGCGCCCCGCTCGCGCTCGATTTCTTCCTCGACGACGCGGGCCCGTATATTAGTGAGACGGTGCCGCTGGCAGGCGGGGGCCACTGAGGGGGGAGGAAATGGCCGGATCGATCGTCATCGTCGGGGCGAGCCACGCGTCGGTGCAGGCGATCGACACGCTGCGCCGCGAGGGCCACTCGGGGCCGATCGTGCTGGTCGGCGACGAGCCCCACCTGCCCTACAACCGCCCCCCGCTGTCGAAGAAATTCCTCTCGGGCGAACTCGAGCGCGAGCGGCTGCTGCTCCGGAGCCCGAATTTCTACGAGCAGCACCGCGTCGAGACGCGCCTCGGGCAGCGCGTCACGGCGATCGACCGCGGCGCGCGCCGGCTGCGGCTCGCCGACGGCGAGGAACTCACCTACGAGAAGCTGCTGCTCTGCGTCGGCAGCCGGCCGCGGCGGCTCGAGGTGCCCGGCCACGACCTCGCGGGCATCCACTACCTGCGCACGATCGCCGACGTCGAGGCGATCCGGGCCGACCTCGCCGGCGCCCGCCGGCTGGTCGTGATCGGCGCGGGCTACATCGGGCTCGAGGCGGCGGCGAGCGCGCGCCATCTCGGACTCGAGGTCACCGTGCTCGAGATGGCCGACCGCCCCATGAACCGCGTGGTCGCGCCGGAGCTCTCGCAGTTCTACGTACGGCGCCACGAGCGCGAGGGCGTCCGGATCCTCTGCGGCACCGGAGTGCAGGGCCTCCTGGGCGACGGCCGCGTGCGGGCGGTGGTGACGCCCGAAGGCGAGCACCCGGCGGACGTCGTGATCGTCGGCGTCGGCATCCTCCCGGACGTGACGCTCGCGGCCGCCGCGGGCCTGCGCTGCGACGACGGCGTCACGGTCGACGAGCAGTGCCGCACCTCGGACCCCGACGTCTACGCGGCCGGCGACTGCACGAACCACCCGAGCGTGCGCTACGGCCGGCGCGTGCGGCTCGAGTCGGTCGACAATGCCGTCGAGCAGGCCCGGACCGCCGCGTCCAACATCTGCGGCAAGCCGGCGCGCCACGAGCACGTGCCGTGGTTCTGGTCCGACCAGTACGACGTCAAGCTGCAGATCGCCGGGCTCTCGCAGGGTTACGACCGCACCGTCGTGCGCGGCGAGCCGGAGTCCGGCAGCTTCGCGCTCTATTACTACGCCCGCGGCGAGCTGCTGGCCGTCGATGCGGTGAACAGCGCGCGTGACTTCATGACTGGACGGAGGTGGATCGCCGAGCGCAGGCATCCCGACCCCGCCCGGCTCGCCGACCCGACCGTGGACCTGAAGACGCTCTGAGGCACCGACCATGGACACCCCGCAGAAGAAGAAGACCGGCCGCTCCGTCGTCTCGGACGACGTCTCGCGGCATTTCCTCGCGACGCTCGCCCAGTGGACCGGCGGCCTCTCGCCGCAGGCGTTCGGCGGCGCGTGGATCAACGTGCTCGCGCGGCTCGCGACCTCGCCCGGCCGCCAGGGCGAGCTGGCCCGGTCCGCGCTCGCCAAGGCACTCTCGCTCGCGCAGTACTCGGGCGCCGCGATCAAGGGCGAGCCGCCGCGCGCCGAGGGTACGCCCTACGCGAGCCGGTTCGCCGACCCGGCCTGGGCGCGGTTCCCGTTCAACCTGATGGCGCAGGGCTTCGTGACGGCCTCGGAGTTCGCCCGCGACGCGGTGCGCAACGTCCCGGGCGCGAACCCGGATGCCGAGAACGTCGTCGGCTTCACGGTCCGCGAGGGCCTGGAGCTCCTCGCACCCGACAACTACCTCCCGACCAACCCGCAGCTCATCCGGCAGACGATCGACGAGAAGGGACGCAACCTGCTCCGCGGCGCGAAGCACCTCGCCGAGGACGTCAACCGGACGATGAAGGGCCTGGGGCCCATCGGCGTCGAGAACTACCAGGTCGGCGAGCACGTCGCGGCGACGAAGGGCAAGGTGATCCTGCGCAACCGGCTCATGGAGCTGATCCAGTACTCCCCGCAGACCGAGACGGTGTATGCCGAGCCGGTGCTGATCGTGCCGGCTTGGATCATGAAGTACTACATCCTCGACCTGTCGCCGAAGAACTCGCTGGTCAACTACCTCGTCTCGCTCGGCCACACGGTGTTCATGATCTCCTGGAAGAACCCGACCGCCGAGGACCGCAACCTCACGATGGACGACTACCTCACGCTCGGCGTGCGCGCGGCGCTCGACGCCGTGACGACCGTGGTGCCGAAGCGCAAGGTCCACGCCGTGGGCTACTGCATCGGCGGAACGCTGCTCTCCATCGCCGCGGCCGAGCTCGCCGCGCAGGACGACGAGCGCCTCGCGACGATCACGATGTTCGCCGCGCAGACGGACTTCAGCGAGCCGGGCGAACTCTCGATCTTCATCAGCCCCGCGCAGCTCGCGATGCTCGAGGCGATGATGTGGAAGGAAGGCGTGCTCGAGAGCCGGCAGATGGGCGGCGCGTTCCAGCTGCTGCGCACCTACGACCTGCTGTGGGCGCCCTCGCTCGCGACCTACGTCAAGGGCGAGCGCACCGGCGTCAACGACCTGATGTCGTGGAACGCCGACGGCACGCGCATGGCCTACCGCATGCACACCGACTACCTCCACCAGCTCTACCTCAACAACGACCTCGCAGAGGGCCGCTACGTCGCGAACGGCGAGCCGCTGAGCCTCTCGGACGTCACCGTGCCGATGTTCGTCGTCGGCACGGAGACGGACCACGTGGCGCCGTGGCGCTCGGTCTACAAGGTCGGCAAGCTCGTCCGCTCGACGGACTACACGTTCTGCCTCACGAGCGGCGGCCACAACGCCGGCATCATCAGCGGCCCGCAGCACCCGAAGCGCCGCCACCGCGTGCACACGACGAAGGCCGGCGCGCGGCTGCTGGCGCCGCAGAAGTACCTCGAGAAGGTCGAGCCGACGCCGGGCTCCTGGTGGCCGACGTGGGCGAAGTGGCTCGAGGAGCGCTCGTCCCCCCGCAAGGTCGCGCCGCCCGCGATGGGCGCGCCGAAGCAGAAGCTCAAGCCGCTCGGACCCGCGCCGGGGACGTACGTCCTGGAGAAGTGAGCGGCGGGCGGACGGCCCGCGAGCGAGGCGCCGGGGACGCCGGGCGACTCAGTCGAGACGCTTGCGGAACCTGAGCGTCGCGATCGCGAGCGCGATCACGAGGAACACGACGAGCTTCGCCGCGGGCCCGCCGAGATCCGCGAGCGGCGCGCCGCGCAGCACGATGCCGCGCGCGAGCTCGACGAAGTGCGTGAGCGGGAGCACCTGCGCGATCCACTGCGCGGCCGGCGGCATGCCGTCGAACGGGAACATGAATCCCGAGAGCAGGATCGACGGCAACATCGTGAAGAAGGCGAGCTGGAACGCCTGGAACTGCGTGCGCGCGAGCGTCGAGATCACCAGGCCGAGCGTGAGCGTCGCGGCGATGAACAGCAGCGCCGCGAGGTAGAGGTCGAGCAGGCTGCCGTTCACGGGCACGTCGAAGAGCAGCGAGCCCACCGCGAGCACGAGCGAGGTCTGCAGCAGCCCGATGAACACGTAAGGCAGCAGCTTCCCCGCCATCAGCTCGCCGGAACGGACCGGCGTCGTGATCAGGAGCTCGAGGTTGCCGCGCTCCCGCTCGCGCACGATCGCGGCCGCCGTGAAGATGACCATCGTCATGTTGAGGATCACGCCGATCAGCGCGGGCACGATCTGCACCGCGGTGCGGCGCTCGGGGTTGTACTCGGTCCGCACCTCGAGCGTGGGCACCGGGCGCCCGTAGGCGCCGTCGCGCCGAGGCAGCGGCACCGAGGCGAGGCTGCGCGCGACGACGTCGACCATCGGCTCGCCGCCGTCGACCAGCAGCTGCGCCGGCGCCCGCGTCCGGTCGAGCACGCGCCGCTCGAAGTCCGGCGGCACGAAGACGCCGACGCTCACCTCGCCCGCGTCGATGCGGCGCCGCAGGTCGTCGACGCCGGGGCTCGGCGGCAGGAACTCCACGACGCCGCTCGCTTCGAGGTCCGCGATCCAGGCGCGCGAGAGGCTCGTGCCGGCCTCGTCGACGACGGCGGCGCGCAGGCCCCGGAGATCGAAGTTGATCGCGTAGCCGAAGAGGAGCATCTGCATCAGCGGGATGCCGACGATCATGCCGAAGGTGAGCCGGTCGCGCGCGAGCTGGCGCACCTCCTTGACCATTACGGCGGCGATGCGGTCGAGCATGGCTCAGTGCGCCGCGTGCGCCGAGGAGGACAGGCTGCCGAAGCCAGTCGCCGCGACGAACACGTCCTCGAGGCTCGCGGGCACGGCGTGCACCTCGGCGGCCACGCCGGCCGCGGCGAGCCGGGCGCGCACCCGCGCCGCGGGTTCCGGCGTGTCGAGGCTCAAGAGCGCGTGCAGGCGCGTGCCGAGCTGGGCGACGCTGAGGATGGCCCCGTCGCCCTGCAGCGCTGCGCGTGCGGCGACGACGTCGTCGGCCTCCAGCTCGACCACCGCCGCCGCGATGTCGCGCATCAGCTGCCGCGGCGCGCCCTCCGCCACCAGCCGCCCTTCGGCGAGGATCGCGAGGCGGTGACAGCGCTCGGCCTCGTCCATGTAGTGCGTCGAGACGAGGATCGTCGTTCCTGCGACCGCGAGCCGGAACAGGCTCTCCCAGAAGTCGCGGCGGCTCTGCGGGTCGACCGCGCTCGTGGGCTCGTCGAGCAGCAGCAGCTCCGGACGGTGCAGCGTCGCCGCGGCGAGCGCGAGGCGCTGGCGCTGGCCGCCGCTCATCGTCCCGGCGCGCTGCGATGCGAGCGGCGCGAGGTCGTACTCGGCCTCGAGCTCCCCGATGCGCGCACGCCGCTCGGCGGCGCGGAGACCGTGGATCCGCGCCAGGAATTCGAGGTTCTCCTCGACCGTCAGGTCGTCCCACAGCGAGAACCGCTGCGTCATGTAGCCGAGCTTGCGGCGCAGCGACTCCGCCTCGCCCGGCATCCGGTATCCGAGCACCTCGACATCGCCGTCGCTCGGCTCGAGCAGGCCGCAGAGCATGCGGAGCGTCGTCGACTTCCCGGACCCGTTCGGCCCGAGGAAGCCGTAGATGCCGGCGCGCGGCACCGAGAGGTCGACATGGTCCACGGCGGTGAGCGCGCCGAAGCGGCGCGTGAGGCCGCGCGCGACGATCGCGGGGACGTCGTTCACGGCGCGGCCCCGTGCTCCGGCACCCGCACCTGCACCGGGATGCCGGCCGGCAGCGACGCCGCGCGCGGATCGTCGAGCACGATTTCGGCGAGATAGCTGAGCCTCGAGCGGTCGCGCTGGGTCAGGGAGTAATACGGCGTGAACGTGGCCTCGGCGGAGACGTAGCGCACCGTGCCGCGGAGGGTACCGTCCACGCCGTCCACCGTCGCCTCGACGGCACGGCCCGCCGTGAATTGCACGCGCAGCGGCTCTGGCACGTGGACCCTCGCATACGGCGGGCCGTCCGCAAGCATCACGACGACCGGCGCACCGGCCGGAGGACGCTCGCCCGACTCGTACGGCAGCGCCTCGATCGTGCCTGTGCGCGGTGCCCGCACGACGTACTGCGCGGCACTGGTCTCGAGCTCAGCGAGCGCGGCGCGGGCGCGCTCCACCTCGGCCTCCGCTGCCCGCACCTGCTCGGGACGGCTGCCTTCCTCGAGCAGCCGCAGGCGCGCACGGGCCTGGTCGCGCGTCGCGAGGGCGGCGTCGCGCCGGGCGCGGGCCCGGTCGAGGTCCGACACGCTCAGCAACTGGCGTTCCACGAGGGTCGCAACGCGAGCGTACTCGCTGCGCTCCACTGCAAGCGTGCTCTCTGCACCGGACAGGATTGCTCGCGCGTCGTCCACCTCGCGCGCGCGGGCTCCTGCGACCAGGTCCGCGAGGCGGCGCTCGGCCGTCGCGACCGAGGCCTGCGCCTGGTCGAGCCGCGGCTGCATGGTCCCTGCCTCCTGACGCACGAGCACCACACCGGTCGCGACGCGATCGCCCTCGCGGACCGCGATCTCGACGATGCGCTCGTGCGACTCGGCCACCAGCTCGAGGCGGTCGCGCTCGAGCGTGCCGTGCACCTCGGTCGGCGTGCCGGCGCCCGAACAGGCGGCCAGCACGGCCACGGCCAGTGCCCACGCGATCGACGACGGTCTCATGCCTCGCTCCCCCGCTCGCGCCCCGCGCGCGCCTCGGCGCCCTCACGAAACAGGCGCGTCGTGTGCTCGACCATCTGCTCGAGCGCCGGCCCCGATGCCGAGACGCCGAGCACGCGGCTCGTGACCGGCAGCGCGAGGAACGGGAACACCGTGAGACTGATGGCAGAAAGTGCCGCGAGCCTCGGGTCGAGGTCCGCCCGCAGGTCGCCGCGCCGCTGTTCGCGCCGCACGAGCTCGACGAAGAGCGGGACCAGCCGCCCCGCGAACTGCTCGATGAACTGCGCGCGGAAGCGCCCGCCCTCGGCCAGCACTTCCTGGACGATGAGCGCGGGCACCCAGGGGTTGTCCGCGAGCATCCGGGCATAGAGCCGCATGAACGAGGCGACGTCGACGTCGCGCGCACGCTCCGGGTCGTCGAGCCGTTCGAGCGTGGCCGCGACCGGCCCGAACGCAGCCTCGAGCATCGCCCGGTAGAGGCCGAGCTTGTCGCCGAAGTGATAGTGGATGGTCGCCGGCGAACTGCCGGCTTCCGAGGCGATGCGCCGGATCGTGACCGAGCCGAAACCGTGGGCCAGGAACAGGCGACGCGCGGTGCCGAGCAGAGCCTCGCGCACGGCCGCGTCGCCCCCGGCCGGCCGGCCGGGCCGGCGCGCCGGGCGAACCCGCGGGCGGCGTGCACTCTCGGTCATGCACGCATATTAATCGTTTGTTTAATTATGTGCCAGCGTGTTCCGCGCACGGATCCTGCCGGATCAGCCGGCGAGCAGGTCGCCCATCGCGACGGTGGCGAGTTCGTCGACGGGACGCGGCGCGCCGACCGCGTAGCCCTGGGCATAGTCGACGCCGATCTCGCGGAGCTTGTCGAGCACGGCGTCCGTCTCGACCGACTCGGCGATCACCTTCTTGCCCATCGCGTGGCCGATGTCCTTGATCGAGCGAACCATCGCGTAGTCGACCTTGTCCTGCGAGATGTTGCCGACGAACATGCCGTCGATCTTCAGGTAGTCGGTCCCGAGAGCCTTCAGGTAGGCGAACGAGGAGACGCCGCTGCCGAAATCGTCGATGCTGACCGCACAGCCGGTGCGGCGCAGCTCCGCGAAGAGCTGGTTCGACTGGGAGAGGTGGCCGATCGCGACCCCCTCGGCGATCTCGAACCCCAGCCGGCGCGGGTCGACGCCCGCCTGCGCGATCGACTGCCGCACGAAGGCCGGCGTCTCTGGATCGATGACGGAATCCCGGGAAAGATTGACGAAGAAACGCGACAGGCGCGCGAACGCCGACGGATTGCGCTGCATCCACGCGAGCGCCGCGCCGATCACCCAGCGGTCGTAGCGGACGGAGAGGTTGTAGCGCTCGACGGTCGGCAGGAACGCGCCGGGGGGAACGGTGCGCCCGGAGTCGTCGCGCATGCGCACCAGCAGCTCGTAGTGCGGCAGCTCGACGGATGCCGCGCCGAGCGGCTGTATCGGCTGCGCCTCGAGGAACAGGCGATTGTCCGCGAGCGCGCGGCGCGCCTGCGTCACCCAGTTCGAGTCGCCGCGGCTGCGCGAGGCCGCCGCGGTATCTTCCTGATAGACGACGACGCGGTTCCGTCCGCTGTCCTTGGCGGCATAGCACGCGGTGTCCGCCGCGCTCAGCACCTGCGCGATGCGCCGGAACTGCGGCGTGATGCCGACGACGCCGATGCTGGCGCCGAGCGTGAAGGCCTTCTGGCCCCACGCGAACTGGAAGCCTGCGACCGCCTTGAGCACGGTGGTCGCGACCTGCAGCGCGTCCGAGGGGCCGCAGTTGACCAGCAGGATCGCGAACTCGTCGCCGCCGAAGCGCGCGACCACGTCGGCCGAGCGCACCCGGTTCTGCAGCAGCTGGCCGAGCTGGCGCAGCAGCTCGTCGCCGGCCACGTGGCCGCACGTGTCGTTCACGACCTTGAAGCGGTCGAGGTCGATGAACAGCACGGCGCTCGTGGCACCGGTCGCCTGGCCGATCTCGAGCGCGTGCTGCAGCCGGACCTCGAACTCGCGACGGTTCTTGAGCCCGGTGAGCGTGTCGTGGCTCGCGTCGTGGGAGAGCTGCTGCGAGAGCGCGTGGGCAGCCGTGATGTCAGTGAGCGTGCCCTCGTAGAACAGCACGCGGCCGTCCGAGTCGCGCACCGCGCGGGAATTCTCGAGCACCACGAGCTGCGTGCCGTCGCGTCGCTTCAGCATCAGCTCGGCGTTGCGGACCTCGCCCTGCTCCGCCATCGCAGCGACCCACTGGCCGCGGTGCGCGGGGTCGACGTAGATGTCGTTCGCGACGTCGACCGCGAGCAGCTCGTCCTCGGTGTCGTAGCCGAGCATGCGCACGAGCGCGGGGTTCGCGGCCATGAACTTCCCGTCGGACGTCGTCTGGAACACGCCGGCGGTGACGTTCTGGAAGAGTTCACGGTAACGCTGCTCCGACGCCTTGAGCGCCTTGAGCGTGTGGGTGCGCTCGGTCGCGTAGCGGAGCACCTTGTCGACGAGTTGCGCGGAGACCTCGGACTTGACCAGGAAGTCGAGCGCTCCCCGCTCGACGCACTGCCGGCCGAGGTCCTCTTCCTCCTCGGCGACGATCACGACGACGGGAAGCTGGGTGGCCTTCGGCTGCAGGCGCAGGTAGGTCGTCACGCCCGCGCTGTCCGGCAGGGTGAGGTCGAGCAGGATGGCCTCGACGCGGCCCGCCCGGATGGCCGCGAGCCCTTCGGCGAGCGTAGGCACCACTTCGAGCCGGTGCGGCTGGCCGCGGATGCCGTCGACGGCTGCGCGGACGCGCGCCTGGTCCACCGGCTGCGCGCAGATGAGGAGTACCTGGGTGTGCATCATTGCCACCGGAGTATAGGAGCGGGCCGGCGTCGAAAACGTGAGGTCGGAACGCCCGCCGCCGCCCGCAGCGAGACGCCGGTCACATTCCCGATTCGAGGGTACCCATGCCGGGCAGGCGCCGGCGCGTCAGAACGGCAGGCGTTCGGTGAAGTCGGGCGGCTTGACCACGAGGACGTCGCAGCCGATCCGGTCGAGCACCCGCTCAGCCGTGCTGCCGAGGAACGCCTCCTGGACGCGGCTTCGCGAGACCGCCCCCATCACGACGAGTGCAGCGTCGAGCGTCTCGGCGACGCGCGGCAGCACCTCGGACGCGGCACCCTGCTCGAGGTGCACCCGGGCGGGGTCGACCGGATGCGCCGCCAGCACCGCCTCGAGCGCGCGGCCGAGCCGCTCGCGCTCGGCCGCGACGACCTCGGCCGCGACGGCCGCACCCGCGAACGGCAGGTCGCCCGTGAACGCGGTGGCCGCGAGCAGCGCCGCCGGGAAGAACGCGTGCACGGCGTGCACCTCCCCGCCGGTCCTCTGCGCGAGTAGACCGGCCCAGTCGAGGATGTCGTGGTCGAGCGCCGCCGGTTTGTCGCCCAGGTGGCCGGGGTCGAGTGCGGCGACGATCCGGGGCGACGCCGGCCACTCCCGCTCCTTCGCGAGGAGCAGCGGCAGGGGGCAGGCCCGGATCAGGTTCCAGTCGGTGTTGGTGAACAGCGTCCGCCGGAGCAGGCCGTGGTAGTGCGTGTCCTTCACGACGAGGTCGGGCGACGTCGCGACTGCGTACTCGACGATGGACCGGTGCAGCGGGTGACCCCAGCGCACGTGCGTCTCGACCGCGAGCCCGCCGGCCCGCAGTTCCGCGGCGATCGGATCGAGCGCGGCGCGACGGTCCGCCAGGAACGCCTCGCGGTGGCGGGCGAGCGTCCCGGACTCGGCGAACGGCTGGCCCGAGAGCGCGGGATCGAAGTCGCAGACCAGCAGGTCGAGGGTCGCGGAGCAGGCTCGCGCGAGGTCGGCGGCCTTGCGGAGGGCCGGCTGCGCGTCCGCGGTCGGGTCGAGGACGGCGAGGACGCGGTCGATGCGTTTCATGGGGCGCCCACCCATCAGCAGTTGCTAATGTACCGTCCTCACTCTGGGCGCCCGGGCGGGCCGCCGCAATGCGTGGATGCCGCCTTCGGAAAGTACCTATGCGGCCACGCCCTGCACTGCTGCCTACGAAGCGGATCCATCGCTTAACATTTCGCCCGCTTGTGTGCAGCGCACACAAGGCGCAGGGACAGTCATCCATCCTTTCCGAGGCGAGCATGAAAACGACGGCCACGCATTACAACGACAAGGTGGTCCGGCAGTTCGCGATCATGACCGTGGTCTGGGGCATCGTCGGCATGCTGGTCGGCGTCCTGATCGCGGCGCAACTGCTGTGGCCCGA
>RPQJ01000078.1 GCA_003819815.1 Lysobacterales bacterium
ACCTCGGCGCCGTCGAGCAGGAAGCTGGGCCGGTCGTTCATCGCGACGCCTCCAGGTGCGCGGCCTCGTCGTCGCGACCCGTCATCTGCCGGGCGCGCGCCAGCGCGCCGTCGAGGTCGAACGACGGCGTGAAATCGAGCGAGCGGAGCTTGCGCTCGTAGGCGGGGCGGAAGCGCTTCAGCGTGTCGAGGATCGGGTTGCACGCCGTGTGGCCGAGGCCACAGTGCGCCGACATCATCAGCACCTTGTTGAGGCGCCCGATCTCGCGCAGTTCGTGCTGCGTGCCGTTTCCGGCGTGGATCTTGTCCATCGCCGCGACCAGCATCGACGTGCCGACGCGGCACGGCGTGCAGAATCCGCAGCTCTCGTGCGCGAAGAAGTGCGCGTAGTTGCGCGCCACCTCGAACATGTCGCGCGACGCGTCGAACACCGTGAAGGCGCCTGCCGTGGGCAGGTCCTCGAACGCGATGCGGCGGTCGAACTCGGTCGAGTCGATGCAGATGCCCGACGGGCCGCTGATCTGCACCGCCTGCGTGTTCCGGGCGCCGCAGTCCTCGAGCACCTGGCGTATGGTGACGCCGAACGGGTATTCGTACAGGCCCGGCCGCGCGACGTCGCCCGCGACCGACAGGATCTTGGTGCCGGACGACTTCAGCGTGCCGAGCGAGCGATACCCGTCGCCGCCGTGCACCGCGATCAGGGCGGCCGCGCACAGCGTCTCGACGTTGTTGACGATCGTCGGCTGCTGCAGGTAGCCGTTCGTGACGGGATACGGCGGCCGGTTGCGCGGCACCCCTCGCTTGCCCTCGAGCGACTCGATCAGCGCCGACTCCTCGCCGCAGACGTAGGATCCGGCACCGACGTGGATCTCGACGTCGAAGTCGAAGCCCGGCTGGCCGCAGATGCCGTTACCGAGCAGCTTCGCCTCGCGGCGCCGCGCGAGCGTGCGCTCGAGGGACTCGAGCAGGTAGCGGTACTCGCCGCGCAGGTACAGGTAGCCCTGCGTCGCGCCGATCGCGTACGCCGCCACGGTCATGCCGTCGAAGACGAGGTCGGCGTGGCTCGAGAGCAGCACGCGGTCCTTGAACGTTCCGGGCTCGCCTTCGTCGGCATTGCAGACGACGTAGCGCGCGAGGCCGGTCGCGTGGCGGCACGCCTCCCACTTGACGCCGGTCGTGAAGCCGGCGCCGCCGCGGCCGCGCAGGTTCGATCGCTTGATCTCCTCGAGCACCGCGACCGGGCCCTGCGCGGTGCCCACGTACGCCTCGCGCCAGGAGCGCTCGTTCGCGGCGTGCTCGGACCAGCCCGTCGCACCGCGGCGCAGCGCGGCCCGGATCGCGTCACCCGGGGCGAGCCCGTGGCCGAGCAGGAGGTCCGCGCGGCGCACGTTGTCCTCGATCCGGAAGAACTCGGGCGGCCAGTCGGCGAGCGGCACGCGCGCGAGGATCAGTTCGCCGATCCGCTCGACGCGCTCGTCGTCGAGCCGGCCGATCGCACGGCCGTTCACGAGCAGGCCCGGCCCCTGGTCGCAGAGCCCGGTGCACGACGTGCGGCCGACGCTCACGAGGCCGTCTTCCGACACCTTGCCGGGCTCGGCCCACAGCCGCTTGCACAGCGCGTCGAGCAGGCGCTCGCTGCCGGCCATGCGGTCGGTCACGTTGTCCGCGAACAGCACGCGGTACTCGCCCTGCGGTCCGATCACGAGGAACGAATAGAAGCTCGCGACCCCCTTCACCCGCGAGTACGGTACGCGCAGGTAACGCGCGATCAGCGGGATCGCACGCTCCGGCACGTAGCCGAAGTCCTCCTGCACCTCCCGCAGGATCTGCAGCAGGCGGGTCGGTTCGTGACCCCAGCGGGTCACCACGCGCCGGGCGCGCTGTTCGAGGTCGGGTGTGAGGTCGTTCATGGCTTCCATGCAGGCAGAGCCCGGCGGGCCCTCCGCCGGGCGCGGCCAGACTGTACCCCTTGGGGGCGCGCTCACCATCTCGGAAATCACCGGCTTGAGTCAGGGATCGCGAGGCGGAGCCGGGCGGGGGGCGTAGTCGCTCGCCTGGGCGCTGATCGGGCGCTCGTCGAAGCGTCGCTGGCCCACTGGAACCGCAAACCCGACCCGCTTTCGCAGGATGACACCCACGGGACAGACGTCGACAGCCTTGTCCGTCGCGGCGACCGCGCTGTCGCGCAGCAGGCCCGAGGCGGAATTGACGACCAGGTGCTTGCCCATGCCGCGCCCGGCGAGCGCGAAGACCTGCTTGCCGTCCACTTCCGCGGAGGCGCGCACGCAGAGCTCGCACAGGATGCAGCGGTTGAAATCGAGCAGGATCTCGGGGTGCGAGGCATCGACCGGCCGGTCCGGGAAGAAGTGGTCGAAGCGGGGCGAGGTCATGCCGAGGTCGTACGCGACCGCCTGCAGCTTGCAGTGGCCGCTCTTCTCGCACGACGGGCAGAAGTGGTTGCCCTCGACGAAGAGGAGTTGCACCAGCATCCGCCGTTCCGCAACGACCTCCTCCGTCTCGCTCTCGACGACCATGCCGGCGCGCGCCGGCGTCGTGCACGAGGTGGCGGCGTGCCCGCCCGTGCGCACCGTGCAGACCTTGCAGCTGCCGTGCGGCTTGAACTCCGGGTGGTAGCAGAGGTGCGGGATGTACTGGCCCGCGGCGAGCGCGGCCTGCAGCACGGTCTGGCCCGGGTCGAACGGCACTTCGACGCCATCGAGCGTGAAGCTCGGGCGGCTTTCGGCGTCGCTCATCGCTCGTCTCCGAGATGTGCGCCCGGGTCGTCGCGGCCCGTCATGCGGCGCGCCCGCGCGAGCGCGCCGTCGAGGTCGAAGGCGGGCTCGACCGCCGACGAACCGAGCCGTCGCTCATACGCGGGCCGGAAGCGCTTCAGCGTCCCGAGCAGCGGCCGCCCCGCGGACTCGCCGAGGCCGCAGTGGCTGGCCCGCGCGAGCAGCCGGCCGAGCTCCTCGATGGTCTGCAGGTCGTGCTGCGAGCCCTTGCCGTCGCGGATCTTGTCCATCAGGTTCCGGAGCAGCGACGTGCCGACGCGGCACGGCGTGCAGAAGCCGCAGCTCTCGTCGGCGAAAAAGTGGGCGTAGTGACGCCCGATCTCGAACATGTCGCGGGTGCCGTCGAAGACCACGAACGCGCCGCCGGTCTCGATGTCCTCGAAGGCGATGCGGCGGTCGAACTCGTCCTGCCCGAGGCACACGCCGGACGGGCCGCCGGCCTGCACCGCGATCGTGTCGCGCGCGCCGCACGCCTCGAGCACCTCGCGGACCGTGACGCCGAACGGATACTCGTAGATGCCGGGCCGCTCGCAGTCGCCGGAGACCGACAGCAGCTTGGTGCCCGAGGACTTCGGCGTGCCCTGGCTGCAGAACCACGCGGCGCCGTGCAGCGCGATGAGTGCGGCCGCGCAGTAGCTCTCGACGTTGTTCACGACGGTCGGGAGCAGCAGGTAGCCCTTTTCGGCGAGACGCGGAGGGCGGTTGCGCGGGATGCCGCGCTTGCCCTCGAGCGACTCGACGAGCGCGGACGCTTCGCCGCAGACGTAGGAACCGGCGCCCACGTGGATCTCGACGTCGAATTCGAAGTCCGCGCGGCCGGCGATGCCGCGGCCGAGGAGGCCCTCGCGACGACGGCGCGCGAGCGTCTCGCGCAGCGCGTCGAGCAGGTAGCGGTATTCGCCGCGCAGGTAGACGAAGCCGCGCGTCGCCCCGATGCCCCACGCCGCGACCGTCATCCCCTCGAATACGAGGTCGGCGTAGCGCGTGAGCAGCAGCCGATCCTTGAACGTGCCGGGCTCGCCCTCGTCCGCGTTGCAGACGACGATCCGGGGCTCGACGGGCTGGCGCGCGCAGCTCTCCCACTTCACGCCGGTCGTGAAACCCGCGCCGCCGCGGCCGAGCAGACGCGCCTGCTTGATCTCGTCGAGCATCGCCTGCCGGCCGGTGCCCGTTGCCTCGCCGCGCGCGATCGCGGCGCGGATGCCCTCGCCGGGGCGTATCGGATCGTCGAGCAGCACGCCGCGCCGGCGCACGTTGTCCTCGATGCGAAACAGTTCCGCCGGCCACTGCGCGAGCGGGGTCCGCGACAGCATCAGCTCGCACACCTGCGCCGCGCGCGCCGCGTCGATCCGCGTGAGCGGACGACCGTTCACGAGCAGCGACGGGCCCTGGTCGCACAGGCCGATGCTCGCGGTGCGGTCGATGCTCACGAGACCGTCCGCGGACGGCTTGCCAGGCTCCGCCCACAGCCGCTCGCACATTTCGCGCAACCGCTCCCCGGATCCGAGCATCCGGTCGGTCACGTCGTCCGAGAAGAGCACGCGGTACTCGCCCTGCGGCTCCGCGTAGAGAAAGGAGTAGAAGGCGACCACGCCGCGTACGCGCGCGATCGAGACGTCGAGTGCGCGGGCGATGCGTTCGAGCGCGCCGGCGGGCAGCCAGCCGAGCGGCTCCTGCGTCTCGCGCAGGACCTGCAGCAGCTGCGTGGGCGCGCTGCCCCAGGATTCCACGGCGCGGTCCACGGCGGCCGCGATGACGTCGTCTTCAATTCGTGCGGGGGGCACTGGAGAGTAACGGAGTCGGCCGGAAGCGGCGGCGCAAGACTGCCGACCGGGTCCCGGGATGGCAATTTCGGAAAACCCCCGCGTCCTGCGCAGGACCGAGGTTACGCTAACGCTCTTCGCGGCCGGCGGGACCTCCCCTTGCGCTCAGTCTTCCTCGATTACGCGACCGTCAGTTTCGACGACGACCTCGATCCCGGTGCGCTGCAAAGGGTGCTGCCCGGCCTCGAGCTGCGGCCGCACACGGCCCAGGAGTCGGTGCCGGCGGCGATCGAAGGCGCCGCGGTCGTGCTCGTCAACAAGCTCAGGCTGCCGCGCGCGACGATCGAGGGCGCGACGCAACTCAGGCTCGTCGCGCTCGCGGCGACGGGCACCAACAACGTGGACCTCGAGGCGGCCCGGGAACGCGGCGTGGCCGTGTGCAACCTGCGCGACTACTGCACGGCGTCCGTCGTGCAGCACGTGTACGGCACGCTGCTCCTCCTCACGCGCAGGCTTCGCGAGTACGACGCGCTCGTCCGCTCGGGCGCGTGGCAGCGCGGCGAGCAGTTCTGCCTGCTCGACTTTCCGGTCCGCGAGCTCACCGGGCGTCGCCTCGGCATCGTGGGCTACGGCACGCTCGGCAAGGCCGTCGCACAGGTCGCGCAGGCGTTCGGGATGGAAGTGCTCGTGGCGCAGCGTCCGGGCGGCGCGCCGGTGCCGGGGCGCGTTGCGCTCGACGACATCCTGCCCGTCGTCGACGTGCTGAGCCTGCACTGCCCGCTCACGCCCGCCACCACGGGTCTCGTGGATGCATCGCGCCTCGCACGCATGAAGCCCGACGCGGTGCTGGTCAACACGGCCCGCGGCGCGCTCGTCGATTCGGCGGCGCTCGCGGACGCACTTCGTGCGGGCCGTCTCGGGGGCGCTGCGATCGACGTGCTGCCCGAGGAGCCGCCGAGCCGCGGCGATCCACTCCTCGCGGCGGACATTCCGAACCTGATCGTCACGCCGCACGTCGCCTGGGCTGCCCGCGAGGCCCGCCAGCGGTGCATCGACGAGATGGCGGGCAACGTCGCGGACTTCCTGCGCGGCGGCCGGCGCGGCCGCGTCGCCTGATCCCGGCCACGACTTAAACGAACCGTCGCAGGATCGTCACGGGTGCGTCACGCGACGCGCCGATCCTTCCCTTCCCGCCGGGCCAGGCACCGCCGACGCCCGCTCCCCGCGATGAAGGAGGAAACCCCGTGGACGACCGCAAGCTGCCCGTCGGACCCGACGTCGAGTATTCCGAGGACGAAGGCTGCAACCCGAGCCGCAACGAGCACTTTTCGACCGTGCTGCAGCAGGCCGCGCTGTCGCGCCGCAGCTTCATGCAGGGCAGCCTGAGCGCGGCCGCGCTCGGATTCCTGGGCCTGCCGCTGCTCGACCGCGCCGGCAGCGCGTTCGCCGCCACCGGCCCGCTGATCGGTTTCGAGTCCATCGCGCCCAGCATGCTCGACGAGGTCGCGGTGCCGCCGGGCTACGTGGTCGACGTGCTCTACAGCTGGGGCGACGCGATCGGCGCGCCCGGCCGCCCGCCCGGCCAGCCCGCGTTCGCGATGGACGCGAGCAACAGCGCGGACGAACAGGCCCTGCAGTCGGGCATGCACCACGACGGCATGCACTTCTTCCCGCTGTCCGAGGGCGGCAAGCCCTCGAGCCGCCGGGGCGTGCTCTGCATCAACCACGAGTACACGGACCAGGGACTCCTGTACACGGACGGCTTCGCCAACTGGACGGTGCCCGAGATCGGCGCGGAGAAACTGCGCAAGTCGCTGAACGCACACGGCGTGTCGGTGATCGAGGTGCGCCGCTCGCCGGCGACCGGGCAGTGGGAGGTCAAGCGCCCCTCGCCGTACGCGCGCCGCATCACGGGCCTCACGCCGATCGCGCTCTCGGGTCCCGCCGCGGGACACCCGCTCGTGCAGACCTCGGCCGACCCGACCGGCCGGCTCGTCTACGGCACGCTCAACAATTGTGCTCACGGCTACACGCCGTGGGGCACGTACCTCACCTGCGAGGAAAACTTCAACGGCTACTTCGCGAACCCGACCAGCGACGTGGTCGGCGTGCCGTCGGGGGACCAGAAGCTCGAGATCCTGCAGGGCCAGAGCCGCTACGGCATCACGCGCACAGGCTTCGGCTATCGCTGGCACGAGGTCGACCCGCGCTTCGACGCGTCGATCGTGCCGAACGAGCCAAATCGCTACGGCTGGGTCGTCGAGATCGACCCGATGGACCCCGCCTCGAGGCCAGTCAAGCGCACCGCGCTCGGCCGCATCAAGCACGAGGGCGCCGTCTATGCGCTCGCGAAGGACGGTCGCGTCGTCGTCTACATGGGCGACGACGAGCGCAACGAGTACGTGTACAAGTTCGTGACCCGCCGGCCGTGGACGCCGGGCGACCGCCGCGCCAATGCGGACCTGCTCGACGAGGGCACGCTGTACGCCGCGAAGTTCGAGGCGGGCGGCACGACGGGCGACGGTCTCGGCACGGGACGGTGGCTGCCGATCGTGTGGTCCCCGCAGGGACCGGCGCCGGACCCGGTGAGCGGCGTCGTCTCCGGCCCGCTCGGCCCGCAGAGCGGTTTCGCGAGCGCCGGCGAGATGCTGGTGAAGACGCGCCAGGCCGCGGACCGGCTCGGCGCGACGATGATGGACCGTCCCGAGTGGATCGCGGTGCACCCGCACACCGGCGAGGTCTACATGACGCTCACCAACAACAGCCGCCGCGGCTCCGCGACGCCGCCCACGTCGAACAGGCCCGACGGCACGACGAGCGCAGACAGCGCCCGCCCCGCCGTGGACGACGCGAACCCGCGCCCGGCGAACATCTTCGGCCACATCGTCCGCTGGCGCGAGCGCGGCGGCGACGCGGCCGCGACCCAGTTCGAGTGGGACATCTTCGTGCAGGCCGGCAACGGCGACGGCGCCTCCGCATCGAACCAGGGCAACATCACGACGGTCAACCCGGCGAACGAGGACTACTTCGGCTCGCCGGACGGGCTCTGGATCGACAAGGACGGCCGGCTGTGGATCCAGACCGACGTCTCGACCGGCGCGCTCTACTTCGGCGCGTACGCGGCGATCGGCAACAACCAGATGCTCTGCGCCGACCCGGTGTCGAAACGGATCAAGCGGTTTCTCGTGGGACCGAAGGGCTGCGAGGTGACCGGCGTCGTGACGACGCCGGACGGGCGCACGATGTTCGTCAACATCCAGCACCCGGGCGAGCCGTACCGGCTCGCGGCCACCGACCCGACGCCGCCAGAGACCAACGATCCCGCGGCGCCCCGCAGGTTCTCGAACTGGCCAGACTTCGACCCCGAAGGCCGGCCACGCTCGGCGACGCTCGTGATCCGCAAGCTCGACGGCGGTGTGATCGGGACCTGATGAGACCGGCAAGGAGGGGTCCGCAAGGGCCCCTCCTGCCTCAAGGGGTACCGTCGAGCGCTTGCGCCGTCGGGACGCGCGGCACGGGTTCACCCGGATCGACGGGCAGGTTCATGACCTGCGCTGCCCAGCGCAGCACGGGCCGGACCCGGGGCGAGACGAGTTCCATCGCCTCGTCGAACGTCACCCACCGGAACTCGCTGTGCTCCGGACGGCCGAGCTCGGGATTCATCGGGAGCGTGACGTCCGACGTCCAGGTCTCCGCGACGTAGTAGCAGGCCACCTTGCCGCGGCTGTAGGGGCCGGTCCGCATCGAAGCCTGCCCCCATCCGAACGAGAGATCGTCGATCAGCGACTCCTCTCTCACCTCGCGGACGGCCGCCGCCCGGGGCTCCTCGCCCGCCTCGACCATGCCCTTCGGGAAGTCCCAGTGGTTGAACGCGCGCAGCAGCAGGAAGCGCCAGCCGTCGTCCGTCCGCCGCACTACGACCACCCCGGCCGACAATCGCTGCGTCCCTGGCACCATCCGGCAAGTATAGGGGATGCGGCCTCGTGATTACTCGTGCACATGAGATGTTGATTCTTCATAGGGCACAGCTATGATTGAAACATGAACCTGCGCGACCTTCGCTACCTGGTGGCGCTGGCCGATGAAAAGCACTTCGGCAAGGCCGCGGAACGCTGCTTCGTCAGCCAGCCCACGCTCTCGGCCCAGATCCGCAAGCTCGAGGAGTACCTGGGCGTGCCGCTGGTCGAGCGCCAGCCGAAGCGCGTCGCGCTCACCGAAACCGGAGTGCGGATCGTCGAGCGGGCCCGGCGACTCCTGCAGGAGGCCGACGCGATCGTCGATCTCGCGAAGACGGATCGCGACCCGCTGTCGGGACCGCTCAAGGTCGGGTTGATCCCGACCGTGGGACCCTACCTGCTGCCGCACGTCGCGACCAGGCTGCGGCGCGACCTGCCGCGCCTCAAGCTGATGCTCTACGAGCACCAGACCGCGCCGCTGCTCGAGAAGCTCCGGGCGGGCGAGCTCGACGTCGGCATCCTTGCGCTGCCGGTGCCGGCGGACGGCCTCGAGACCGCCGAACTCTACGACGAGCCGTTCGCGCTTGCGGTGCCGGCGGGCCACCCGCTCGCCGAACGCGAGCACGTCAGGATCGAGGACCTCAGGGGCGAGACGGTGCTCCTGCTCGAGGACGGGCACTGCCTGCGCGACCAGGCGCTGGAGGTCTGCAGCCGGGTCCGCGTCCAGGAGCCGCAGGACTACCGCGCCACGAGCCTCGAGACGCTGCGGCAGATGGTCGCGGCAGGCCACGGCATCACGCTGCTGCCCGACCTCGCGGCCGAGTCGCCGGTCGGCGCGGCGCGGGGCTTGCGCATCTTGCCTTTCGGCAAGCCGGCCCCGGCGCGTACGATCGGAGCGGTGTGGCGCAAATCGACGACCCGCGGCGCCGCGATCGAGGCGGTCGCGGAGGTCATCCGCGGCCAGATGCACGAGGAGGAACAGGGATGAGCCGTAAAGCAACGATTCTCGGTGTCCTCCTGCTTGCCGTCACGGGAGCCGCTGCGGCGGCCGATGCGCCTCCCTTAGTGAGCGACGCCTGGGCGCGGGCCACGCCCCCGGGCATCGACGTGGGCGCCGCCTACCTCACGATCGACGGCGGATCCCGCGACGACCGGCTGGTCGCCGCCAGCACGGACCGCGCGAAAATGGTGCACCTGCACACGGTCGAGGAGCAGGACGGCGTCGCCAGGATGCGCGCGACGGACGCCGTGACGGTGCCGGCCGGCCGCCGCGTCACGCTCGCGCCGAAATCCACGCACCTGATGCTGATGGGCCTCGCCGCCCCGCTGGTCGAGGGACAGAGCTTCGTCGTGAAGCTCGAGTTCGAGGTGTCCGGGACGCAGGACGTCACGGTGCGGGTGAGGCCCGCGATCGGGCCCGGGGACGGCTCGCACCGTCATCACTGATCCCGACGCGCGCCGGTCGGTCCAGTGACGTCCGCACAGCCGCCCGGTCCGCCGCTGCATCGCCTGCACGACGAGGAGCTCGAGCGCCTGCTCGCAAGCGGCGAGCGGCGCCGGGAACTCGTCGCGATGCTCGGCGAGGCCGGCTACCGCGAGCTGAGCACGCTGGCGCGTCGCGCCGGCGAAACCCGCCGGCGGGGCGCAGTCGCCTACGTACTGCCGGGCCTCATGGGCTCGCGGATCGGTTCGCGCGGCCGCTGGATCGACGACGTCATCTGGCTCGACCTGCTCGAGCTCGCGGCGGGCCACCTGGTGCGGCTCGCGCTGCCGCGAGGGGCGCGCCTGCGCGCGCTCGGCGCGATGCTGCTGAACGCACTCAAGCTCAAGCTCTCGCTGCGGGTGGCCGGGTTCGACGCGCGCCTGCACGCCTACGACTGGCGGCTCGGCGTCGAAGAACTCGCCCGCGAGCTGAACGCACGGATCGCCGCCGAGGGGCATCGGGACGTCCTGCTGGTCGGCCACAGCCTCGGCGGCGTCGTCGCGCGCGTCGCGCTCGGGCACGACCGCGGTCGCATCGCACGGGTCGTGCAGCTCGGCGCCCCGAACCTCGGCTCCTTCGCGCCCGTGCTCGCGATGCGCGGCGTCTACCCCACGGTGCGCAAGCTCGCGGCGCTCGATCCGTACCACTCGGCCGAGGACTACGCCCGCATCATCTTCCGCTCGCTGCCGTCGCTGCACGAGCTGCTGCCCGAGGCGTCGTACGCCGGCCGCGACTTCCACGACCCCGCCGCGTGGCCCGACGACGCACTGCGGCCCGACCGTACGCTGCTCGAGTCGGCGGCCGCGGCGCGCGCGGCGTGGCCCGCGCCCGACCCGCGCTGCCTGCACGTCGTCGGCGTGCGGCAGGAGACGATCACACGCGCCGAGCTCGACGGACTCGAGTTCGAATACACGGTCACGCACGACGGGGACGGCACCGTGCCGCTGCCGCTCGCCGCGATGCCAGGGGCTGCGAACTGGTACGTGGCCGAGAAGCACGGCGGCCTGCCGAACAACGGGCGGGTCATCTCGGCCGTGATCGACCTGCTGCGCCAGGGCACGACCGACCGCCTGCCCGCGACGACGCGACGCGCGAAAGCGCCCACGTCGCGGCGGCTCACGGAGGGCGCGATGCGCCGCGTCGCGCCGCACAAGGTGGACTGGCGGCAGCTCTCGCCGGACGCGCGCCGGCGGCTGCTCGAGCCGGTCGTCTCCCCCGAGTTCCACGGCGAAGTGTCCGCCTCCGCGCTCGACGCGCGCGGCGCCGGAACCGCGCCCGGGGAATCGCGGACGCTCGAGCTCAGGATCGAGCACGGCAGCATCGTCGATGCGAACGCGCGCGCGATCGTGCTCGGCGTCTACCGCAACGTCGACCCGTCGGGCGCGGCCCTGGCCGTCGACGCCCGGCTCGACGGCACGATCCGCGAGTTCGCCCAGCGGCGCATGTTCCCGGGCCAGCTTGGGCAGGTGTCGGTGCTGCCGGCCGCGAAGGGCGCGATGCTCGCCGAATTCGTCGTGTTCGCCGGGCTCGGCGAATTCGACGACTTCGGGCGCGATGCGCAGTCGTTCGTCGCGGACGACGTCGTACGCACGCTCGCGCGCACGGGCGTCGAGGACTTCGCGACGGTGCTGTTCGGCACCGGCTCGGGGATCCCCGTCGCAACCGCGGTCGAGCAGCAGCTCGGGGCCGTGCTCGCCGGCCTCGAGGCCTCGGACCCCGGCCGCGTGATCCGGCGCATCACCATCTGCGAGATCGACCGACGCCGGTACGGCTCGCTCAGGCGGGCCGTCCAGCGCCTCGTCGACCGGCCGCCGCCCGGCGCACCGATGCTGTCGATCGACGAGACGGACACGGCCGTGTCGCGCGAGGCGCGCCGGGCCGCGAAGGAGGTCCGGATCGCCCGCGTCGATCCCGCCTACCTGCTCGTGACGCTGCTCGAGCACGGACGCGGCGATTTCGAGTGCCGCTCGTCGCTGCTCACCGTCGGCGCGAAGGCCGCCGTGCTGAGCGGAACCGCGATCGTCTCGCGGAAGGACCTGCGGGCCCACGTCGGGAAGGCGGAGTCCGGAGAGCTCGACGCGCGGGGGATGGTGCGCTTCGGAGCCGGGCTCGCGCATCTGGTACTCCCGGATTCGGTGCGCGAGGGACTCGCGTCGGTTCGGCACCGTGCCCTCGTCGTCGTGCACGACCGCGAGGGCTCGCGCGTGCCTTGGGAAGCCCTGCACGTCGGCGACGGCTGGCCGGCGCTCGAAGGCGGCCTGAGCCGTCGGTACGCGAGCGAGACGCTGACGGTGGCCCGCTGGAGCGAGCGCGCGGAATCGTCCCGCGGCCTCCGGGTGCTGGTCGCCATCGACCCGACGCGCGACCTGCCGGGCGCCGCCGACGAAGGCCACGCCGTGGCACGGTTGCTGCGCGATCGCGACGCCGAGGTCGTGATGCTGGAAGGGGCCGCGGCCACGCGCGATGCGCTGCTCGGGGCGTTCGCCTCGGGCGGCTACGAAGTGCTGCACTTCGCGGGCCACGGCTTCTTCGATCCCGACGACCCGGGTCGCAGCGGCCTCGTCTGCGCGGGCCGCGAGGTCCTGCGCGGCGCAGACCTGGCTTCGCTCGGGCAACTGCCGGCGCTGGTCTTCTTCAACGCGTGCGAAGCGGCACGCGTCCGCCGTCGCCGGGGATCGGAGCGGCGGGTGCCCGTGGGCGGGCGCCCGACCAGCGTCGCCGAGGCGTTCCTCGCGGGCGGCGTGGCAAACTTCCTCGGCACGCACTGGCCGGTGGGCGACCAGGCGGCCTATGCCTTCTCGACCCGATTCTACGAGCGGCTGCTCGAGGGCGAAACGCTCGGCGCGTGCGTGCTCGAGGCGCGTCGGCGCGTGCAGGAGCAAGGGTCGATCGACTGGGCCGACTACGTCCACTACGGCAGCCCCGACTTCGCGCTCGAGCCGGCCCGTCGCGATTGAGACCCGCGCCACGTTCCGCAATCAACGGCCGCAACGGGCGCGGTTTACATAAGCGAAGCGCGACGCCCGTCACAACTCGCCGCCGGCCCGCTGCAGAGAATCCGCGCCACTCGATCCGCGGTCCGCCTGCGTAACGTCAACCATACGAATGCAGCGTCGCCGCGGTCGGGAACGACTCTCTGCAACCACGAGGCTGACCACACCTATGCGCAAGACTCATCTGATCCCACTCGTCGCTGCTGTCGGGCTGGCCCTGGCCGGCACGGCCCAGGCCGCGACCAAGACCACGACCTTCAACGTGACCGCCACCGTGAACGCGAACTGCTTCATCTCGGCGGGCAACCTGAGCTTCGGCAACTTCGACATCAACGACGTGACGGACACCACGGCGACGTCGACCATCAACGTCCGGTGCAGCAAGGACACCCCGTACACGGTGTTGCTG
This sequence comes from Lysobacterales bacterium, assembly GCA_003819815.1. Lineage (GTDB taxonomy): Bacteria > Pseudomonadota > Gammaproteobacteria > Steroidobacterales > Steroidobacteraceae > RPQJ01. The sequence goes on from RPQJ01000078.1 coordinate 13,396, forward strand.
AGCTCCGGCCCCGGCTCGTTCGCGGCCCGCGAGATGCTGAACGGTTCGGACAAGCTGATCTACAACCTGCACGTCGGCAGCGGCGCGTCGGACGCGGTCTGGGGCGACGGCGTGGGCGGCACCACGGCGACAGTCAACGGCACCGGCAACGGCGTCGGCGTGGCCCAGCAGAACCCGCACACCGTGCACGGCCGCATCCTCGCCGCGAACAACCTGACGGCGAAGCCGGGCGCCTACAGCGCCACGATCACGGCCACGGTCTCCTACTGATCGCGTCCGTGAACCTGAGGCCCCTCACGCTGGCCCTGATTGCGTCGGCGGCAGCCTTCGGGCTGTCGCCGGCGCGGTCGGACGCGGGCTCGTTCTCGATCTCGCCGCTGCGCGTCGAGCTCTCGGCGGCCGCGCAGACCGGGGCGCTGACGGTACGCAATCCGGAGGACGTGCCGATCGTCGTGCAGGCCGAGGCCATGCTCTGGGAGCAGGCCGAGGGCGAGGACCGCCTTACGCCGACCCGCGACGTGCTGGTGACCCCGGTGATCTTCACGATACCCCCGCAGGGATCGCAGCTGCTGCGCGTGGCGCTGCGGCGGCCCGCCGATGCGACGCGGCAACTCAGCTACCGGCTGATCCTGACCGAGGTGCCGCAACAGGCGAGCCCCGAGTTCACGGGCCTCAGCATGGCGCTGCGGATCAGCCTGCCCGTTTTCGTGCAACCCGCGGCCGACGCCCGTCCGGCGCTCGCGTGGTCCGCCGCCCGCAACCCGGACGGTGCCGTCGTGCTGACGGCCCGCAATTCGGGCACGGCGCACGATCGTGTGCTTTCGTTCGTGGTCTCGGCGCCCGGCGCGGCCACGGACGGCGTCGAACAGAACGTCGCCGCCTACCTGCTCCCCGGCCAGTCGCGCACCTGGACGCTCGAGCCGGCAGAGGCCGCGTCGCTGCCCGCAGGAACCCGGCAGCTCCGCGTGCGCGGTCGCGCCGAGTCCGGCGACTTCGAGGTGGAGACCCCGATCGCGGGTCCCTGAACCATGCGCCGCGCACTGCCCGTGGCAGTCTCGCTAGCGCTGGCTGCCGCGGCCGCCGCGGCCGATCCTGCCCCATCGAACGACTCGACCCTGATCGTCGAGCTGCGGCTGAACGAGCAGGCGCAGACGACGACGCTGGTCGCGCGGCGCGACGCGGACGGGACGCTGCTCGTGCCCGCCGCGCCACTCGAGGCACTGCGCGTCCGGCGTCCCGAGCGGGGCCTGGTGCTGATCGACGGCGAGCCGTACGTACGGCTCGGCACCGAGCTCGGTGCCGACGTCCGCTTCGACGAGGCCACCCAGAGCGCACAGGTGATCCTCCCGCCGTCCGCATTCGTGCCGACGGTCAGCGTCGCGAGTCCCGACGCGCCGCCCCAGGTGACGCCGGCCGAACTCGGCGGTTTCCTGAACTACGATCTTTCCGGCGAGAGCGTCGACGGCCGGTCGAGTCTCGGCGGTTTCTTCGACGCCGGCGCCTACGGCCCACGCGGCGTCTACACGCAGTCGCTCGTCGCGCGCGACGACACGCAGGAGCGCGGCGTCGTGCGGCTCGAGTCGACCTGGACGCTCGACCTGCCGGATCGGCTCGCGACGCTGCGCGTCGGCGACTCGATCAGCGCGCCCGGCGCCTGGGGTCGCGCAGTTCGGCTCGGCGGCGTGCAGTTCGGCACGAATTTCGCCACGCAGCCGACGCTCGTGACGACACCGTTCCTCGCCGCGCAGGGCGAGGCGGTCGTGCCGTCGACCGTCGACGTCTTCGTGAACGGCAACCGGGTCACGAGCCAGGACGTGCCGCCCGGTCCGTTCACGATCGAGCGGCTGCCGCCCGTCACGGGCGCCGGCCAGATGCAGGTCGTCGTGACCGACGCGCTGGGCCGCCAGCAGGTCATCGCCCAGCCGTACTACACGGGCCCGAGCCTGCTGCGCGCGGGCCTCGTCGAGTATTCGCTCGAGGTCGGCGCGATCCGCGAGGACTACGCGCTGCGGAGCAACGCCTATGGCGATGCCGTCGCCTCCGCCACGCTGCGGCGCGGGCTGACGGACCAGCTCACGACGGAAGTCCGCGCGGAGGGCCAGGTCGGGGGGGCCGCGGCCGCGGGTGTCGACGTCGCGTGGCAGGTCGGTGCGCTCGGGGTCGTCAGCCTGACCGGCGCCGCTGGCGGCGAGGGCGACGTCGGCTGGCTCGCAGGCGCTGGCTTCGAGCGCAACGGGCGGCGCGCCAGCGTCTTCGTGCGAGTGCAGCAGGCATCCGAGGACTTTGCCCAGGTCGGCGGTACCGCACAGTCCGACCGGCTGCGGCAGCGCAGCTTCGGGGGCGTCGGCTACGACCTCGGTCGCTACGGTGGACTGCAGCTCTCGTACGGCCGGGAAACGCGCTGGGACGGGCCGAGTTCCTCTACGATCGGGCTCGCTCACTCCGTGACGCTCGGCGAGTGGGGGTTCGTGAGCCTGGTCGCGAGCCACACGCGGGCCGAAGACGACGCACGGGACCTGTTCGTGAGCTGGACGCTGCCGTTCGGGCGGCGCAGCACTGCCTCGACCAGCCTGCGCTATTCGCCGGATGCGGAGGGCATCGACGAGTTCGAGGCCGTCGCCTCCGTGCAGCGCGACCTGCCGCCCGGCAGCGGCACGGGCTACTTCGCCTCGATCTCCTCGAGCGAGGACGCGCGGCTCGAGTATCTCGCGCAGGGCAGCGCCGGCACGGTGGGCGCCCAGTACGCGCGGCGCGACGGCACGGACGGCTGGCGCGTCAACGCGACCGGCGGCCTCGCCGTGACGGACGCCGGCGTGCTGCCGGCCCGTCGGCTCGACCGCAGCTTTGCGGTCGTCGAGGTTGCGGACTACCCCGGCATGACCGTCTACGTCGAGAACCAGCCGATCGGCCGCACGGACGAAAAGGGCCGCGTGCTGCTCGACTCGCTGCGCGCTTACGAGACGAACGCCATCAGCATCGATCCGCGCGAACTGCCGCTCGACGCGTCGCTCTCGACGCCACGCATCGTCGTGACGCCGGCTTACCGCAGCGGGCCGGTCGTGCGCTTCCCGGTCGTCCGCGCGAGCGCGGCGACGCTGCGCGTGCTGCAGCCCGACGGCTCGCCCGTGCCCGCGGGCGCGCAGTTCGTCACGACGCACGAATCCGTGCCCGTGGCGCTCGACGGTCTGGTGTACCTGTCCCACGCGGCGGGTGTGCGCGACGCCGTGGTCGAATGGC
>RPQJ01000079.1 GCA_003819815.1 Lysobacterales bacterium
CAGTGCGCGATGGCCGCCTTGAGGTCCGGGTGGGCGATGTGCTCGAGCTTCAGGTCGCACTCGAGGATTTCCTTCACGTCCTCCCCGATCATGAGCTTGCCGAGGTTCTGCAGGTTCGGCAGGCCCTCGAGGAACAGGATGCGCTCGATGAGCCTGTCCGCATGCTTCATCTCGTCGATCGACTCGTGCTGCTCGTAGTCGCCGAGCTTCTCGAGGCCCCAGTTCTTGAGCATCCGCGCGTGCAGGAAATACTGGTTGATCGCAGTGAGCTCGTTCTTGAGGATCTTGTTCAGGTGCGCAATGACGTCCGCGTCGCCCTTCATGGGGACTCCTTCGAATTCGGGATGGACCGGGACGCGGGGACGGCGCCCCGCTGGTCAGGCAGCCTGAGGCGAGCGCGGCTTGGAATCAAGCGTCTCGACGAGGACCTGCCGGGCGCAGGGCTCGCAGGCGCCGCAGCAGGTGGCGACCCCGGTGCAGGACTGCAGCTGCTCGAAGGACTGGGCGCCTTCGAGCACGGCCTGGCTGAGCCGCTTTTCCGAGATGCCGTGGCAGACGCAGACGTACATGCGATGACCCTCGGAGCCAAGACTAGCGCCGAGGCTGCACGAATGCAAATCGTTCGCATTTACGTATAAACCGCAACGACCTACCCTCCGGTTGCATCCAGACGGTCGCCCGGTGGCATCATGCGCCCCCTTCGGCCGCGCCCTTGCGGCCGACCGTGCCCTCCGCAGGCCCCACCGTGACGAACCCCGACGATTCCCCGGACGTGCAGCGCGTGCTCATGGATCGCGCCCGGCGACTGGCCGAGCGGGACCAGGTCCGGCCCGAGCTGGCCGTGCTGCCTCGGTTCGTCGGATTGGCCATCGCGCTGGTCGTGATGCTGGTGCTCTTCTTCGCGTTCGACCGCTTCCTCGCGAGCATGCAGCGCTTCATGGGGCTGCCGGTGACCGATCCGGAGCCGGCGGTGACCGAGCCGATGCCGGCCTACGTCGTGCCTCCCGCCGAGAAGGCCGGGCCAGCCGAGCCGGCTCGCTGAGCGGCCGGCGCGGCCAGCACCGCCCGCAGCGCCTCCTCGAGCAGGGCCGGATCGAGCGGCTTGCGCAGGACCGACCGGACGCCGGCCGCCTGCACTTCCGCGGCGTCGATGCCTTCGCCGTAGCCCGAATAGAGGAACACGGGCAGGTCGTCGCGCAGTGTCCGGAGCGCCTGCGCCAGTTGCAGGCCGGTCATGCGCGGCATCGCCTGGTCGCTGATCACTGCGTCGTATCGACCGGGCGATTCGGCCACCCGTTCGAACGCCGCGAGCGGGCAGGCGAGAAACGTCGCCGCGAGTCCCCAGGTCTCGAGCAGTTCCCGCATGAACTCCCCGACGGCGACCTCGTCGTCGACGATGAGGACGCGCCCGTCGAGGGGCTGCCGCTCCGGGCGTCCGGCAATCGTCGGCGCGCTGCTGCCCTCGACCCCGGCGATGGCATGCGCCGGCAGGGTTGGCCACAGCACCCGGAAGCGTGAGCCACCCCCCGGTTCGCTTTCCACCAGTACGTGGCCGCCGTACTCGTGCACCAGGCCGTGCACGATCGCGAGCCCCATCCCGGTGCCCTTGCCGGGCTCCTTGGTCGAGTAGAACGGCTCGAAGATGCGGTCGAGCACTTCGTCCGCGATGCCCGGGCCAGTGTCCTCGACCCGCAGTTCGACGAACTCGCCGTCCACGGCGCCCCGGCAACTCGTGCACGCGAGGTTCCCGATCGTCGCACGGCCGACCGCGACGCGCACGCCGCCGCTGCCGCCGACGGCATCGCGCGCGTTGATGCACAGGTTCAGCAGCACCTGTTCGAGATGCAGCGGGTCGATGCACACGGGCGGCGAGGCATCGTCGAGCACGGTCTCGAGGATCACGCCCGGACCGAGCGTCGGCCGAACCGTATCGAGCGCCACGCGCACCTGCTGCGCGACCCGGACGGTCCGGCACTTGCCCCGCTGTCCCCGGCTGAACAGCAGCATCTGCTGGATGAGGTCTCGCGCACGTTCGCACGAGCGGCGGGCCTGCGCGAGGTAACCACCCAGCTTCGGGTCGAGCAGCGCCGTCTCTCGTTCGGCGGCCAGCGTCACGTAGCCCAGGATGCTCGTGAGCAGGTTGTTGAAGTCGTGCGCGATGCCGCCGGTGAGCTGGCCGATGGCCTCCATCTTCTGGGCCTGGCGCAGCCGCGCCTCGAGGCGTGCCTGCTCCGCCTCCGCGCGCTTCGCGTCGGTCTGGTCGCGCATCATCACCAGCGCATGCGGGCGGCCGTCGTACTGCATCGGCACACCGTGGATCTCGACGTCGAGCCGGGTGCCGTCGCTGCGCAGCGTCTGCGCCTCGAAGCGGCACGGCATCCCCTCGACCACGCGTGGCAAGAGCGCCTCGCAGAGCGCCTGCAGCTCCGGCGGGACGAAGGCGGCCATGCTCCGTCCGAGCAGCTGCTCGCGGCGGAACCCGTGCATGGCGAGATAGGCGTCGTTGACGTCGACGACCCGGTGCTCCGCGTCCTCGAGCACCAGCCCGTCGACCGAGGCGTTGAAGATGGCGCGGTACTGCTCCTCGCGGGCACGCAGCGTCTGCTCGGTCCGCTTGCGCTCGTCGATGTCGCGGACGAAGGCGAGAATGCGCGGTCGCCCGCCGATCTGCGCGCTCTTCAGGCGGACGTCGTCCCACTGCAGCTCGCCGTCGCGCCTGCGGCTGCGCCACTCGAACGACAGCGTGCCTTCGCGCTTGGCCTGCTCGATGCGCCGCACCGCTTCTTGGGTCGTGTACGGCGGATCGCCGGACACGAGTTCCCCGGGCGACACGTTGAGCAGCTCGTCGCGCGCGTAGCCGCGCCGCTCGCACGCGCGCTGGTTGACGTCGACCAGCGTTCCCGTGTCCCAGTCGTGGACGTAGATCGCGTCGTCGCTCGCCTCGAAGATCTCCCGGTAGCTCGTCTCGGACGCGCGCAGCGCGTCGCGCGCCGCGACGCGATCGAGTTCGGCGACGATCCGCACCGCGAAGATCTTCAGCACGGACTCGACGAACGCAGGATCGCTGAGCTGCCGCCGGGACAGCACGGCGATCAGCCCGATCGGGCGCCCGGCCGAGTCGGCGAGCGGCTGCCCGGCATAGCAGTCGACGCCGAGCTCGCGGAATGCCGGATCGAGCGGGAACAGCTCCGCGAGCCCGCCCGCGTAGTAGCGGAACTGCTGGCCGAAGACGGTCTCGCAGGGCGTCCCCGCGAGCGCGTAGCTGAAATTCTCGGTCACCTGGCCGTCGAGTTGCAGCGCGCGCACCTGCATCCGCGTTCGATCCGCGGGATCGACCGTCGAGATGAACACGGCATCGGCGCGCAGGATCGCGGCGAGGTAGCGCGCGAGTTCGCGGAACAGCGCCTCGCCCTCGGACTGCGAGACGGCCAGGGCGGCGCGCGAAAGCGCCTGCTCGAGCTTCTTGCGCTCCGTGATGTCGCGCGCGATCGCGAGGACGTGGGGCTCGCCGCGGTGCCGGAACGGCAGCGTCACCACTTCCGTCTGGATGCGCCGTCCGTCCTTGCGCAAGGACTCGATCTCGGCTCTCGCCGGTTCGCCGGCGAGGGCCCGATTCACGAGTTCGAGGCGGCGCCGGATCTCGTCCTCCGGATAGTCGACGTGTGCGTAGCCCCGGCCGAGCACCTCCTCGCGCGACCAGCCGTAGATCCGCGCGTGCGCCGGGTTGACGTCGACGCGCTCGTAACGCGAATTCCAGAGGATCAGCGCGTCTTCGGAGGCGTTGAAGATCGCGCGATACTGCGCCTCGCTGTCGCGCAGCGCCTCGACGGCCTTCCTGCGCTCGGTGATGTCGGTCGCGATGCCGCAGACCGCGTAGGCCACGCCGTCGGCGTCGAGCAGGGGAAACTTCGACGCGAGGAAGGTCCGCTCCCCGGCGCCGAAATCGCCCGTCTCCTCGAATTCGATGGCACGACCCTCGTGCAGCACGAGCAGGTCGTTGTGCCGGAACCGCGCGGCGAGGTCCGCCGGGAACACCATCTCGTCGGTGCGGCCGATCACGTCGCACGACCGTCTTCCCGTCGTGCGCTCGAACTCGCGATTCACGAACAGGTAGCAGCCCCGGCTGTCCTTGGCGAAGACGAGCGCGCTCGTGTTGTCGAGCACCTGCTGCAGCCGGTTCTCGCTGTCCTGCAGCGCGCGCCGGGTCTGGTCCAGTGCGGCGAGTCCGTCGTTCATGACGCGATCCTCGAATGTGCGGCCGAGTATAGGCACGCCCCTCGAGCACAGATTCGACTGTTACACGATGGAAACAAACGGCCGTCGCGGCCGTGCGCCTGGTCAGTCGACGGCCGGCACGTACATGTAGCCGACGCCGCGAACGGTGCGGATCACCTGGGGATTCTGCGGGTCCGCTTCGACCTTGCGCCGGACACGGGCGATGCGGATGTCGATCGACCGGTCGTACGGGTCCCACTCACGGTTGCGGGTGAGCGTGAGGATGCGGTCGCGCGAGAGCGCCTTGCCCGGATGCTCCGCGAACGTACGCAGCAGGTCGAACTCCATGCTGGTGATCGGGATCTCCCGGCCGCACAGGTCGAAGAGCTGGTGCGACCCGACGTCGAGTTCGCAGCGGCCGAAGCGCACGCGTCGGGGAGTGTGGTCCGCCGGCGGCCGTGAGGCCGGTCTGGACTGCGACCGGCGCATGACGCTCTTCACGCGCGCGACGAGTTCGCGGGGGTCGAACGGCTTCGTCACGTAGTCGTCCGCGCCGATCTCGAGTCCCACGATGCGGTCCACGACCTCGCCCGCGCCGGTCACCATGATGATGCCGACGTCGTAGCGCTCGCGCAGGAACCGGGCGAGGCTCAGGCCGTCCTCGCGGGGCAGGCGCAGGTCGAGCAGCACGACGTCGGGTGCCACGCGCTCGATCTCCGTGCGCATCGCCGCCCCGTCCCCGGCCTGCGCCGTGACGAATCCCTGCGAACCGAGGTACTCCGCGAGCATATCGCGGATGCCCGGATCGTCGTCGACGATCAGCACGCTGCCGCTGCTGCCCATGGCCTGCTCCCTGGCCGAAACCGACTGAAGTATAGCGCTCGCCCCCGGATACACATCGATACAAGAAACCACCGTACGGACATCGGACGGATACGACGGCCGCCTACTCTGGCTCCACAGGGCGGCCCGATCGGGCCGCCGCGACAGGACTCGCAGAGGAGCAGACGTCATGAACCAGGTTTCGCCTTACATGCAGGTGGCTCTCGCGGAGGCAGACGACGAGACGGCGCGGTACGCGCGCTGCATCAAGGCCTCCCGCAAGGTGCGCTGGGAGATCGACGCGGACGTGATCCGCGGCCGCGAATTCGACCTCGAGCACGCGTTCCTGCCGGCCGGGTTGTCGAAAGTGGGCGAACTCGCCTTCCTGACCGGGGCCGAGCGGCGACTGCTGTCGCAGGTGCAGGGCCGCACCTACGCGTACGTCTTCGGGCTCGTCGAACGGTTCATCGGCGCGAAGGTGCTCGAGCTGTCGGGCCGGCACTGGCTCGGCGACCAGGTGGCGCTCGAGGCGCTGGTTCGCTTCAGCGACGAGGAACTCAAGCATCAGGAACTCTTTCGCCGCATCGAGCGCATGCTCGAAGCGCGGATGCCCCCCGGCTACCGCAAGGTCGCGGACCCGAACGCGGTGGCCGCCGCGGTGCTCGGCAAGAGCACGTGGGCGGTGCTCGGGCTCACCTGCCACATCGAGCTCTTCACGCAGCTGCACTACCAGCAGAGCATCGAGCCGCAGGCCGACCTCTCGCCGCTGTGGAAGGACGTGTTCAGGTTCCACTGGCTGGAGGAGGTCCAGCACGCAGTGCTCGACGAGATCGAGTGGAAGCGCGAGAACCAGCGGCTCACGCCGCGGCAGAAGGAGCAGGCGGTCGCCGACCTGATCGACCTCGTCGCCGCGGTCGACGGCATCCTCCAGGCCCAGGCGTCGGCGGATGCCGACTACTTCCTGCGCGTCGCGGGAAGGCGCTACACGGGCGAGGAAGAGACTGGGATCCACGCCCTGCTGCTGCGCGCATACCGCTTCCAGTACATCGTCTCCGGCGTGCAGCACCCGCACTTCGTGCGGCTGCTCGGCGGGATGACCACGCCGGCGCAGATGGCCCGCATCGAAGCGGCGCTCGCGCCGATCGCCAACGGCTGAGTTACGACTGAAGGGGAGAAACGTCATGAAACGGTATCTGGTGAGATTCGAGACCCTGTTGTGCGGTGCGCTCGCGATCACGACGGTGTCGACGATCGGGATCCTGCTGCACGCGCTGTTCGAGATGCAGATCGTCGCGTGAGCGACCGGAAGGGCGGTGGCCGATGCCATCGCCCTTCCGTTTCAGCAGCGGCCCGCGGCGCGCAGAATCGCGACGATGCTCGACTCGACGTCCGCATCGGTCGTCGCCCAGGAGCAGACGCTGATGCGCATGGCCGATCGGCCTTGCCACACGGTACCGCCACACCAGCAAGTACCGTCCTCCTGGATCGCCGCGATGACGCGTCGGGTCTCGTCGGGCGACCCGAACGAGACGAGCACCTGGTTCAGCACGACGTCGTTCAGGATCTCGCAGCCGGCCGCGGCGAGCGCCGTCGCGAAGCGGAGGGCCTGGCGGCAGCTGCGTTCCACGAGTTCCGCGACGCCGAGCCGCCCGAGCGAGCGCAGCGCCGCCCAGACCTCGACTCCGCGTGCGCGCCGCGAGAGCTCCGGCGTGAAATCACAAGGATTGCGGGCGGCGCCGGGCGGCGGGAGATATTCGGCGCTGATCGCCATCGCGCCCGGCAACCGGCCCGGTTCGCGGACGAACGCGAGACCCGAGTCGTACGGCACGTTGAGCCACTTGTGCGCGTCGGTCGCCCACGAATCGGCGAGATCGACGCCCCGGGAAAGGTGAGCGAGCCGTGGCGAGGCCTGGGCCCACAGGCCGAAGGCGCCGTCGACGTGCACCCAAGCCCCGGCGTCGTGCGCCTGGGCGCAGATCTGCTCGAAGGGATCGAATGCTCCCGTGTTGATGTTGCCCGCCTGCAGGCACACGATCGAGCAGCGCCCGAACGACGGCAGGCGGTCCGCGCGCACGCGGCCCTGCCCGTCGACGGCGAGCGACACGAGCCGCCGCCGGCCGAAGCCGAGCAGTGAGAGCGACTTGACCAGCGTCGGGTGGGCTTCGTCGCCCACGTACACGTCGACCGGCGGCGCTCCCGTGAGGCCGTCGGCCGCGACGTCCCAGCCGGCGCGAGCGAGCACCGTCTGGCGGGCGGCCGCGAGCGCGGTGAAGTTCGCCATCGTCGCGCCGGTGACGAAGGCGCCCTGCGTGGTGGCCGGCAGGCCCAGCACGTCGAGGAGCCACCGCAGGGCGACGGCCTCGACGCGTGCGACGCCGGGGGTGACGCCGTCGATGGCCGCGTTCTGGTCCCACGCGCCCGCAAGCCAGTTCGCGGCCAGTGCCGCGGGCAGGCTGCCGCCGATCACGAAGCCGAAGAAGCGCGGGCCCGCCGTGGCCATGGTCGCGGGCGAGACGAACCGGTCGAGGTCCGCGAGCACGGTGGCCGGCGGGCAACCCGCGTCCGGCAACGCTGCGTCGAGACGGGCGAGTTCCGCGACGGCATCTGGCGCCGGACGCACGGCTCGTTCACGGAGGCCGTCGAGGTAGGCCGCACCACGGTGGGCCGCGTCGAGCAGCAGCGCCGTGGTGGTGTCCTGTCGAATGCGCGACACGTCGTTCATGGGGACTCCTCAACGAGCCTGCAGCCAGCCCGGCAGGAAGGTACGGGGTTCGACGTCGGCGGCCCGGTCGAACGCGACACCGGCCGCGTCGAGCAGCGACTGCAGGCGGCCGCTGGACCACGCGTCGAACGTGTCCGTGCAGCCCCCGACGAACGCTCCCCCGACGAAGACCTGGGGTATCGTCGCGACGCGGGTCCGTGCGCCGAGCGCCGCGCGGATGCGGCCACCCCGGTCGCCTTGCTGGTAGGCGACGGAGTCGAGGTCGACCGAGCGCACGGCGACGCCGAGGCGCTCGAACAGGCGGCGCACGGACCAGCAGAACTCGCACCACTCGAGCGCGAACAGCACGACGGGTTGCCGGCCGTCACCGAGCACGTCCTCCACGAACGCTGCCGCTTCGGCGTCCGGCGCCGGAGCGTGGGCAGCCTGCGCGGCGGCGGCGACCGGCGGCGCCTGCGGCGCGTCGATACGGCCGCCGGGCGTCGACCGCGCGATCTCGAACTCCGCGTCGTTCATGTCGGCCGCGATGTCCGTGAAGAGCGGCGTGCTGAGGTAGCGTTCGCCGGTGTCGGGCAGCATGCACAGCACGTTCGACCCGTCCGGCAGGTCGCGTGCGACGGCGAGCGCGCCCGCGAGCGTCGCGCCGCCCGAGATGCCCGCGAGGATGCCTTCGTCCGTCGCAAGCCGGCGCGAGAGCTCGAGCGCTTCCGTGCCGCTCACCGGCAGTATCCGGTCCACGAGCCCGGCGCGGAGTGCGTCCTCGGCGAGCTTCGGCACGAAGTCGGGCGCCCAGCCCTGCACCGCGTGGGGCCGAAAGACCGGGTGACTGCCTGCCGGCGACCCGTCGTCGAGCCGCGCCTGGGGCATTCCGCTGCCGAGTACCTGGGAGTTGTCAGGCTCGCAGACGACGATGCGCGTCTCCGGTCGCCGTTCGCGCAGCACGCGGGCGACGCCCTTGAGCGTGCCGCCGCTGCCGTACCCGGTCACCCACGCGTCGAGCCGAGCGTCGCGGAAGTCCTCGAGGATCTCGACGGCGGTCGTGCGCGAGTGCACGTCGGCGTTCGCCTCGTTCTCGAACTGCCGGACCAGGAACCAGCCGTGCCGCTCCGCCAGCTCGCGGGCCTTCGCGAGCATGCCGGTACCCTTCTGCGCTGCGGGCGTCAGCACGACACGCGCGCCGAGGAACCGCATGAGCCGCCGCCGCTCGACGCTGAAGTTCTCCGCCATGGTCACGACGAGAGGATAACCCCGGGCGGCGCACACCATCGCGAGACCGATGCCGGTGTTGCCGCTCGTCGCCTCGACGACGGTCTGGCCGGGGCGCAGCGCGCCCTCGCGTTCGGCTCGCTCGATGACCCCGGCAGCCAGGCGATCCTTGACCGAGCCCATGGGATTGAAGGCTTCGAGTTTGACGTAGACCTCGACCCGCGGCGGCGCGAGGCGATTGAGGCGCACGACCGGCGTGCGACCGATGGTGTCGAGAATGTTCGTGTGGCGCATGGCGCTTCCCTCCTGGCGGGCTGGATGACTCCAGTGCACGAGGGTGCGCGATGCCGGTATCCCCGGTATGTCGGCGGCGTTGCCGTCCGGTAACTCCTTGTTTCAGTCCGCGACGGCGGGCGGATCCATGTCCTCGTCCCAGCCGGGCTCCGGCGGCGGAACGCGCGCGAGCCACTCCTGGATCAGCCGCACGTGCTCGCGCTCCTCCTCGGCCATCTCGCGAGCCGCAGCGCGCACGTCCTCCGGCACCGGGGCCGCGGCGAAGCGCTCGAAGAACTCGGCGGCGCGGCGCTCGTTGTGCTCGGCAAGCCTGAGCGCGTGGTACGGCTGCATGAGGTAGTGCAGCTCGCCGTAATCGGTCGTTTCGGGTCCTTCCGGCGTCTCCCAGCGGAACACCGCCGCGTCGGGCCCATGTTCCCAGCCCATGCGCGCCAGGATCTGGTCCCGGTGCTTTCCCTCGATCCGGGCAAGCTTCGCGAAGAGACCGGCCACCTCGCGGTTGTGATGCGTGTCCATCTGGTCCGCGAGCTCGGCGTAGCGCTCGGCGGCCTCGACCTCCATCGCGTAGGCGCAGGCCATGAACTCCTCGACCGACCCGGGCAGGGCCTGCCGCGCAACACGCGACTTGCCGCTCACAGGACGAATCTCCGCTCCAGTTCCTCGACCGGGCGCTCCGCGCGCGGTCCACGCGGCGCGTACGGCGCACGGCCGCCGGCGTAGAGCACGCCGAGGTCGAAGCCCGTGTCGTGCATCAGCCGACCGGCAGCTTCCTTGGCGTCAGCGGTGGGCGTGAAGGCGTCTTCCTGCACGAGCTTCTTCCACTCCTTCTGCTCGGGCCGGAACGTGACGCAGGGCGAGAGCACCTCGACGAACGAGAACCCGGGATGACGCATCGCCTCGACGAGGATCTCCGCGAGGCCGTTCGGGTCGCCCGTGAATCCGCGCGCGACGAAGTTCGCCCCCGACGCGAGCGCGATCACCATCGGCTGGAACTCCCGCAGCCCGGTGCCGTCGGGCGAGAGCTTCGAGTCCCAGTCCGGTTCCGTCGTGGGCGACGGCTGTCCCTTGGTCATGCCGTAGACGCGGTTGTCCATCACGACGTACGTCATGTCGACGTTGCGCCGGCAGGCGTGCAGGAAGTGGTTGCCGCCGATCGAATAGCCGTCGCCGTCGCCGCCGGTCACGACGACCGTGAGGTCGGGCCGCGCGATCTTGAGCCCGGTGCCGGCCGCCAGCGCGCGGCCGTGCACGCCGTGGAATCCGTAGGACGACATGTAGGCGGGAATGCGCGACGAGCAGCCGATGCCCGAGACCACCGCGATGTCCTCGGGCCGCAGCGCGAGTTTCGCGAACGCCTTTGACAGGGCGTTGACGACGCCGAAGTCGCCGCAGCCCGGGCACCAGACGGGCTTCACCTCGGACTTGTAGCCGGCGGGTGCGAGCGCAACTGCAGTCTCGTTCATGCGCGACTCCAATCGATGAGGTGGCGATGGATCTCGCCGGGCTGGAACTGCAGCGCCCCGGCGCGACGCAGGCTCGTCACGTGGCCGGGCAGGTCGCACTCGGCACGCAGATGCCGGTGCAGCTGGCCGGAGTGGTTCTGCTCGACGACGAGGATCCGCTGCGCGCCTGCGAGCGCCGCCTCGAGCCGCGACGCGGGCAAGGGCGACAGGAGCCTCAACGAGACGAGCCGCGCACGCAGGCCGTCCGCCTTCGCGCGCTCGAGCGCCTCCCGCACCGGTCCCGTGCACGAACCGAACGTCACGACGACGGCATCGGCCGTCGCGTCGCCCTCGAGGTCGGCCCACGCGTCGCCGTAGTCGAACGACTCGAGCTTGCGCAGCCGCTTGTCGAGCTGCGCCACGTGGTCCGTCGCCTGCGACGACGGATTGCCGCGCTCGTTGTGCTCGAGGCCGTCGGCGGTGTAGGCATTGCCGGCGGAGCCCGGGATCGCCATCGGCGATACGCCGCTGTCGGTGAGCGCGTAGCGTCGGTAACCCGGCACGGCGGTCGCGGCCACGTCGCGACCCGCGAGGGCAGGCGTATCTGCCGGCCGGTCGACGACCGAGCGCGCCTGGCCGAGGAACTGGTCCGAGAGGACGATGGCTGGCGCCTGCAGCGCTTCGGCGAGCTGCACGGCCCACTGCGTCGTGCGCAGGCAGTCCGCCACGGAATTCGGCGCGAGCACCAGGTGCGGCGCGTCGCCGTGCAGTCCGTGGACCGCAATGTTGAGGTCGCCCTGCTCGGACTTGGTCGGTATGCCGGTCGACGGGCCGACGCGCATGACGTCGACGACGACGAGCGGAACTTCCGCGGCGACGGCGAGGCCGAGCGCCTCGATCATCAGCGAGAGTCCCGGGCCCGACGTCGCCGTGAGCGCGGGCACGCCGCCGTAGGACCCACCGATCGTCATGTTGATCGAGGCGAGCTCGTCCTCGGCCTGCACCAGCGTGCCGCCGACTTCGGCGAGCGCGGGCGCCATCCACTCGAGCAGTTCCGTCGCCGGCGTGATCGGGTACGCCGCTACGAACCGCACGCCGCCCTTGATGGCCCCGTAGCCTGCCGCTTCGTTGCCCGTGACGAGCCAGCGTGCGCCGGCACGCGCCGGCGGCGGTGCGAGGCCGTGGCGCGCCTGGATGTCGGCAGCTGCCGCGCGCCCCGCTGCGACCGCCGCGAGGCTGGGGCCGAGCGAGGCCGGCCGCTTGCCCAGCGATTTCCCGACCGCGTGCCCGACCGAGGCTTCCGGCAATCCGACGAGCGATGCCAGCGCACCGAGCAGCACCATGTTCGGCCTGGCGTCGGGAATGGAACGGGCGATCCTCTTGAGCGGCAGTGCCGCGCGTCGAGGGCCGGATCTGAGGAACGCGGCGGGCGGCTCGCCCTGGTCCGGGTCGCCGAGCACCAGGCTCGAAGGCCCGAGCGGGATCTCCGCGTCGAAACGCTGCACGTTCTCCCAGTCGACGGCCGCGAGCACGTGGAAGCGATCCTCCATGCACTCGACCGGCCGCGTCGCGATCCTGATGAGCGCGGCCGCCTCGCCGCCGCGGATCTGCGGGCCCGACGAACGCGTCATCAAGGCGTAGTAGCCGGCATGGGCCGCGGCTTCGAGCAGCATGTTGCCGGCGGTCATCACGCCGGCGCCGCCGCTGCCGGCGAGCACGACCGAGACGCTGTCGAGGCCGGGCGGAACGACGGGGTGTTCGTTTGCCGTAGTCATCCCGCCATTGTAGGAAAGCTGGCCGACTCGATACAGCCGATATGCTGCAGGCTCGTACGAACCTGGCTGTCAGCCAGGCCCGGATCCGGCACACTGGGCGCCATGACGCCCGATTTCGGACCTGACATCGCCGCGCGCTCGCGCAACGCGCGATCCCCGTTTCGGCGCGCCGCACTCGGGCTGCTCCGGCTCTTCGGCTGGCGCAGCCGCCTCGTCTGGCCGCCCGAGCCGAAGGGCGTGATCATCGTTTATCCCCACACCTCGAACTGGGACTTCATCGTCGGCGTGCTGTTCCGGATCGGCAACGGCCTGCCGGCGAACTGGATCGGCAAGAGGGAGATGTTCCGCGGACCGATCGGGCGCTGGTTCGAGCGCATCGGCGGCATACCCCTCGATCGCCGCCGTACGCAGGGATTCATTCCCGCGCTGCTCGAGGAATACCGGCGGCGGGAGTGGATGTGGGTCGCGATCGCACCCGAAGGCACGCGCAGCCATGCGGACCACCTGAAGTCCGGCTTCTACCAGCTCGCGCTCGGCGCCGACGTGCCGATCGGCCTTGGCTACATCGACTACGGCACGCGCACCGTCGGCATCGACACCTACTTGCGCATGACCGGCGACAAGACGCGCGACATGGAGCGCCTCGAGGAGTTCTACGCCGGCAAGCGCGGCCGCCGTCCCGGGGCGGCAGGCAGGCTCCGACTGCGCTGAGGCCGCGATCCCGCAGGAAACTGCGCGATTTACGAATACCGGCGCGGCCCCGTGGACCCAAGAATCCGCAGGGATTTCCGGGGGAGTCCGTCGATGCAGGCCGCGAGCCCAGATCGAACGACCACGGCGACGCCAGCCGATTCCGCGCGCTTCGCATTCGTGCTGCACCCGCTCACGGTCGACTACCTCGCCAACCATCCGCGCTTCGCCTGGACGCGTCACCTGCCTCGCCGCGTCGTCGAGACCGGCGCGGCCTACATGCCCGCGCAGTACGTGGGCACCGTCAAGGGCGGTCGCTCCGAGGCGACGGGTCGGCCGATCGACGGGCTCATCTACGCGCTCGGCGCGACGCCGCGGCAGATGCTCACGCGCGCGCCTGAGTTCACCTACTCGCGGCTCGACGCGGCGATCCGCGACGCCGCGGGACGAGGTGCCCGCATCGTCGGGCTCGGCGCGTTCACGAAGGTGGTCGGCGACGCGGGCGTCACCGTCGCGCGCCGGGCGCCGATCCCCGTCACGACCGGCAACAGTCTCACGATCGCCGCGACGCTCGAGACGGCGAAGCTGACCGCGAAGCGCCTCGGCTGGCCGAGCCTCGCCCACGGACGTGCGATGGTCGTCGGCGCGACCGGCGCGATCGGCTCGGTCTGCTCGCGGCTGCTCGCGTCGGCCGTCAGGGATGTCGTGCTCGTGTCGATCGAGCCGCCGCGGCTCGAGGCGCTGAAGCAGACGATCCTCGAGGAGACGCCGGATGCGCGCGTCGTGACGGACCTGAGCACCGCGCCCTGGGTCGGCGAGTGCGACCTGATCGTGACCGCCACCTCGGCGTTCGGCCAGCGCGTGCTCGACGTGAGCCAGTGCAAACCGGGTGCCGTGATCCTCGACGTGGCGCTGCCGCCGGACATCTCGGAGGAAGAGGCGGCTGTGCGTCCCGACGTGCTCGTGGTCGAGAGTGGCGAGGTGCTGATCCCGGGGCCCGTGCGCTTCAGCTTCGACATCGGCCTGCCGCAGGGCGTCGCCTACGCGTGCCTGGCCGAAGCGGCGCTGCTCGCCATGGAGCGGCGGTTCGAGTGCTTCACGCTCGGGCGCGACGTGGCGCCGGCGCGCGTGAAGGAGATCTACCGTCTCTTCCGCAAGCACGGTTTCCGGATCGCGCCGCTCCGCACGTTCGGCCGGCTGCTGAGCGACGAACTGGTGGCGGAGAAGCGTGCGCTCGCGGACGAACTGCGTCGCGACCCGGTGCTGCTCGCGAAGGTGAAGGCCGAGGCCGCGGCGAAGCTCGCGAAGATCCCGCCGCGCGCCAAGGGCGTGGCGGGAATCACGACGCTCAAGGCGTAGCCGGCGGCGGCGCAGGCGCAGCGGAGGGCGGCGGCGCCGCTGCGGCCCCGAAGCGGTACTGCAGCTCGAGGTTGAACGAATCGAGGTCCGCGTCGTCGCGCACGTTCAGCACGTCGCCGTCGATCGTGACGGCCTGGGCTTCGAATCGCGCGTGCCAGCCGCGCGCGAACGTCACGCCGAAACCGAGCCCGCCGAGCAGGCCGGTGCCGTCGTCCGAGACCCTTCGGCGGACGACGTCGTCGCCGAACGACTGGTCGAGCTTCTGGCGGCTCTCGCCGTCCCACATCCCGGCGCCGACCCGCAGGTAGAGCTCCCAGTTGGCGAACGGCAGGATGCCGAGCACCGAGACGTCGGTCACCTCGGCGTCGAAGTCGACGCGGTTGTTGTAGAAGTCGTCGAACTCCGGCATGTACACGAGGTCTTCGTCCCAGCTCAGCGTCCCGGTCTTCGCGTAGCCGGCCTCGAGCGCCGCGTAGCGGAAGATCCGCCAGCCCGCATGGACCGTGTAGCCGAAGTCCCCGTCGCCCTGGTCGTAGCCGTCGTAGTCGCCCCACCAGCAGTCGTCGCAGTAATCGCCGACCTCCACGCTCACGTTCTGGTAGGCGCCGCCCGCGCCGAAGTAGAGCCCACGCCAGTCCGGGTCGCCGGACTGGGCGTGCACGAGCGTCGAGCAGCAGAGCGTCGAGAGAGCAAGCGCGACGGCGCCTTTCCCGGCGCGTATGGCCTTCATGGCGCACCTCTTCCTGACGTCCGGCCGGCTCGTCGGCCGGCCACTTTTCTTATAGGCTTGCCGCTGCGCCGCGGCAATGCGGCTTTCCGGCACTTCCCATGCACCGCATCGCATTGATCGCATTGATGTTTATCGCCGGCTGCGCACAGCTCCCGGAGGGCGTCGAGGCCGTCGACGGATTCGAGGTCGATCGCTACCTCGGCCAGTGGTACGAGATCGCGCGGCTCGACCATCCCTTCGAGCGCGGACTCGAGAACATCACGGCGACGTATGCGCCTGGCGACGACGGCACGATCGACGTGCTGAACCGCGGCTACGACGTCGCGAAGGGCGAGTGGCGCGAGGCGCGCGGGCGCGCGAGGTTTGCCGGCCCGCCGGACCGCGCGATGCTCGAGGTGTCGTTCTTCGGGCCGTTCTACGGCGGCTACAACGTGATCGAGCTGGACCCCGACTACCAGCTTGCGCTGGTGTCGGGCCCGACCCGGTCGTACCTGTGGATCCTCTCGCGCCGGCCCGACCCGCCGCGCGAGGCGGTCGACCGGCTCGTCGAGCGCGCGCGCGAGCTCGGCTTCGCGACGGACGCGCTCATTTACGTGAAGCACGACCGATCGTGAGCGTCGCGCTCGTCATCTTCGTCGTGACGATCGCGGCGAGCCTTGCGGGCCTCTACGCGAAGCCCGCGATCGTCGAGCGCAGCCTGTTCCGGCCCTACTGGTTCCTGCGCCGCCGCGAGTACGCGACGGTGGTGACGAGCGGGTTCGTGCACGCCGACCTGCCGCACCTGCTCTTCAACATGGTGACGTTCTACTTCTTCGCGTTCCCGCTCGAACGTCAGATCGGTCCCGTGCGGTTCGCGGCGCTCTACTTCCTCGCGCTGGTCGTGAGCGACTTCGGCACGTACTTCAAGCACCGCAACAATCCGCAGTACGCGTCGCTCGGCGCCTCGGGGGCGATCTCGGCGGTGCTGTTCGCGGCCGTGGTCTACTTCCCGTGGATGAAGCTCTTCATCATCCCGATCCCGCTGCCGATTCCTGCGCCGCTCTTCGCCGTGGCCTACGTCGCGTACTCCTGGTACTCCGCTCGACAGGCCAGGGGCCGGATCAATCACGATGCGCACCTGGGCGGAGCGCTGTTCGGC
>RPQJ01000080.1 GCA_003819815.1 Lysobacterales bacterium
GAGTCGCGGCTTCCGCATCCGCTCCGCAATCTTGACGCCACACCCACTGCAGCGAGTGCGGGTGCCGGGAAGGCCTGCCCGGGACGCGTGAACCCGTCCCTGAAGGATAGCCCCCGCTCCCGTTGCGGGCGGGCCCTCCGGTCCGTACCCGACGCGCTCCAAGCGGCAGCGCAGCCGCTATTCCTTGGGCTGCACCAGCGACCCGGGCGCCGCGACGCGCGTGTGGAGGTTGAACGTCGAGCCCGACACGAGCACGTGCAGCCGCAGGCCCAGCATGCAGACGGGCTGCCCCTCGGACACGCTGTCCATCGACGAGTAGCTGACGTCGGCTGCATCGACGATCGTCACGCCGCCGCTGCCCTCGACTTCGACCGTCTCGTCGGGCCCGATGAAGGCCGCGGTGTCCTCGTCGAGGCCGATGCCGATCGCGAACGGGTTGTACGCGAGCGCGGTGAGCAGTCGCCCGAGCCGGTCGCGCTGGCGGAAGTGCTGGTCGATGATGAAGCGGTTCGTGAGGCCGAGCCCCGGCGCGAGACGCACGCTGCCCGAGATCACGGACGAGCCCTCGTCGCCGAACGCGATCATGTGCTCGCTCAGGATGCTCGCGCCGGCGCTGGTCCCGCCGACGGTGACGCCGTGAGCGTTGCGGATGCGGACGAGCTTCGCGACCGGCGTGCCCCCGAGCAGCGTAGAAAGGCGCAGCTGGTTGCCGCCGGTGAAGAACACGCCGGTGGCGTCCCCGAGCCGCTGCAGCCGGCTGGGCTCCTGGCAGTCGCGGCGCGTGTCGAAATCCATCACTTCCACCCGTGCGGCCCCGAGCTCCTCGAAGAGCTTCCGGTAGCGCGGACCCGTCTCGTGAAGCCGGCTCGCCGTCGGGATCACGACGATGTCGGCGTCGCGGCCACCCGAGCAGTCGACGAAGCGCTCGAGGATGCGGCGGTCGTTTTCCTTGTTTTCCGCGCCGCCGATCGGAATGATCCAGCCGCGCGTCTCGCCTTCGGGAACCTTGCTGGGCATGCGTGCCTCGATCGGCCGTGGCGGGCGCCGGTCAGGATGCGAAACAGAAGAAGTTGAGCTTGTTGCCGTCCAGGTCGCGGAAGTATCCCGCGTGAAACCCCGGGATGCCGCGCGGCCCCGGGGCGCCCTCGTCCGTCGCGCCCAGTTCGATGGCGCGGCGGTAGAGCGCAGCTACCTTCTCCGGCGTGTCGACGGCCAGCGCGACCATACCGCCGTTGCCGGGCATCGCCGGCCGGCCGTCGTAGGGCACGAAGACCCCGAGCGCGGGCCGGTCCGGGGTCACGGACCAGACGACGAACCGGTCGCTCGCCATCATGCGCTTTGCGCCGAGTTCGCCCAGCAGCGCGTCGTAGAATCGCGCGGCGCGGTCGAGGTCGTTCGTCCCCAGCGTCACGTAACCGATCATCGGCGTCTCCGGCGGGTTGCCACGGTCGGGCACGGCCGGCATTGTAGCCGGCGAACGAGCCCCGGAGGTCGTGATGAGTGATGCCGCCCCGCCGCCTTCCGACCGGCGCTCCTCCCTGCTGCCCCACGTCGAGAGCGCCGAGAAGCTGTTTCTTGCCGGAAGGCGGCCCCGCGAGGCGGACCTCGCGAGCGCGGTGCGGATATTCCTCGAGTTCCTGCGCGGTTTCGAGAGCTTCGAGTTCACGCAGCCGTGCGTCACCGTCTTCGGCTCCGCCCGGTTCGCCGAGAGCCATCCATACTACCGGCTCGCCCGGGAAGTCGGCGCGGCACTCGCGCGGGCGGGCTTCGCGGTCATGACCGGCGGCGGCTCCGGGATCATGGAGGCCGCCAACCGGGGCGCGCGGGAGGCCGGGGGGCCGAGCCTCGGCTGCAACATCGTACTGCCCCGCGAGCAGCAGCCGAACCGCTACCTCGACCGGTTCATCCAGCTCGATCACTTCTTCGTGCGCAAGGTGATGCTGGTCAAGTATTCGACGGCTTTCGTCGTGATGCCGGGCGGTTTCGGGACGCTCGACGAAGCGTTCGAAATCGCGACGCTGATGCAGACGGACAAACTCGAGCGCTTCCCGCTGATCGCGGTGGGCGCCGGATTCTGGGACGACCTCGTGGAGTTCGTCGCCGGCACCATGCTTCGCGAGGGGACGATCAGCCCCGAGGACACACACTTCATCCACCGCGTCGACGACGCGGAGGGCGTGATCCGGGTTATCCGCGAAGCCGGCCTGATGCCGGACAGGTGCCGGGTTTAAGTTTCGCAAGTTCCGGCCAGGGCCGGCCTACCAGGGCAACGGTTCGCCGTTCGCGTGCCGGAAGGAACCCGACTGCGTGGGTTCGAGCTCATCGATGCGCGCGATCAGGTTCCGGGCGGCCTCCTCCACCGGTATCCCCTCGCGTCCGGTCATCTCGGTCGCCACCATGCCGGGATGCAGCAGTCCTACGGCGATGCCGCGCGGGGCCAGGTCGCGGGCAAGGCTCACGCCCGCCATGTTCACGGCCGCCTTGGACATCCGATAACCGTAGTATCCGCCGCTGCCGTTGTCGGCCATCGAGCCCATTCGGCTGGTGACGATGATTACCTTGGCACCTGCACCTAGATTCGGCAGCAGGGCACGCGTGACCCGGAGCGGCCCGAGCGCGTTGACCTCGAACTGGCGCCGGATGCGGTCGAGGTCGAGATCATCGAGAGTTTCGCGGGACAGGATGCCGGCGTTGTTCACCAGCACGTCGATCCGTTCCCCCGAAAGCTCGCGGGCGAGCCGTGTGACGGAGCCGTCTTCCGCGACGTCGATCCCGTCGACGACCCGGCAGCCGAGCGCCTGCAGCTCCGACTCGGGCCGCCGACAGATTGCAACGACCCGCTCCCCGCGTCCGCGCAGCTGGCGGCACAGCTCGAAGCCGATGCCGCGGGCTGCGCCCGTGATCGCGAACGTGGCCACGCGACCGGGCCCCGCCTCAGGCGGCCGCCGGTTTGCGGTCCTCCGGCGGCTTGCGCTTGCCCACCGTCTGCGCAGGGTGATCGTAGTCGTTCTTCTCCCAGTCGCGGTACTGCGGCGGGATCGGATTCATGGAGCCGTCCGCGAGCCAGCCGAACTTGCCTTCCATGAACTGCCCCGCGACCTTGCGGTAGGAGCGATTGTTGTTCGACTTGACTGCGCGGAAGTTCGCGTCGATGCGGCGCCGCGCCTCGCGGCAGAAGAGATCCGCGAGCTCCTGCGGCGACGTGTCGGCGGGATTCTCGCCGAGCAGGTGGTCCGCGTACGCGAGCGTGGTGCCCATCACGAACAGGTCGACGCCGATGTCGACGAAGTTGCCGAGGATGAGCTGCTCCTTCTCGAGCTTCGGCCCGTACTTGGCCATCGTCGCGAACAGGCGCCGCGCGAGCAGCTTGCTGGTCTTGCCCGCGTAACCGAGGTGCTTGCGGTTCACCTCGCTCAGGTGCTTCGCCTCGAAGTGGTGCGGGGTCTCCGGCATGAAGAGCTTCGGCAGCCACGTCGAGTAGAAGCCCGCGGCCTTCATCATCGCCTCGCCCTTCGAGACCTTCTGGCCGGGCTTCGGCTGGATGATCGGCATCACGAGCTTGAAGTGCGTGTCGAGCGCCTCGCGCGCCATGATCAGGTGCATCACCTGCGACGAGCCCTCGAAGATGCGGCCGACGCGCATGTCGCGGATCGCCATCTCGACGCTGGTCGGGCGCTCGCCACGCTCGTACAGCGAGGTCGCGCGCTCGTAGCCGCGGCCGCCGCGCACCTGCAGGTAGTCGTCGAGGATGCGGTAGAGCGTTTCGGAGCAGAAGTACTTCGCCGCCGCCGCCTCGAGGCGGATGTCGACGTTCTTGCGGTCCGCGAACGCACAGGTGAGGTACACCATGCTCTTCATCGCGAAGAGATGGGCCGCGTAGTTCGAGACCATCTTGGCGATCGCCTGGTGCTTGCCGACCGGCTGGCCCCACTGCTGGCGGACGGTGATCCACCAGCGCGCGTCCTCGACGAACGCCATGCCGACGCCGATGCCGGCCGCAGGCAGGCCCAGGCGGCCGACGTTCAACGTCGCGAGCGCAATCTTGAGGCCCTCGCCGGGCTTGCCGATCAGGTTCTCGGCCGGCACGTACACGTCCTTGAACGTCACCGAGCCGTTCGGGATGCCGCGCAGGCCCATGAACGTGGAACGGCGGACGCGATCGACGCCGGGCCAGGCCGTCTCGACGACGAAGCAGGAGATCTGCGGGACCTTCTTGCCGTTCGGCAGTTCCTTGTCCGGCGTGCGCGCGAGGACCGCGATCAGCGTCGTCTTCGGATCGGTGACGTTCGTGCACCACTGCTTGTCGCCGTTCAGGATCCAGCCCTTGCCGTCCTCGGTCGGCGTCGCAATGGTCGTCATGCGGGCCGGGTCGGAGCCGACGTCCGGCTCGGTGAGCGCGAACGCGGAGATCTCACCGCGCGCGAGGCGCGGGAGGTACTTGCGCTTCTGCTCCTCGGTGCCGAACTCACGCAGCGGCTGAGGCACGCCGATGCTCTGGTGGGCGGAAAGGTACGTGACCGTGTTCGAGCAGTAGCTGCCGATGAGCCCGAGCACGCGTGCGTAGTTGGTGACGGAGAAGCCGAGTCCACCGTACTCCTTCGGGATCTTCATGCCGAAGAGGCCGATTGCGGCCATCGCCTCGAGCGCCTCGCGCGGGTACTCGCCCTGCTCGTCGATCTTGTAGGGATCGACGTGCTTCTCGAGGACCTCGCGGACCTTGACGAGGTAGTCGTCGCCGATCTTGCGGTCCTCAGGCGACTGCACCGGGAACGGATGGATCAGGTCCCAGCGGAAATTGCCCTTGAAGACCTCGGCCGTGAAGCTGACGGACTCCCATTCAGCCTGGCGGGCGTCCTCGGCCAGCTGCATTGCAACGTCTTTCGCCTTGTTGTCCATTAGGAGCTCCCCCGACGGTGCCGGGTTTAAGTTCCGAAAGTTCCGAATATCTCGCAGGTGTGCCGCCGGTGCGGACCGCGACGGCCGCGATCACCCAGGCCCCTTGCGCTACCGGAGCCGACTATCCCCCACACGGGTCTCCGCCGAAATTGCGGAAAGTTGGGACCGTGGTAGGGGCTGACCGGCGTTTTGGAACGAAACGGCCACGTCTGCGCCGGATGCCGCGCTTCCATCGTGCGACGCTGACGCGCGATCGCACCGCTGCGGTGCACGGAGCCCAAGGATGGCCCGACCTTCCCGACTGCACGTCCCGGGCGGCCTCTATCACGTCACGCTGCGGGGGAATCACCGCGAGCCGATATTCCGCGAGGACGGCGACACGGCCCGTCTCGAGACGATCGTGGGTGACGCGTGCGAGCGGGACCGCGCCCGCGTCCATGCGTACTGCTGGATGCCCAATCACATCCACCTGCTCGTTGAGGTCGGCGCCGCCCCGCTCGGCCGGCCGATGCAGCGGATCGCGAGCCGCTATGCCCGCTACGTGCAGCGCCGGTCCGAGACGACCGGGCACTTCTTCGAGCGGCGGCACCACGCCACGCTGGTTGACACGGACCGCTATCTGCTCGTGCTCGTGCGCTACATCCACTTGAACCCGGTGCGAGGCGGTCTCGTGCGGGATCCGGCCGACTACCCGTGGTGCAGCCATCACGAGTATCTCGGCGAGCGACATCGTCCGTGGCTCGAGACCGGCGCCGTGCTGGCGCGGCTCGATCGCGACCTTGCGACCGCGCGTCTCGCCTACTCGCGCTTCGTCGCCGCTGCCATCGGCCGACCGCTGCGATCGCCTCTACGGGAGGGAACTTCCGGCGACGGCCGGGTGCTGGGTGACGAGGCATTCCGCAAACGCATTGCGCAGGCGGCAAAGCCAGTGCCGCCAGGGCTGAAGCGGTCACTCGACGAGGTGGTCGAGCAGACCTGCCGGGAGCTAGGTGTCACGGCGGAGCGGATTCTTGCCGGCGACCGCAGTCGCGACGCAACTCGGGCGCGCCGCGAAATCTCGGTACGAGCGGTCGAAAGCGGCATCGCGACACGGAGCGAGGTGGCGCGCAGGCTCGGGTGCAGCACGTCGGCCGTGTCGCAGGCGCTCGACCGGAGCCAGCGGACAGCGGGGACGCCCGGTGCGTCGCCCGCCGCCGCGAACTCAGGAACTTGCGGAACTTAAACCCGGTACCGTTCGAGGATCGTCGAGATGCCCTGCCCGAGCCCGATGCACATCGTCGCGAGCCCGACCTCGGCGCCCTTCTGCTCCATGGTGTTCAGGAGCGCCGTCGTGATGCGCGCGCCCGAGCAGCCGAGCGGATGGCCGAGCGCGATCGCGCCGCCGTTCAGGTTCACGGTGGTATCCATGCGATCCATCAGGCCGAGGTCCTTGACGACGGGCAGCGACTGCGCCGCGAACGCCTCGTTCAGCTCCGCGACCTGGATGTTCTCGATGGTCAGGCCGGCGCGCTTCAGCGCCTTCTTGGTCGCCGGCACCGGGCCATAGCCCATGATCGCGGGGTCGCAGCCCGCAACGGCCATCGACACGATCTTCGCCCGCGGCTTCAGGCCGAGCGACTTCGCCCGCTCCCAGCTCGTGACGAGCATCGCGGCGGCGCCGTCCGAGATCGCCGAGGACGAACCCGCCGTCACCGTGCCGTTCTTCGGGTCGAAGGCGGGCTTCAGCGACGCGAGCGCCTCGTACGAGGCGTCCGTGCGGATCACCTCGTCGATCTCGCAGAGCACCTTCACCCCGTCGGCGTCGTGTCCCTCGATGCCGACGATCTCGTTCTTGAAGCGGCCCTGCTGCGTGGCCTCCCAGGCCTTCTGGTGCGAGCGCAGCGCGAAGCGGTCCTGCATCTCGCGCGTGATGCCGTGCATACGACCGAGCATCTCCGCCGTGAGGCCCATCATGTTCGAGGCCTTGGCGTACTGCTTCGAGGACGACGGGTTCAGGTCGATGCCGTGCATCATGCCGACGTGGCCCATGTGCTCGACGCCGCCGATCACGAACACATCGCCCTGGCCGGTCATGATCTGCGCGGCTGCCGTGTGCAGCGCCTGCATCGACGAGCCGCACAGGCGGTTCACCGTCTGGCCGGGCACCGTGTGCGGCAGGCCGGCGAGCAGCAGCGCGTTTCGGGCGATGTTCATGCCCTGCTCGAGCGTCTGGTTGACGCAGCCCCAGATGACGTCCTCGACTTCCGCCATCGGCACGGCCGGGTTGCGCCGGAACAGCGCCTTGATCAGCTCGGCCGAGAGCACCTCGGCGCGGACGTTGCGGTACATGCCGCCCTTCGAGCGGCCCATCGGCGTGCGCACGCCGTCGATGATGACGACATCGCGTGGATTCAGGCTCATGTGGATCTCTCCCGTGTTCGGTGGTGGCCGCCGGTCAGCCGAAGAACTTCCGGTTGCCGGCCGCCATGTCGCGCAGCAGCCGCGGCGCGTCGTACAGCTTGCCGAGCGACGCGTACTTGTCCGCCAGCGCGACGAAGTTCGCCGCGCCCATCTGGTCGACGTAACGGCACGCGCCGCCGCGGAACGGCGGGAAGCCGATGCCGTAGATCAGCGACATGTCCGCTTCCTGCGGCGTCGCGACGATCTTGTCCTCGAGGCAGCGCGCGATCTCGTTCACCATCGGCACCATGCAGCGCGCGACGATCTCCTCGGGCGCGAACTCGCGGCGCTCCGCCACGACGCCCTTCACGAGCTCGTACGTCGCCGGGTCCGGACTCTTCTTCGGCTTGCCCTTCTTGTCGGGCTCGTACGAGTAGTAGCCCTTGCCCGTCTTCTGCCCGTAGCGCTTCTGCTCGACCAGCACCTGCGTCGTGCTCGTGAAGTCGGGCTGCATGCGGTCCGGGAAGCCCTCGGCCATCACGCCCGCCGCGTGCACCGCCGTGTCCATGCCGACCACGTCCATCAGGTACGCGGGGCCCATCGGCCAGCCGAACCTCTCCATCGCCTTGTCGACGGCCTGGAAGTCCGCGCCGTCCCTGAGCAGCATGTGGAAGCCGGCGAAGTACGGGAACAGCACGCGGTTCACGAGGAACCCCGGGCAGTCGTTCACGACGATCGGCGTCTTGCCCATCTTCTGGGCGAGCTTCACGGTCGTCGCGACCGCTGCGTCGGACGACTGCTTGCCGCGGATCACCTCGACGAGCGGCATCATGTGCACCGGGTTGAAGAAGTGCATGCCGACGAAGTTCTGCGGGCGCTTCAGGCCCTCGGCGAGGAACGTGATCGAGATCGTCGAGGTGTTCGAGGCGATGATCGTGTCCTCACGGATGAGCCCCTCGAGCTCCGCGAACACGGCCTTCTTCACCTTCGGGTTCTCGACCACCGCCTCGATGACGATATCGGCTTCCTTGAAGTCGCCGTAGTTCAACGTCGGGCGGATGCGCGAGAGCGTCGCGCTCATCGCCTCGGGCTTCATCCGGCCCTTCTCGACCTGCTTGGACAGCAGCTTGCCGGCCTCGTTCATCCCGATGTCGAGCGCCTCGGAGCGGATGTCCTTCATGATGATGGGCGTGCCCTTCGACGCGCTCTGGTAGGCGATCCCGCCTCCCATGATGCCGGCGCCGAGGACCGCGGCCTGCTTGATCTCGGCCGTGGCCTTCTTCGCCCACGTGCCGGCGGTCTTCTTGACGACCTGGTCCGCGAGGAAGAGGCCGATCAGCGCGTTCGCCTGGGGCGTCACCGCCGCCTTCGCAAAGGCCTTCCCTTCGATCACGAGCGCCTCGTCGCGGCCCTTCGTCGCGCCTTCCTGCATGCTGCGCAGCACGAGCATCGGGGCCGGGTAGTTCGGGCCCGCCTGGGCGCCGACCACCGCCATGGCGCTGTTGAACGCCATCAGCTGCTCGATGCCGTTCAGCTTGACCGGAGCAAGCTTCTCGGCGCGCTTCGCCTTCCAGTCGAGCTTGCCGTCGATCGCCTGCCGCACCATCGCGAGGGCGGCGTCACGCAGCTTCTCGGGCGCGACAACGGCGTCCACGGCACCGTCCTTGAGCGCGACGTCCGGCTTCTTGTCGGCACCTGCGGCGATCCACTCGATCGCGTTGTCGATGCCGATCACGCGCGGCATGCGCACCGAGCCGCCGAAGCCCGGGAAGATGCCGAGCTTGACCTCTGGGAAGCCGACCGAAGCAGCCGTCGACATCACGCGGTAGTCGCAGGCGAGCGCGAGCTCGAGCCCGCCGCCGAGGCACACGCCGTTGATCGCGGCGACGGTCGGCACCGGCAGGTCCTCGAAGCGGCTCAGCATGCGGTTCACCTCGAGCACGCCCTTCGCAACCCCCTCCTCGCCCGCGGCGAACATGCCGCCGAACTCGGTGACGTCGGCGCCGACGATGAAGACCGGCTTGCCGGACGTCACGATGACACCCTTGACGGACGAATCCTTGGCGATGGCCTGCGTCGCCGCGTCGAAATCGCGCAGCGCCGCCTGGTTGAGCTTGTTGACGGAATCTCCGGTCAGGTCGAATTTGAGTTCGACGATGCCGTCACCCACCGCCGTCGCACTGAAGGCGGGTCCGGAATAGAGCATGAGAGTCTCTCCCTTCGTTGAATGCACGCGGGCTGCCGCGAAGTTTGGGGCAGTGCACCACGGTTGTTAACAGGGCTTACCGAGATATTGTCCAGCGACGGCCAGCGCTCCTGCGGACGGGACAAAATATCTCAAGCCATCAATTGGTTATGACCACGTACACGACGGGGCGCTCCACCATCTGCGACGCGCCCGGTGCCGACCCGGCTTGTTGCAGCGCATCCGGACGCCGCCCAGCCGCTAAACTCCCGCCATGATCCGCGCCCTGCCCTGTTTCGCCGTCTGCGTCTTCGCGCTCACTGCGCTCACGGGGGTTGCGGCCTGCGCCGCGACGCTGGACGAGACGCGGCGCGAATTCCAGGCGGCGTACGCCGCCGTTCGCCTGGCGCCGCTCAACGGGCTCGCGCCCGCGGACAGCGAAGCGCTGCGTGATTATCCGCTGTATCCGTACCTCCAGGCGGCCCGGCTGCAGCGGCGCATCGACGATCCGGCGGCGGCGCCGGAGATCGAGGCGTTCATCGTCGCGCACGGGGACCAGCCGGCGGCACGTTCGCTGCGACGCACCTGGCTGATGTCGCTCGCCGAGCGCAAGGCGTGGGGCGGCTACCTGGACGTCTACGACGCCGCGATCGACGACACGGCCGCGGCCCGCTGCAACGCGCTCGCCGCACGCGTCGCGCTCGGGCGCACCACGGGTCTCGCCGACGAGGTGACACAGGCCTGGCTCGCGCCAAAGAGCGTCCCGCCCGCGTGCGACCCGGCGTTCGACTGGGCTCGATCGCAGGGGCTGCTGACGCCCGAACTGACCGAGCGGCGGGCACGTCTCGCGCTCGCGGCCGGGGAAGCAGGACTCGCTCGATTTCTCGCCAAGTCCCTCGCACCGGCGCAGGCCGCGCCGATCAACCAGTGGGCGGGCCTCATCGAAAGGCCGTCACAGTCGATCGAGGCGTTGATCGCCGCCCCAACCCGGGCCGTCGAGCCCGCGGCGCTGCTCGACGGCTGGACGCGCTACGCGCGGAACGATCCCGAGGCGGCGTCCGCGAGCTACGCGGGCTTCGTCCGGGCGCGTGGCCTCGACGCCGCTGCGGCGAGTCCCTACGCGCTTGCGCTCGCCCTGCCGCTCTCGTGGCGGCGCGATGGACGTGCGCTCGGTTACTTCAGCCAGGCCCGGGCGGCCGACTACGACGAGCGCGCCCACGAGTGGCACGTCCGCGCAGCGCTCTGGGCCGGCGACTGGGCCCGCGTCCGCACCGCGATCGCAGCCATGCCGCAGCCGCTGCGCGAGCAGAACCGCTGGCGCTACTGGGAGGCCCGCAGCGCCGAGCAGCTCGGCGACGAGACGGCGGCGCGCGCGGGTTACGAAGCGGTGCTGCCGACCGACAACTGGTATGCGACGCTTTCGGCGGCACGGCTCGGCCGGCGGTTCGAGCCCACGCCCCGGCGCATCCCCCGGGACGCCGCGGAGCTTGCGAAAGTAACCGCCCTGCCGGGCCTCGTCCGCACGCACGAGCTGATTCTCGTCGACATGGACGCGGAAGCGCGCACCGAGTGGAACGCCGCGCTCGAGGACATGACGCCGGCGCAGCAGACGCAGGCCGTGCATCTCGCCTCGGGCTGGGGCTGGCACCTCCAGGCGATCGCCGCCGCGGCGAAACTCGGGCAGTTCGACGACTACGAGCTGCTCTATCCCCGCCCCTTCGACACCGAGGTGCGCCGTGCCGCGGCGCAGACCGGACTGCCGCAGCCGCTGATCTATGCGGTGATCCGGCAGGAGAGCCTGTTTCGTGCCGACGCGGCCTCGAGCGCGGGTGCCCTCGGTCTCATGCAGCTCCTGCCGTCGACCGCGACGCTGACGGCGCGCAAGATCGGGCAGCGCCCGCCGACCCGCACCGAACTGCTGATCCCGTCCGTCAACGTCCCGCTCGGTGGTGCCTTCCTGCAGAGCCTGATCGCGCGCGCGGACGGCCAGCTGCCGGTCGCGATCGCGGGCTACAACGCGGGCCCGGCCGCGGCCCGGCGCTGGCTCGTCGCGGCGCCCGTCGAGACCGACGTGTGGGTCGAGAACATCCCCTTCAACGAGACGCGCGCCTACGTGCAGCGCGTCTCGTGGCACACGCTGGTCTTCACGTGGCTCGACGACCGCAAGGCCCGCGACGTCTCCGGTTGGCTCGGCACGGTGCGCCTGCCCGGGGTCGACGCCGCGCTCGAGCCGGCGGGCTGATTCCTCGCGGACCTTGGCCTGCGACGGGACGGCCGATCCCTGGCCGTCCAGCCGCGCTCCCCCAACCCGTGGACACCCCGACTACGCGGAGCGATCCGTCGTTTCCTGCGGGTCGTCCTGGGCGTTCGCCATGCCGCCGTGACCGTGCGGCATCGGCTGCCCGGGCTGCAGCGGCCCGACACGGTACGGCCGCATCATCTCGTTGTCCTCGTGTTCGACGATGTGGCAGTGCCAGACGAACTGGCCGGGCGACTTGAACTGCATGCGGACACGAGTCACCTGTCCGGGGTACGCGATGACGGTGTCCTTCCAGCCGCTCTCCCACGGCTGCGGCGGCACGGGCGCCGAGCCCGGTACCACCTGTACCGACGTCGACGTCTCGTCGACGAAGATGTCCTGCCGATCGACGACCTGGAAGAACACCTCGTGCACGTGCATCGGGTGCGCGTCGCCCGTAGCGTTGTAGAACTCCCAGACCTCGGTCGCGCCGACGGCGGGGTTCTCGGTCACGTGGTCCTCCCAGGCGAGCGACTGCCATGTGCCGATGCCGGTGGCCGCATCGACACTGACCGTGCCAAGCCGCGTCTCGGCGGGCGCGTCCGTAAAGTTCATCGACATTTCCTCGAGCAGCGCCAGCGGGCGCGCCGCGCCGCCGGTGAGGGGGACGATGGGCGGCAACACGAGGAAGCGCGGCGGCGTGGTCGGATCGGCGGCCAGCGCCGGGCGGACACGGAACTGCATGACCTGTCCTGTCGTCGTCGGGTCCGCGGCCTCGAAGTCGCGTGTCGGCTCGCCGCCTCCGAACGGCTCGTCAGGCCCGACGTTGCCGAGGGCGTAATTGCCCGCGGGCACGTTGGTGAAGTCGACGATTACGTCGGCGCGTTCGGCCGGGCCCATCAGCAGCTTGTTGCCGCCGATCGTCGTGTGGTCGACCGGGGCCGCGAGGAAGCCGCCCTCGTTGCCGATCTGCCAGACCTCGACGCCCGGGATACCGCTGAAGTCGAGGATCAGGAAGCGCGAATCGCAGCCGTTCAAGAACCGGAATCGGTAGCGACGCTGCTCGACGTTCAGGAACGGCCAGGTGTTGCCATTCACCATCATCACGTTGCCGAAGAACTCGGGGTTCCAGATCGGCGAGATGTCGGTGTCCGGCAGGTACGGACCCGGGACGCCATCGAAGAAGTCGCGCGTGTTCGGGTAGAACAGCGAGCCGTCCGCATTGAACGAGCGGTCCTGGATCGCGATCGGGATCTCGTAGTAGGTCTTCCTGGCCTTCAGGAACGCGTCGTTCTCGCGCGGCGCAGGACCAGGCAGAACCGCGGCGAGGCCCGTGCGCGAATCGCGTACGGCGGCGTCGCCGGCCGGGCCGCCACGGATGATGTAGAAGCCCGCTGGGCCCGCGTACACGTTGAGGCGCGTCATGCCGAGCGTGTGGTCGTGATACCAGACCGTCGAGGCACGCTGGGTGTTTGGATAGCGGAAGGTCGCGAATCCGGGGCCCCAGTTCGCACCGTAGGAATTCGCAGCCTTCGCCTTGAAGAAGTCGTACCACGTTCCGGTCGTGGCGTAGCCGGCCGGGATGTTGCCCGCGACGGGCAGGTACCATGCCTCCGCGTAGCCGTCGCTCTCGTCGCCGACGGATTCCATGCCGTGCACGTGCGTCACGATCGGAACGGGGCCGGGGTAGCGGGTGTACTGCGTGGCCGGATCGGTGAACGCGTCGGGCGACACGTAGGTCTTGCCGCTGAAGCCGGGACGCATGTCGCGGCCGTCGAGGCCGCCTGGCGGATTGGCCCAGTGCAGCGTCGGGTCGACCGGCAGCAGGTGCGGCAGGTAATTGCCGCTGGCGTCGACGAGCTCGTTGACCCACTTCACGACGGTCGGCTGGTTCCAGCGGGCCTCGATCGTGAGCGAAGGCGCATTGTGCAGCAGCAGCCCCTGGCCACGCTGGCCCGCGATGGCGCCGTAGCCCCACACCGTCGTGCGGGGATAACCCGCCGGCAGGATCTGCTGGCTGATCTGCCGCATCGAGATCTCGTAGTAGTCCGCCGCACGGCCGTCCTTGAGACGCCACACGCCGGCGCGCGGCATCACGGGCGGGATCAGAAGGGGCGTGCCGAACTTGGGCAGTCCCTCCAGGTCGAGCGTGCCGCCGGGGATCGCGGCGGCGATCGCCTTGCGCAGCCCTCCAACTCCGGTAGCAAACAGCGTCAGCGTCGTTCCACCGGTGTACTTGAGAAACGTCCGTCTCGTGATCATCGGCGACTCCTCATTCCTTGTTGGTTTTGCGCCAGCTCGGTGCCAGGACGCCGGACGGGTGTCGCATCGAGCAGGCGGACGCCGGCGGCCGGGCGGGCGCCCGGTGCGTCAGCGATCCTCCCCAGCGGGACCACCGCGACCGCGGCGCCCCGATGCCCCCCTGACCCACCCATTCTGCGTTGCCTCGTTATCGGTCAGCGACGAGTGCATCTGGGCCACTCGTCACGGCCGAGAAAATCGAAGGCAATAACCGTTCCGATCTGGATATTTTATTATTATTCAGAGAGTTACGAACAACTCTCGATGCTGCTTAGCATCAATATGTAAAATTTACCGGCTCACCCATCCGGGTGATCTGGGTTGCCTCGAGTGCCGCCGATCGGTCAGTCAGGCCACGGCGCGCGGTCGCTCGCTCCCCGCGCTGACGAGGCCGCGCAACAGCGCCCGCTGCCGGGCAAACTCGTGGCCGTCCGTCGCTTCGAGCAGCCCGAGCCATTCTTCGAGGTACCTGCGCGTGCGCCGCGGAACCGCCGAGCCAGCGAGGATCCGGCAGACGGTTTCGACGTCCGCCGTCCCGAGGGCGAGTCGGTGGGGCGCGAGCTTTCCGAAGGCCTCGGCAGCCCCGGAGCGCAGCAGTGCCGCGAACACCGCGCCACGATTCAGGGCCAGGTCGCGACGGATCCATTCGCAGGCATCGTCGAGCGCCGCCCGCCTTGCGGCCGGTGAGTCGGACGCCTCGACATAGCCAGAGACCGCCTCGACGACGACCGACGCCTCGGGATCCCCGAGCGCACAGGCTACGAGCGCGGCGGGCGGGCTCGCGCCCGATTGGACGGCAGCAGCGAGCGCCTCCACGCGGCGGCGCCGTGCAGGGACGGATTCGACCGGCAGGCGGTGCCAGTATTCGATCAGGGCGGACGTGACGGGCGACATGACGAACCTCCGGGCCCACGCGGGCCATCCAGCGCCAGGCCGGAGGCTCAACGATCGGCGCACGCGTCGTGCGGGAGGTTCAGACGAAAAACCCTCCGCGCCGCGAAACGAGCGCCGGAGGGTTCGATAGCTGGACCCGCTTCGTTGCCTTCCGGCCGCATCCGCGTCTTTCGACGCGCGCCACCTTGCCCGGGTAGGCAGGTTGGCCGGGGCTCACGCCCCATTCCAGATGCTGGAGTGAAGCGTACCAGAAACCGCGCGCCGGGTAACGGGGAAGCTACCTAGGGCCAGCGCCGCAGCAGCCAGTCGGTCGGCAGGAACACGAAAAGCACGAACGCGAGGAAGAGGAGCGGCACGTAGACCCATGCCGGCCAGGCCACCCGGCGCGCGCCGAATCCGTACACCCAGTTGATGTTCTTCTCGGGCGTCGAGACCCAGCGGCTCCAGGGCAGCACGACGGCTCCGAGTGCGATCGCGCCGGGCAGTCCCACGCGCGAGTCGTAGCCGTACGCCGCGATCATCCAGAGCAGCACCAGCGGCAGCGGCGCGTGGAAGAGCGACAGCCCCCTCAGCAGCCTCGGGCGCTCGGGCTCGAACATGTAGTCCGTCAGCCCCGTGATCCGGCGGCGCAGCAGCAGCCGTCCCGCGAAGTCGACGTTCCACAGGATCTCGGGCAGCAGCACCGCGACCGCGAGCACGCTCGCGAGCGTCGCGCTCTCGAGCCACATCGCCGGTACGGCGCCGATGAAGGCGATGTCGGAGAACCAGAGGAAGTTGCGCCACGTGTAGTGGCGCCACCAGACGGCCATGACGTAAAGCACGAAGACCGTGTAGGCGAGCTTGAACCAGAGCGGGATCGTGGCCATCACCAGTCCATCACCGAGAAGTAGACGATGTAGACGATGCCCCAGACCGTCGCCCAGAGCGCCCACAGTATCCGGTCCGCCCGTTGCGAGCACCGGCGCACGACGATCGCGATCCCGCGGGCGGCGAGCACCATGAGCAGCCAGCGGGAAAGCCGCGCGGGCACGCTCCACGCGAGGAACGTGGCGAGGCCCTGGGCCTGGCCGCCCGACTCCACCGCGAGGATCTTGTAGGGCACGCCGGTGAACCCGGCGCGCAGCATGGCGCTCGCATAGTCGGCGTGGAGCGCCGAGGCCGTATCGGCGACGAGACTGCCGCCGATGGCCGGCACGAACTCGAGCAGGGCGCGCATCGCGCCGGGCCACTGCAGAGCCGCGACGTACATCGCGGCCCCGCCTGCCAGTGCCCCGACGAGGCACGCCGCGACGGCCCGCCACACGAGGCGCGGCCGGAATCCCGCGAGCCAGGTGAGCAGCACGTCGGGCACGACGAAGAACAGCGTCGCCTCCGCGAAACCCCACGCCGCGGCTGCCGCGATCCACATCGATCAGGTAAAGAAGAAGCGCGTCAGGTGGAAGAAGAGCGGCGCGGAGAAGCAC
>RPQJ01000081.1 GCA_003819815.1 Lysobacterales bacterium
GCCCATGTTGCCGAGCGCGGCGCTGATGCCGCCCTGCGCGGCCACCGTGTGGCTGCGGGTCGGGAAGACCTTCGTGACGCACGCCGTCGAGAGGCCCGCCTCGGCCAGGCCGAACGTGGCGCGCAGGCCCGCGCCGCCGGCGCCGACCACGACGACGTCGTAGGTGTGATCCGTGAACTTGTAGGCCGTCATGCCGCGGCTCCGAATGCGATGCGCAGCACGGCCAGCACGCCGACGACGGCGGCCACCGCGTACGCGAACTTGACGGCGAGCAGCAGGACCGCGCGCCGGCCCTTGCTCGCCACGTAGTCTTCGAGGATCACCTGCAGGCCGAGCAACGCGTGCCACGCCGACGTGAGCACGAGCAGGATCGCGAGCGCCGACGAGAGCGGCGAGGCGAGCCAGCGCGTCACGCTCTCGTAGCCGCCGTCCTCGAGTCGCACGAGGCCTGCGAAGAACCAGACGCCGAGCAGCACGAGGGCGACCGCGGTCACGCGCTGCGAATACCAGTGCCCCGACCCGCCCTTGGCCGAACCGAGGCCGATCACCCGGCGCAGCGGGGTGCGCAGCGTGCTCATGCTCCACCCCCGAGGCTCGCGCGGACCACGAACCACACGACGAGCCCGAGCACGATCGAGCCGATGCCGACCGCCCAGCCGGACTTGCGCGCGGCCGGGCGCTCGAAGCCGTGGCCGGCGTCGAAGAACAGGTGGCGGATGCCGTTCAGCAGGTGGTAGCAGAACGCCAGCGCCGTGCCGAGCAGCACGACCTGCGCGAGCCAGGAGCCGAGGAAACGCGTCGCGGCGGCATAGCGCTCCGGTCCGGCAGCCGCGGCGGCCAGCCAGTAGACCAGCAGGAAGAAACCGAGGCTCAGCAGCACTCCCGTGATCCGGTGCAGGATCGACGTCGTGTTGCTGTACAGCCAGCGGTAGTGCAGGAACGGGGACAGCGGCCTTGCGTGCCGGGCCATCGAGATTACCTCCTGGACTCGACCGCTAGAAATCGATGCATCGACCCGCTTTCTCCCAGTCGCCGTAACGCGTGGGATCCAGGCCCCCGCGGCCCCCGATCTCGCGCGGGCGGGACGGCGGAAGCTCGGGCTGCGCTGCGGGCGTCGAGGGCGTCGCAGGCTCTGACACCCCGTCTTTTTCTTGCGGTGCATTCATGACGGCAGTCCCCAAGTCTGCCAGATCGCCGGTCCATTCACCATCTTGATCCTAAAGGCAAATTTACTTCCGCCGCCGACGCGTTAACCGGGGGCGCACGCCGCAGCGCGGGATGAGCGTCCGCCGTCCGCGGGGTACCATTCGCGGCCACCCGAGGTAACCCGACGTGCCCAGCCCCAGCCCCGTGTCCCTGCCGTTCCTGGCGCTGCTGCGCTGCGCCGGGCCCGATGCCGTGAGCTTTCTGCAGGGCCAGCTCACGAACGACACCCGCCTCCTCGCCGACGGCCGCACCCAGCTCGCGGCGCTCAACACGCCGCAGGGTCGAGTCGTCGCGGTGCTGCGACTGCGCGCCACGCCCGAGGCGGTCTACGCCCTCGTCCCGGCGGACCTGGCGGATGCCGTGCTCGCCCGCCTGCGGAAGTTCGTAATGCGGGCCAAGGTCGATCTCGGCCGCGCCGACGATCTGCGCCTCGTCGGCTGCGCGGCGGAGGAAGGCGCGCCCGCCCGTGACGTCCCGGGCTCCGTGGTGGAGTTTCGCTGGTCCCGTGACCGCACGGTGCAGGCATTGCCCGCGGACAGCGGGTTCGTCGCGGCCGTGAGCGCCGCCGATGCATGGCGCGCGGCCGACGTCGCTGCCGGGCTGCCGCAGATCGACTCGGCGACCTCGGAGTCCTTCGTCGCCCAGATGCTCAACCTCGACGTGCTCGACGGCATCAGTTTCACGAAGGGGTGCTATACCGGCCAGGAGATCGTCGCGCGGACCCAGAACCTCGGGCGGATCAAGCGCCGCACGCTGCGGTACCGGATCACGGACGGGGAGCCACCGGCACCGCTCGCGGCCCTGCTCGCCGACGGTGCGAAGGTCGCCGAGGTACTCGTGTCGGCGCCGGCAGGCACGGGTTGCGAACTGCTCGCGGTGACGAGCCTCGAGGCGCGCGGACGCGCGCTCGTGACGGACGACGGCCGGACCGTGGAACCCCTGCCGCTGCCTTACGCCTTGCCGGGGGACGCCTGACGCCTATTCGGGCTTCAGGTGCGGGAAGAGCAGCACGTCGCGTATCGACGGCTGGTTCGTGAGCAGCATGACGAGACGGTCGACGCCGATGCCGAGCCCCGCCGTGGGCGGCATCCCGTATTCGAGCGCGCGTACGTAGTCGGCGTCGTAGAACATCGCCTCCTCGTCGCCCGACGACTTCCTCGCCGCCTGCTCGCGGAACCTGGCCGCCTGGTCGTCGGCGTCGTTGAGCTCGGAAAACCCGTTCGCGAGCTCGCGCCCGCCGACGAAGAACTCGAAGCGGTCCGTGAGGAAGGGGTCGGAGTCGTTGCGGCGCGCGAGCGGCGACACTTCCGCCGGATAGGCGTAGACGAACGTCGGCTGCTCGAGCCGCGCCTCCGCGGTGTGCTCGAAGATGGCGACCTGCAGCTTGCCCGGGCCGTCGTGCGCGGACACCGGGATGCCGAGTCGCCCGCAAGCTTCGCGGAGGTATCCGGCGTCCCGAAGCCGCGCGCGCTCGATTCCGGGGTTGAAGTGCACGACGAGGTCCTCGATCGTCACGCGCCGGAACGTCGTGCCGAGGTCGTAGGTCGCGCCCTGGTACTCGACGAGGCGGGTGCCGAGCAGCGAGTCGGCGAGGCCCTGCAACAGGCGCTCGACGAGGTCCATGAGGTCGCGGTAGTCCGCGTAGGCCTGGTAGAGCTCGAGCATCGTGAACTCGGGGTTGTGCCGCGTCGACAGCCCCTCGTTGCGGAAATTGCGGTTGAGCTCGTACACCCGCTCGAAGCCGCCGACCACGAGCCGCTTGAGGTACAGCTCGGGCGCGATGCGCAGGTACATGTCGACGTCGAGCGCGTTGTGGTGGGTGACGAAGGGCTTCGCGACGGCGCCGCCCGGGATGACCTGCATCATCGGCGTCTCGACCTCCATGAAGTCGAGCGCGTCGAGGTAGCTGCGCAGGTACTTGACGATGCGCGTGCGGCGGCGGAAGACCTCGCGGCTCTCCTCGTTCATCACCAGGTCGACGTAGCGCTGGCGGTAGCGGCTCTCGACGTCGGCGAGACCGTGCCACTTGTCGGGAAGCGGCCGCAGCGACTTCACGAGCAGGCGGACGCGTTCGGCCTTGACGGTGAGTTCGCCGGTGCGTGTCTTGAAGAGCGAGCCCTCGAGGCCGACGACGTCGCCGACGTCCCAGGTCTTGAACTCGTCGTACGCGGCCCCGAGCGGTTCGGACTGCAGGAACGCCTGGATGTGGCCGCTGCGGTCCGCGAGCTTCGCGAAGCTCGCCTTGCCCATGACGCGCTTCGCCATCATGCGGCCCGCGACCGTGGCGCGCACGACGTGCTTCTCGAACCACTCGGGCGCGTGCCCGCCGTACGCGAGATGCAGCTCTTCGGCGGTCGAGTCCCGACGGAAGTCGTTCGGGAACGGGTTGCCCCGCTCGCGCAGCCGCCCGAGCTTCGCTCGCCGCTCCGCGATCAGGTGATTGACCTCCGCCTCGTCCACCGGTCCCGCCTTCTCGTCCGCCATGCCTCTCCCCTCTACGTTCCGTCCCTCTGTCCCCCGTCCCCTCGTCCTACCCCCTGCTCACCACCCTTTGCGCGCTCCTCTCTCACAGTCCCTGCTTCAGGCTCGCCTCGAGGAACGGGTCGAGATCGCCGTCGAGCACGGCCGTCGTGTTGCCGACCTCGACGCCGGTGCGGAGGTCCTTGATGCGCGACTGGTCGAGGACGTAGGAGCGGATCTGATTGCCCCAGCTCACGTCCGACTTCGCATCCTCGAGCACCTTGGCCGCGGCGTTGCGCTTGTTGACCTCGAGCTCGTAGAGCTTGGCCTTCAGCATCTTCGTCGCGGTCGCGCGATTCTTGTGCTGGCTGCGCTCGCTCTGGCACGCGACCACGATACCGGACGGCAGGTGGCGCAACCGCACCGCCGACTCCGTCTTGTTGACGTGCTGGCCGCCGGCACCGCTCGAGCGGTAGACGTCCATCTCGATGTCGGCCGGGTTGAGCTCGATGTTGATGTCGTCGTCCACCTCGGGCGACACGAACACCGAGGCGAACGACGTGTGGCGGCGCGCGTTCGAGTCGAACGGGCTCTTGCGCACGAGCCGGTGCACGCCGGTCTCGGTCCTGAGCCAGCCGTAGGCATAGTCGCCCTCGAAGCGGATCGAGCAGCTCTTGACGCCGGCGACCTCGCCCCCGCTCAAATCCGTCACCTCGGTCGCCACGCCGTGCTGGTCGGCCCAGCGCAGGTACATCCGCATCAGCATCTGCGCCCAGTCCTGCGCCTCCGTGCCGCCGGCGCCCGCCTGGATGTCGAGGAAGCAGTTGTGCGAGTCCATTTCGCCCGGGAACATGCGCTGGAACTCGAGCCGCTCGACTTCCTTCTGCAGCCGCGCCAGGTCGCCTTCCACCGCGGCCACCGTGTCGGCGTCGGCTTCGGACTCCGCGAGATCGAGCAGCTCCCCGGCCTCGGCGAGCCCGCTCGAGAGCCGGTCGAGCACGCCGACCACGCCCTCGAGGCGTGTACGCTCGCGACCCAGCTCCTGCGCCTTCTCGGGATCGTTCCAGACCGCCGGGTCCTCGAGCTCGCGCAGGACCTCGGTCAGGCGCTCGCTGCGCCCGGCGTAGTCAAAGGAACCCCCTCAGCGCGTCGGTGCGCTGGGCTAGGTCCTCGAGACTGCGGCGGATGAGGTTGGTCTCCATGGCTCGATGATCGTCGGGGTAAAGCGCGTAAGTTTAGCATCGGTCGCCGCGCCGGGCTCCGGTGCGACGGAATCAAGATCGATCCGCCGGACCGACCCATTCCGTCACGAGCTGCAGGCGGCGCGTGCCGGAATAGTCGTCGATCGCGGGACGGAACACGGCCTCGACGCGGTCCTGCGCACGGATCGCGGGCGCCGCCGGGTCGTCGAGGTAGCGGAAAGCGATCGCGTCGGCCGTCTCGCCGGAGCCGGCGCGCAGCCGCAGCTTCAGGTGACGGCTGCCCACGATGCGCGAGTCGATCACGTGGAAGCGCCCGTCGAACGTGGGCTCGGGGAATCCCGATCCCCAGGGGCCGCCCTCGGCGAGCGCGACTGCCGTGTCGACGGTGAATTCGCCCGGCTCGAGCTCGCCGTCGGTGTGCAGGCGGCCGCTCAGTGTGTCCTCGTCCACCCAGCGAGCGACTTCGTCAGCGAACGCGCGCTCGAATGCCGCGACGTCGTCCTGCCGCAGGGTCATGCCGGCAGCCATCGCATGTCCGCCGAAGCGCTCGATCAGCTGCGGATGGCGCGTCGAGACGGCCTCGAGCACGTCCCGCACGTTGACGCCCGGCACCGAGCGCGCCGAACCCTTCACCCAGCCCGGGTCACCCGGAGCAAACGCGACGACGGGCCGGTGCAGCCGATCCTTGACACGCGAGGCCACGAGGCCGATCACGCCCTGGTGCCATCCCGGATCGTAGACGCACACGCCGGCGGGCATCGCGGTCTCGAACTCGACGAGCCGGGCGTCGAGCTGCTCGAGTGCCTCCTGCTGCATGCGGGCCTGGAGCTCCTTGCGGTCGGCGTTGAGCTGCGAGAGCCGCGCGGCAATCGTGCGCGCCTGGGCCGCGTCCTCCGTGAGCAGGCACTCGATGCCGACCGACATGTCCTCGAGCCGGCCGGCGGCGTTGAGCCGCGGCCCGACCGCGAAGCCGAGATCCTGGGCGGTGATCGATTCCGCCTGCCGCCCGGCGGCTGCGAGCAGCGCCACGATGCCCGGCACGCAGCGGCCCGCGCGGATCCGCCTCAGTCCCTGCGAGACCAGGATGCGGTTGTTCTGGTCGAGCGGCACGACGTCGGCCACGGTGCCGAGCGCGACCAGGTCGAGCAGGTCGGCGGGGTTGGCCGCGGCTCCCGCCGCATCGCGCATGCGGCGCGTGAGCGCCGCGACGACATAGAACGCAACGCCGACGCCCGCCAGCGACTTCGAGGCGAACGAGTTGCCGGCGGCATTCGGGTTCACGAGGCAGGTCGCATCGGGCAGCGTGCGGCCGGGCAGGTGATGGTCCGTCACGAGCACGTCGATGCCGCGCTGCCGCGCCTCCCGCACACCCTCGAGCGACGAGACGCCGTTGTCGACGGTGACGATGAGCGCGGGCCGCCGCTCGGCCGCGAGCTCGACGATGCCGGGCGTCAGTCCGTAGCCGTACCTGAAACGGTCCGGCACCAGGTAGTCGACGGCGGGGAACCCGAGGCGCCGCAGCTGTCGCACGACGAGCGCGGTGCTCGTCGCGCCATCGGCGTCGAAATCGCCGATCACGAGCACGGATCCGCCGCGCCGGTGCGTGGCAAGCAGGAGATCGGCGGCATCCTCCACGCCGTCGAGCGTACCAACGGGCAGCAGCCGGTCGAGACCGAGCTCGAGGTCGGCTGGGCCTGCGAGCGCCCGCGCGGCGTACACTCGCCGCAGCACCGGGTGCAGCGAGGCCGGAAGCGCGCTCGCAAGCTCGGTGCACGCCGGGCGACGCACGATGCCGCGGGGCGTCACGAGCACGCCTCGAGCAGCGAATGCGGCCTGCGCCAGATTCGCCATCGGTCGACGCGGCGCTTGCGCAATGCAAGGCCGCCCGCCTGCAGCGTGATTTCGTCGATGCGTCCAGCATCGAGCGCCTGGTGCAGCGACGCGCCGAGACCTTCGTCGAGCGCGAGCAGCGCAGCGCACGGCTCGACGGGCGGCGGCCACTCCATTGCCGCGTGCACTCCTCTTCCACGACCGATGGCCTCGTCGACTCCGTCGAGCGGCAGCGGATCGTTGCCGTGCACGGTCCACAGCCCGGCGAGCCAGGCGTCGTCGGTCGCGAGCGGCGGCAACGCGAGCGGTGAGCAGCGGGTGGCGACGCCCACTCCCCACGGCCACAACGAATTGACGGGCGGTCGACCGGACCGCGCGCGCTGCGCATTGACGGGGTGATCGTGCAGCAGCATCTGGATCTCGTTCACGAGGGACATCAGCGTACGTCCGTTCGCACCGGACGGCAGGCACTCCCTGAGGTCGCGCCCCGCGGCTTCGCCCGGCTCGACGGTCGACGCGGCGTAGCCGTCCGGGCAGCGGAGCAGCCAGTGCCGCCCCTGCGCATCCGGGATCTCGAAACCCGTGCCGGCGAAATGGGCGTTCAGCGATCCTGCAATGTCCGCCGCTTCGTGCGGCTCGAGCACGAGCCTCTCGGGCGGCGAGAGCCGCAGGTGGTCGAGTCCGGCGGCGAGGTGCACCGGCGTCGCGCACGCCCAGGTGACGCCCGGGCGGACGCCGACCGTCCGTGCGGCCACGCACGGGCCAGCCGGGCAGCGGGCGAGGACACCTGCGTCGAACGGCAGGCCGGCGATCAGGTGACTGCGCCAGCCGGAGCCCTCGAGGACCCTTCTGGACGCGCGTGCAGCGAGCCGGTCGAGGTTCGGCAACACGGGCCGCGGTTCCACCGGGCGAACGGCTTCGAGGAGGACGTCGAGCCACGGGAGTGCCACGACCGCGACGCGGGGGGCGGAATCACTCACCGCACCGCACCGCACCGGGCTCGACGGCGCCGATGACCGGCGCGGTCGCATCGATTATCGTTGGCCGATGAGATTCGACCTCGATCGCCCATCGACCGCGCACGTGATCCGTTCGTACGCGCCGGGCTCCCTGCGGGTCGGCGACCGAACCTACGAAACGAGCATCATCGTGAGCCGCAGCGAGCTCGTGGCACCGTGGCGTCCGCGGACGCTGGCGGACCTGCGGCCCGAAGATCTCGAGCCCGTGCTTGCGTTGCGTCCGGAAGTGCTGCTGATCGGCACGGGACCGCGCCAGGTGTTCCCCGACCGAGCCCTGCTCGCGCCGCTCCATGCGGCGCGGGTCGGCTTCGAAGTGATGGACACGGCGGCCGCCTGCCGCACGTACAACGTGCTGGTGGGCGAGGGACGCGAGGTCGCGGCGGCGCTGATCGTCGACTAGCCTCAACTCAGTCCCTTGAGCAGCGGCACGAAGGTCGCAGGCCCGAGCAGTTCCCGCTCGTAGGTGTCGCCGCGCCGCGTGAGCCGGAGCAGTTGCTGCTCGCGGTCAGGCCCGACCGGCATGACGAGCCGCCCGCCGTTCGCGAGCTGCTCGAGCAGCGCCGCAGGTACCCGGGCCGAGGCCGCGGCGACGAGGATGCCATCGTACGGCGCGTACGGCGGCCAGCCCTCGAAGCCGTCGCCGTGGCGCATGAACACGTTGGCGATCTTGAGGTCCCTGAGGACCCGTCGGGCCCGCACGTGCAGTGCCGCGATGCGCTCGACGCTGTAGATCGTGGCGACGAACGGCGCGAGCACCGCGGTCTGGTAGCCGCACCCCGTGCCCACTTCGAGCACCTTGCGGGGCGCGCTGCCCTCGATGAGCGCCGCGGTCATGAGCGCCACGACGAACGGCTGCGAGATCGTCTGTCCATGG
Organism: Lysobacterales bacterium; assembly: GCA_003819815.1. Classification (GTDB taxonomy): domain Bacteria; phylum Pseudomonadota; class Gammaproteobacteria; order Steroidobacterales; family Steroidobacteraceae; genus RPQJ01. The sequence continues at coordinate 8,592 of RPQJ01000081.1, forward strand.
CCGATCGGCAGTGCCGTGTCCTCGTAGGCGCGGCTCGCGAGCGCCTCGTCGACGAACAGGTGGCGCGGGACGCCGCGGATCCGCTCGAGGACGTCCTCGTGTTCGATGCCCTGCTCGCGCAGCCGGGCGATGAGCCGGTCCCGGGTGCGGGCCGACGTCATTCCGATGCCGGTCAGTCTGCGGTTCGTCACGGCGGGCCGGGCCGTCAAGGAGCGCGGCCGCGCAGCCACTCGTCGACGTCACCGAGCGCGGCGTGGCGCGTGAGATCGACCTGCAGCGGCGTCACCGAGACATAGCCCGCCGCGACCGCCGCGAAATCCGTGCCCTCGCCCGCATCGGCGCCCTCGCCGGCCGGACCGACCCAGTAGACGGTGCGGCCGCGCGGGTCGCGGCCGCGCACGACGGACTCCGAACGGTGGCGGTGACCGAGGCGCGTCGTGCGCAGTCCGCGCAGGTGTTCGTACGGCACGTCGGGGACGTTGACGTTCAGGATCATGGATGCGTGGAGCGGCGTGCGCATGAGGCGCATCACGAGTTCGCTCGCGACGCGCGCAGCCGTCGCGAAGTGCCGCCCGGAGCTCGCGACCAGCGAGACCGCCATGGTCGGCAGGCCGAGGAAGCGTCCCTCGATCGCGGCGGCCACCGTGCCCGAGTAGAGCACGTCGTCGCCGAGGTTCGCGCCGTCGTTGATGCCGGAGACGACCATGTCGTGCGGTTCATCGAAGAGCCCGGAGATCGCAAGGTGCACGCAGTCGGTCGGCGTGCCGTTCACGTAGTAGCGCCGCTCGCCGTACGGAAATACCCTGAGCGGCACGTCGAGCGTGAGCGAGTTGCTCGCACCGCTGCGGTTGCGGTCGGGCGCCACCACCGTGATCTCGGCGAGCGGACCCAGCGCGCCCGCGAGGGAGTCCAGTCCCTCGGCACGATAACCGTCGTCGTTGCTGACCAGTATTCTCAAGGCGGGACCGTGCCGGAACTCGGCGAACTATACTGGAATCCACTCGACCGTCGGTAGCAAAGGCCCGCGGGTGATGGCGATCTCCGAGGACGACGAAAACGCTTTCCGCGAGGCGATGCGGGACGTGCGCGCGCTGCCGCCGCGTCAGCACGCGCCGCCACCGCCGAAGCCCCGGCCGGAGGCCCGTTTCGCGCGGGCCGACGAGCGCGACGTGCTGCGCGAGAGCCTCCTGCCGCCGGACGACCCGTCGGTGCTCGACACCGGCGACGAGGTCGCGTTCCGCCGGCCGTGGGTGCGCGGGGACGTGCTGCGCCGCCTGCGACGCGGACAGTTCGCGATCGCCGACGAGATCGACCTGCACGGCCTCGGCCGCCATGCGGCGCACGAAGCCCTGAGATCGTTCATCGGCGCAGCGGCCGACCGCGGAGACGGTTGCGTGCGCGTGATCCACGGCAAGGGCCGCGGCTCCGGACCCGGCGGCCCGGTGCTGAAGCACGTCGTCAACCACTGGTTGCGGCGCATGGACCAGGTCGTGGCCTTTGCGACGGCCCGCCCGGTCGACGGCGGCACCGGCGCCGTGTACGTGCTCGTCGCCACGGGCCACGGTCATCGCGCGGCGCCGCGGCGGGGGCGCTAGTCAGTCGTCGACGCCCGCCTCGTCGGTCCAGGCGCCGGCGAGGAGCTCGTGCAGCACCGCAGTGGCATAGGCGCCTCGCGGCAACTCGAACTCTAGTTCCAGGAGCCCGGCGTCGAACCGCCACGAGAGCCCGCGCACCGGGAGGCGCACGCTGCGCCGCTCGTGGTCGAGTCCCTGGGCCTCGAGCAGTCGCTGCAGGGGTGCCGTGCCCGTGAGGGCCCGCTCCTCGATTTCACGCGCTGCCGCGAGCGCGGGCGTGGCGCCGCGCCCCCAGAGCGGAGCGCTCGGGTGCACATCCATCGTGCGGCATCGCTCGCGCAGCGTCTCGTCGATCGTCCCCGCGCTGAAGTAGCTGCGCCGGCCGTCGAGCAGCACGGCCTCGCCTTCGAGCAGCACGTTCCAGGCGCCTTGCCGCACTCGCTCCGCGGCCACCTGGTTGTAGATCTCGCTGCGCGCGGCCGACAGCGCGTAGCCGCGGACTGCACGGTCGCGTGGCGCCGGCCCGCCCTCGGCCCAGTCGCGGGCGCGCAGGAGGTTCGAGCCCGCGCGGCCGAAGCGCTGCGGCCCGAAGTAGTTCGGAACACCTTGCGCCGCGATCGTGCGCAAGCGTTCGGAGAGCGCGTCGAGGTTCCCGGAGACGTCTCGCACCGTGAGCGCGAAGCGATTGGCGCGGTGCGACCCGGGCCGCAGCTTGCGTCCGTGGCGGGACGCCGCGAGCACCCGGTAGCCTTCGCCGCCGAACTCCAGGCAGCCTTCGACTGCCGAATGTCCCGGCCAGGGCAGGCTGAAGGACTGGCGGGTGACGGCGTCGCGGTCCTTGAGCCCCGACCAGCCGACCTCGCGCGGCTGGACGCCGGCCGCCCGCGCGAGCTGCGCCGCGACCCAGCCGGTGTTGGCGCCGCGCTTCTCGACCTCGAGCAGCACGTGCGGACCCTCGCCGTCGGCGGCGAAACCGAGTATTTCGGTGACCCGGAAATCCTCGGGCGCCATGCGGATGCGGCCACGGACGGGCGGCTCGCCGTGGGCAGTGGGCAGGTCCTGCACGTCAGCGCGGGATCGGGCGAGCGTGACTGTCGGCGTGGGCGAGCAGCACGACGGCATGAGCCGCGAGCCCTTCGCCGCGACCGATGGCTCCGAGCCCCTCGCAGGTCGTCGCCTTGAGGTTGATGCGCTCGGGGCTCGAGCCCAGGTCCGCCGCGACGTTCGCGCGAATCGCGGTGCGGTGCGGTCCGAGTCGCGGCGCCTCGGCGAGCAGCGTCAGGTCGACGTTGACGACGCGATACTGCTGCTCGTGCATCAGTCGCACGCAGTGGCGCAGGAGGTCCCGGCTGTCGGCGCCCTTCCAGCGCGGGTCGGTATCCGGGAAGTGCTGCCCGATGTCGCCGAGTCCGAGTGCGCCGAGCAGCGCGTCGCACAGCGCGTGCAGCAGCACGTCGCCGTCCGAGTGCGCCCGCACGGCCTGCGCGTGCGGAATCCTCACGCCGCCGAGCGTGACGTGATCGCCGGGCTCGAACGCGTGGACGTCGTATCCGAAGCCGATCCTCATTTCCCCCTCCGGGCCGCGAGGATGGCCGCGGCCAGTTCCCGATCGGCGGCGACGGTGATCTTGACGTTGTCGCCGCGACCCGGCACCAGCATCGGACGGACGCCGAGCATTTCAACGGCCGAGGCCTCGTCGGTGACCGCCCGGCCCCGCTCGGCGCAGAGCGCGAGTGCGCGCTTCAGGAGCCCGTAGCGGAACATCTGCGGCGTCAGCGCGCGCCACAGCCCGTCGCGGGTCACGGTGCGCGCGCTGCGTCCGTCGGCGTCGCCCTGCTTCAGCGTATCGCCGACCGGCGACGCGAGCAGCCCGCCGACGGGGTCGCCGCTCACGGCCGCGCAGAGGGCACGGAGATCGCTCGCGGCGAGGCATGGGCGCGCGGCATCGTGCACCAGGACCCAGTCTTCGTCGCGGGCCCGGCCGGCGAGCGCGTCCAGCGCGCGCGCCACCGACACGTCGCGGCGATCGCCGCCCGTGCAGGCCTCGACCCGGGGGTCCGCGGCCTCGTCGAGCCGCGCGAACCGGCGATCGTGGGGTGCAAGTGCCACGACGACCGCACGGATCGTAGGCTCGGCCAGCAGGGATGCCAGCGCCCATGAGAGCACCGGACGACCAAGCAGCCGTTCGTACTGTTTCGGCACGCGGCCGCCATAGCGCTCGCCGCGGCCCGCCGCCGGGACGACGGCCCAGCGGCGCGCGCGACGCTTCATGGCGCCGCCTGCGCCGTGCGCCGCTCCTCCTCGGACTGCGGCTGCCCCGGAGCGGGCGGCACGACCTGGAAGAACGTCTCGCTCGCGCCGATCATGCCGAGGTCCGTGCGCGCCCGTTCCTCGATGGCGGCGCGGCCCTCCTTGAGGTCGCGCACTTCGGCGGCCAGCGTGCGGTTGCGCTCCGCGAGCCGCGCGTTCTCCCGCGACTGTGCCTCGATGGCCGCATCCGTCCGGGAGACGTCGCGCATGCCGTTCGGCGACAGCCAGAGCCGGTACTGCAGGGCGCCGAGCGCGAGGATCAGCAGCACCGCGACGATGCGGAGGACCATGCCGACGCGCCTCAGGCCCGCGCCGCCGGCAGCGCGACCGGGAACGCAGACCGCCCGGCGTACGACGCCTCGTCGCCGAGCTCGGCCTCGATGCGCAGCAGCTGGTTGTACTTGGCGATGCGGTCCGAGCGGCAGAGCGAGCCGGTCTTGATCTGCGTCGCGCGCGTGGCGACGGCGATGTCGGCGATCGTGCTGTCCTCGGTCTCGCCCGAGCGGTGCGAGACGACCGCGCTGTAGCCGGCGGCAGTGGCCATGTCGATCGCCTCGAGCGTCTCCGTCAGCGTGCCGATCTGGTTCGGCTTGATGAGGATCGAGTTCGCGATCCGGCGGTCGATGCCCTCGCGCAGGATGCGCGTGTTGGTGACGAACAGGTCGTCGCCCACGAGCTGGATGCGGCCCCCGAGGCGCTCGGTAAGCAGCGCCCAGCCGTCCCAGTCGCCCTCGGCCATGCCGTCCTCGACCGTGACGATCGGGTACTTGTCGACGAGGCCCGCGAGGTAGTCCACGAACTGCGCCGGGGCGAAGCTGCGGCCCTCGGACTCGAGCTCGTAGCGGCCGTTCTTGAAGAACTCCGAGCTCGCCACGTCGAGCCCGAGGTGGACGTCCCGGCCGGCGTGGAATCCGGCGCGGCCGATCGCCTCGAGGATCGTCTCGAGCGCGGCCTCGTTCGACGGCAGGTTCGGCGCGAAGCCGCCCTCGTCGCCCACCGCGGTCGCGAGCTTGCGCTCGTGCAGGACCTTCTTGAGCGTGTGGAATATCTCGGCGCCGCAGCGCAGGGCCTCCGCGAAGTTCGGCGCCCCGACCGGCAGCACCATGAACTCCTGGATGTCGACGCTGTTGTCGGCGTGCGCGCCTCCGTTGATGATGTTCATCATCGGCACCGGCATCGTCTTCGGTCCCGCCCCGCCGATGCGCCGGTAGAGCGGCTGCCGGGTGGCCCGCGCGGCCGCGTGCGCCGCCGCGAGCGACACGGCGAGGATCGCGTTGGCGCCGAGGCGCGACTTGGTGTCCGTGCCGTCGAGCTCGATCATGCGGCGGTCGAGGCCGGACTGGTCGAGCACGTCACGGCCGAGGAGCGCGTCGCGGATCTCGCCGTTCGCGTTGGCAACCGCCTTGCGCACCCCCTTCCCGAAGTAGCGCGACTTGTCGCCGTCCCGGAGCTCGACCGCCTCGCGCGTACCGGTCGAGGCCCCGGACGGCACGGCCGCGCGGCCCATCGCGCCGCCCTCGACGTGCACGTCGGCCTCCACGGTCGGGTTGCCTCGGGAGTCCATGATCTCGCGCGCCACGATGTCGACGATCCGGGTCATAGTTTCGATTCCTCGTAGGGCCGCGACTTCACCGCGGCGTCAATTTCCTTCATCACCGTGAGCAGCGCTCGCATGCGGTCGAGCGGCCACGCGTTCGGGCCGTCGGACAGCGCGCGGGCCGGGTCCGGATGCGTCTCCATGAACACGCCGGAGACGCCCGCGGCCACGGCTGCACGCGCGAGCACCGGCACGAATTCCCGCTGGCCGCCCGAAGCGCTGCCCTGCCCGCCCGGGAGCTGCACGGAGTGCGTGGCGTCGAATACGACCGGCGCGTACTCGCGCATGATCGCGAGCGAGCGCATGTCGGAGACGAGGTTGTTGTAGCCGAACGAAAAACCTCGTTCGCAGGCCATGACCTGTTCGTTGCCCGTCGAGCGCGCCTTCTCGACGACGTTGCGCATCTCCCAGGGCGAGAGGAACTGGCCCTTCTTGAGGTTGACCGGCTTGCCCTGGGAGGCTGCGGCGACGATGAAGTTGGTCTGCCGGCACAGGAACGCGGGCGTCTGCAGCACGTCGACGACCGAAGCTACCTCGGCAAGCGGCGTGTCCTCGTGCACGTCGGTGAGCACCGGCACGCCGGCCTGGCGCCGGACCTCCTCGAGGATGCGCAGGCCCTGCTCGAGGCCGGGGCCGCGGAAGCTCGCCTTCGAGGAACGGTTCGCCTTGTCGTAAGACGCCTTGAAGACGTACGGGATGCCGAGCTCGCGGGTGAGCTCGCGCATGCGCCCGGCCACCTCGACGACGAGCGCCTCGCTCTCGATGACGCAGGGCCCGGCGATCAGGAAGAACGGCTGGTCGGGGCCGACCTCGAAGCCGCAGAGCCTCATGCGCCGGCCGCCGCGGGCAGCGCGGCCGCCCGGTGCGCGCGTGCGGCCTTGACGAAGCCCGTGAAGAGCGGATGGCCGTCCCGGGGCGTCGAGCGGAACTCGGGGTGATACTGGCTCGCGACGAAGAACGGGTGGCGCGGCAGCTCGATCACCTCGACCAGGCCGTCGCGCGAGAAGCCGGAGAAGCGCAGGCCGGCGTTCATCAGCTTCTGAAGGTAGTTGTTGTTGAACTCGAAGCGGTGGCGGTGGCGTTCGCGGATCGAGTCGGCGCCGTAGATCGAGTGAGCGAGCGAACCGTGGGAGAGCCGGATGTCCTGCGCGCCGAGACGCATCGTCCCGCCGAGGTTCGAGCGCTCGTCGCGCGACTCGACGGTGCCCTTCTGGTCCTGCCACTCGGTGATGAGCGCGATCACCGGGTGCGGCGTCGAGCGGTTGAACTCGGTGCTGTGCGCGCCCTCGAGCCCCGCGACGTGGCGCGCGTACTCGATGATCGCGACCTGCATGCCGAGGCAGATGCCGAGGTACGGCACGCCGTGCTCGCGCGCATGGCGCACGGCCTGGATCTTGCCCTCGATGCCGCGCTCGCCGAAGCCGCCCGGCACCAGGATCGCGTCCATGCCGCGCAGGCACTCGGTGCCGTGCTTCTCGACGTCGGTCGCCTCGACGAACTCGAGGTTCACGCGGGTGCGCGTGCGGAGCCCCGCGTGCATCAGCGCCTCGCAGAGCGAGATGTACGCATCCTTGAGGTTGACGTACTTGCCGACCATGGCGATGTTCGCCGTCAGGTCGGGGCTGCCCTTCGCCGCGACGACGTGCTGCCACTCCTTGAGGTCGGCCGGCGGCACGGCCAGGCCGAGCTTCTCGCAGACGATCGCGTCGAGGCCCTGCTCGTGCAGGATCTGCGGGATCTTGTAGATGTCGTCGGCGTCGACCGCCGAGAACACCGCGCGCTCCTCGACGTTCGTGAAGAGCGCGATCTTGCGCCGCTGCTCGGGCGGCAGCGGGTCGCGGCAGCGGCAGAGCAGCACGTCCGGCTGGATGCCGATGGAGCGCAGCTCCTTGACGGAGTGCTGGGTCGGCTTGGTCTTGATCTCGGAGGAGGACGGAATGTAGGGCACCAGCGTCAGGTGCACGAAGATGCACTGCTGGTGCCCGAGGTCCACCGCCATCTGCCGGATCGCCTCGAGGAAGGGCAATGATTCGATGTCGCCCACCGTGCCGCCGATCTCGACGATGCACACGTCAGCCTCGCCCGCACCCAGGCGGATGCAGCGCTTGATCTCGTCGGTGACGTGGGGGATCACCTGGA
>RPQJ01000082.1 GCA_003819815.1 Lysobacterales bacterium
ACCTCGACCATCCAGCCGGGCTCGTTGCCGGTGCCACGGATCCGCACACCGCGTTCGCGAGCGTCGGCGCGTATCGATTCCGGACGATCCTCCTGGCACTGCACCGCAGGCTCGCCGGCGCGCTCGAGCGTCGCGGTGCCACCCTTCGTCCAGAAGGTGAGCGACCCGTCGGAGTACTTCGCGCCCGAGGCGCTCACGACGAGCGGCAGCTTGCGCGGCCCTTCGTGCATCTCGAGCGTGATCGCGCTCTCGCGAAACAGGTTCTTCATGCGCAGGGTCTGGCCGCCCTCGCAGTTCCACACGTAGGCGCGCAGCACGCCTTCGGGCGGTTCGTCCCCAGCCGCGGGCGCCGGAGTCGGCACCGCTGCGCCCGCCGTGCCTGCCGTCGAATCCGCCGGCGCCATCGACGGCGCCACGTCGCTCGAGCCCTGCGGCAGCGGGGCCGGCGGCTCCGGCGTGTCCCTGGGCTTGCAGGCCGTGGCCAGCGAGAACGCCGCAATCAGGGCGACGGGCGTGATCGCGTGGGGCAGGGCAGGTCGCATCTGGATCTCTGGAGGGCAGGCGTAGGAGACGAAGTTTATCGCAGTGAAGGATCCGTCGTGTCGGCCGGCCGACGCACGCCCCCGTTCAGCAGCCGGTGCGACGGCGTTCCTCCTTGAGGTCGCGCCAGCGGGTCCACAGCCGCGCGGCTTCGCGCGCGGAATAGCCGGCCCGCATCCTGCCGTCGACGGCTTCGATCTGGCGGTCGATCGACGCACAGCGCTCCCGCTTCGGGTCGGACGGGACCGGTTCGTCGTCCGCGCGCACCGGCTCGCGCCTTGGCCGCGTGCTCGCAGCCGGCGCGGGTGGAGCCGTCGTCGCGACCCGCCCCGGCGCGGAGTACGCGACGACCTGCGACTCGCTCACGAGCCCGCAGGGCCGATCGGAATACTCCGGCGCCGCACCGCCACGACATACGTACACGGAGCGACGGCGGGTCGGTGGAGCCGGTGGCGCGACCGGCTCGAGGGTGACGACCTCGCCGCCGCCGAGCGGATTGGTCACCGGCGCTTCGTCGGGGGATGCGGCGGCCGCGCCAGCCGCGGCGCCGGCGCACAGAAGCAGGGCGATGCAGAGGCTGCGGCGGCTGTCGTCGGGGATCGCGTGGCACATGACCGGCCCTCCGTGGCGAGTCGGGTGCCAGCGTGCCCGCTTGCTGCCGTCCGGGCGATGCGATTAAGCGACGGGTTCGTGACGAATCGCGGGCAGGCTCTGGAGTGGCCCGCCGCGAGGGGGGGGCTCAGGCGCGGCCGACGTTCGCGTCCGTGGGCGCGTGGTAGTACTGGCTCTCTTCCGAGAACTCCTCGATGAGCCGCTTGAGTTCTGCCAGGCGGCTTTCGGCCGTGCTGATCGGCAGGCATTCCTCGCACCGCGGGTCGCCGCAGGGCTGACGGGAGTAGAGCCAGTACTGCACGGCACCGGCGAGCAGGCCGTCGGCGATGTCCCAGAGGTCTGCCTTCTCGTCGCCGTCGGCGATCTGGTTGCCCAGGTCGACGGCTTTGCCGAAGGCCTGGTCGAACGGGTGATCGTCGTGTGAAATCTCAGTATTTGTTGACATAAATCAATTACATGCAGATCATTTCAAATGCCGGCCTTAGCCAAGGCGTCGAGCACGGCACGGATGGAAGCCGCGAGCCCGGGATGGCCGGCCTCGAGCTTGACCGCGGCGTCCTCGAGCGTATCGCTTTGGGTCGAAGGGCCCGTGGCTGCCTCGGCCTCGAGCACGCGCTGGATGTCGACCAGCACCGTCTCGAGCAGCGCGCGGTCGTCCGGTCCGAGCTCGGGCGCCCGGCCAAGTTCGTCGTGAAGGTTGCGCAGGGTGTGCTGGAGTTCGCTCATGGCCGGCCCGCCCACGGATCGATGCGACAGTGTAGCAGCGCCGGAACACCGGCGGCCGGCTCGCCGGGCACGGGTACAATGCGCCGGCTTCGTTTCCCACGCGTCCAATGCCTGGCTGGAGAGCCCTCATGTCCCATCGGTCCGCAGTCCGCACGTCCATCGCCTGCCTGCTCCTGTGCGTCGCTCCCGGCGCGGCACTCGCGAAGTCTCCGACCTTCGAGGTCACGCCGTTCGTCGGTTATCGTCTCGGCGGCGGCTTCGAGCGGCCCGCGACGTCGACCGAGCCGGCGCGAGACATCGATCTCGACGAGAGCAGCAGCTGGGGCATCGGCCTCGGGCTCTACCGCGACCCGAACTCGTTCTACGAGTTGCTGTACTCGACGCAGGAGACGAGCTTCAACACCAACGATCCGACCCTATCGCGCGTCGACGTGTCGGTGGACTACCTGCATTTCGGCGGTACGCTCCTCTTCGCCGACGAGAACTGGCTCGTGCCGTACCTGTCGTTGACCGCGGGCGCGACGCGCTTCGACGCCGACGGCTACGATTCCGAAACGAAGTTCTCGGCGAGCCTCGGCGGCGGCATGCGCTTGCCGTTCACGGACAACTTCGCGGCGACGCTCGGCCTGCGCGGTTACCTGACGTTCATCGACTCGAACACCAGCGTGTTCTGCGCGAGCGGCAACGACGAATCGGGCTGCCTGCTGCGCTCGTCGGGCAGCACGCTGTTCCAGACCGAGGCAACGCTGGGGTTCGCGCTGCGGTTCTAGAGCAGCACGCGCTCGATGCCGCCTTCGTTGGCCCGGCGCACGTAGTCCGCGAGCCAGTCCGCGCCGAGCAGGTGCCGGGCCATCTCGACGACGACGTAGTCCGCGCTCGTGTCGGAGTCGTCATCGTAGCGTGAGAGGCCCTGCAGGCAGGACGGGCAGGAGGTCAGCACCTTGACCTCGCCCGAGTAGCCGTCCTCGCGCAGCCGTGCCGCGCCACGCTCCATCTCCTGCTGCTTTCGGTAGCGCACCTGCGTCGCGACGTCCGGGCGCGCCACCGCGAACGTGCCCGACTCGCCGCAGCAGCGGTCGTTCTTCTCGATCCGAGCGCCGGGGCCGGTGTTCATCAGCGTGTTCACGACCATGAGCGGGTCGTGCGACTTCATCGGCGAATGGCAGGGCTCGTGGTACATGTAGCGCACGCCCGTCGCGCCCTCGAGCCTGAGGCCCCGCTCGAGCAGGAACTCGTGGATGTCGACGATGCGGCTGCCGGGGAAGATCTCGTCGAAGCGGTAGGCCTGCAGCTGGTCGAAGCAGGTGCCGCAGCTCACGACGACGGTGCGGATGTCCAGGTAGTTGAGCGTGTTCGCGACGCGGTGGAAGAGCACGCGGTTGTCCGTGATCAGCTTCTCGGCCTTGTCGAACTGCCCGGCGCCGCGCTGTGGGTAGCCGCAGCAGAGATAGCCCGGCGGCAGCACCGTCTGCACGCCGGCGCTCCAGAGCATCGCCTGTGTCGCGAGGCCCACCTGCGAGAACAGGCGCTCGGAACCGCAGCCCGGGAAGTAGAAGACCGCCTCCGAGTCGCTGGTCGTCCGCACCGGGTCGCGGAGGATCGGCACGTAGTTGCGGTCCTCGATGTCGAGCAGCGCCCGGGCCGTGCGCTTCGGCAGGCCCGAGGGCATCTTCTTGTTGACGAAATGCACCACTTGCTCGCGCATCGGCGGCCGGCCGCCCGTCGTCGCCGGCGGGCGCCGCGTCTGCGCGTTCGCGAGCACGTGCAGCGCCCGGTGCCCGAGGCGCTGTGCGCCGTAACCCCAGTCGATCATCAGCTTGCGGGTCGCCTTGATCGTGTCGGGGCGCGTGGTGTTCAGGAAGAACATCGCCGCGGCCTTCGCCGGATTCGCGCTCTGCCGGCCCATGCGCCGCAGCAGGTCGCGCATCGCCATCGACACGTCGCCGAAGTCGATGTCCACGGGGCAGGGCGTCTCGCACTTGTGGCAGACGGTGCAGTGCTCCGCGACGTCCTCGAACGCCTCCCAGTGCTCGATCGACACGCCGCGGCGCGTCTGCTCCTCGTACAGGAACGCCTCGATCAGCAGCGAGGTCGCGAGGATCTTGTTCCGCGGCGAATAGAGCAGGTTCGCGCGCGGCACGTGCGTCGAGCAGACCGGCTTGCACTTGCCGCAGCGCAGGCAGTCCTTGATCGCGTCCGAGATCGTCGCGATGTCGGACTGCTGCATGATCAGGGACTCGTGCCCGAGCAGGTTGAAGCTCGGCGTGTAGGCTCGCCTCAAGTCCGCGCCCGGCAGCAGCTTGCCGTGGTTGAAGCGGCCCTCCGGGTCGATCCGGGCCTTGTATTCGCGGAACTCCGCCGTCTCCGCCTCGCTCAGGAACTCGAGCTTCGTGATGCCGATGCCGTGCTCGCCCGAGATCACGCCGTCGAGGTCCCGGGCGATGCGCATGATGCGCTCGACCGCACGATACGCCTCCTGCAGCATCCCGTAGTCGTCCGAATTCACAGGGATGTTCGTGTGCACGTTGCCGTCGCCGGCGTGCATGTGCAGCGCGACGAACACGCGGCTGCGCAGCACGCGGCCGTGGATCGCGGCTACGTCCTCGAGCAGCGGCACGAACGCGCCGCCCGCGAACAGGCGCCTCAACTCGTTCCGCACCTCGGCCTTCCACGAGACGCGGACCGTGCGGTCCTGCAGCAGGTCGAACACGCGCAGCCCGGGCTCGTCCCTGGTGCGCCGCGCGATCTCGGGCGCCATCGCGCCGAGGCCGATCGACTCGAGCTCCGCGGCCGACTCCGTCAGGCGACGGTCGAGGTGCGAGTACAGCCAGGACCAGCGAGTCCGGACCGCTGCGACGAGTTCGCGGGCGAGCCGCGGCCGGTCGCCGAGCACCTCTGCCGGTTCGCGACGGTCGGCTTCGGGCTCGTCGGTCCGGCCGACGCGCGGCTGGCCGGCGAGGTATTCGTCGAGCGCGTCGAGCACGCCCAGCTTGTTGCGCAGCGAAAGCTCGATGTTGATCCGCTCGATCGCGTCGGTGTATTCGCCGAGCCGCTCGAGCGGGATGACGACGTCCTCGTTGATCTTGAACGCGTTGGTGTGCCGCGCGATGGCCGCGGTGCGGGCGCGGTCGCGCCAGAACGCCTTGCGCGCCTCGGCGCCGACGGCGACGAAGCCTTCGCCCGCGCGGGCGTTCGCGATGCGGACGACGTCCGAGGCGACCTGCGCGACGGCAGCCTCGTCGTCCCCGACCACGTCGCCGAGCAGCACCATCTTCGGCAGCGCGCCCCGCTTCGAGCGCGTCGTGTAGCCGACGGCCTTCAGGTAGCGTTCGTCGAGGTGCTCGAGGCCCGCGAGGCGCACGCCGCGCGAGCGCTCCTCGCGCGCGAGGTGGTCGCGGATCTCGACGATCGCGGGAATCGCGTCGCGTGCCTGGCCGAAGAACTCCAGGCACACCGTGCGGATGTGGCGCGGCATGCGGTGGAGGATCCAGCGCGCCGAGGTGATGATCCCATCGCAGCCTTCCTTCTGCACGCCAGGCAGGCCGCCGAGGAACTTGTCGGTCACGTCCTTGCCGAGCCCGGCCTTGCGGAAGCGGTGTCCCGGGATCTCGAGCCGTGCGGTCCTGAGCACGCGGGCCCGGTCCGGGTCCTCCCGACCGTCCTTCCACGCGAGTTCGAACACGGCCGTCGCGGCATCGTGGATCTTGCCGAGGTTGTGCCCCAAGCGCGTCACCTCGAGCCAGTCACCCTGCGGGTCGACCATGCGCCACCAGGCGAGGTTGTCGAGCGCGGTGCCCCACAGCACGGCCTTCTTGCCTCCCGCGTTCATCGCGATGTTGCCGCCGACGCAGGATGCGTCGGCCGAGGTCGGGTCCACCGCGAACACGCAGCCGGCGCCGTGTGCGGCTTCCTCGACGCGGCGGGTGACGGCGCCGGCCTCGGTCAGGAGCGTCGGCACGAGGCCGTCGATGCCCGGCAGCGCAAGCGGTTCGACCGCTGCGATCCGGTCCAGCTTCTCGGTGTTGATGACGGCCGCCGTCGGCGTGAGGGGCACGGCGCTGCCGGTGTAGCCCGTGCCGCCGCCGCGCGGGATGATCGTGAGCCCTAGCGCAATGCAGGCGCGCACGATCCCCGGGATCTCCTCCTCGGCATCGGGGGCCAGCACGACGAACGGGATCTCGACGCGCCAGTCGGTGGCGTCCGTGGCATGGGACACGCGCGCATATGGGTCGAAGCAGACGTTGTCGGCACGCGTGTGCCGGCAGAGCTCGCGGCGCGCCCGGCGCCGCAGTTCGTCGGTCCGTGCGAACGACTGTTCGAAGGCCCGGACGGCGAGACGCGCCGCCTCCAGCAGCTTCGCCACTTTCGCGTCGCGATCGGTGTCGCCCGGATCCCGGCGCCGGTCGATCTCGCCGAGGCGGTGGTGCAGGGCCTCGACCAGGAGCCCGCGTCGCTTCGGGTCGTCGAGCAGGTCCTGCTCCAGGTAGGGGTTGCGCTGGACGACCCAGATGTCGCCGAGCACCTCGTACAGCATCCGCGCCGACCGACCGGTCCGCCGCTCCGTCCGCAGTTCGTCGAGCAGCCGCCATCCCTCGTCGCCGAGCAGGCGGATGACGATCTCGCGGTCCGAGAACGAGGTGTAGTTGTAGGGAATCTCGCGCAGGCGGGCCGGCGGGTCGAGGGTCGGCGGTGCGCCGGGCAGGATCTGCGCGGCGGCGGAATCGGCGGGCGAGGGATTCGGGACGGCGTTCACGGGCGATGGACCGGCAGCGGCGACCCGGCATTCTCGCCGGCCGGCGCGGGGCTGGGAACTGCGGCAAGCCGCGGGGGCTGGGCTCGTGCCGCTACCGACCTTAAGATCGGCAGCGAGCGGCGCCGGGGGGCGCTGGAGGCGGACGGCCCATGAAGGAAGCGGCGACGTATCCGGACTACATCGGCGTGTCGGAAGTGACCACGCGGTCCTTCGAGCAGATGCGCGTCGAGGCCTATTTCGAAGGACAGCCCTCGCTCATGTTCGACGAGCCGGAGGGCTTCGACGTCGGCGATCCGCCGGACCTGCGCGGCCGCTCCCGCGGCTGGACGCCGGTGCACGCGCAGCTGGCCGCGCTCGCGGGCTGCACCTCGATCACGATCGCCGTGGTCGCCCGCGACCAGGAGTTCGCCTACCGGGAGCTGCGCACGAAGGCGCGCTCCCTGATCGACGTCCGCGGCTTCCACTTCGACCTGCACCTGCAGCCGCAGTACGAGCAGATCAATTTCGACCTGATGCTCGACACGCGCGAGTCGTCGCGCCGCGTGCGGGGCCTCGCCAAGGAGACTCACCGCCGCTGCCCGCAGCTCGGGCTATTCCGCCTCGCGAAGATTCCGATGGTCGTCGGCTGGTACCGGGCCGGGTCCTCAAGACCGCTCTTCGAGGAGCAGCTCGGCATCGGCTCCGGGAACACGCCGGAACAGTCGCTGATCGTCCGGGCCCAGCGCGAGCGCAGCCGCTGACGCCGCTTCGGGGCCCGAGGGTGCCTGCGCCGCAGCGGGCTCGTGCACGGAGCTGAGGCCCGCTTCGCCGATCCAGTCGCCGCGCAGGTCGAAGGCGTTGACGAGCGACACCACGACGGCCGCGGCGTACGGGATCGACTGGATCAGCAGCACGGCCACCCACACCGTGAGGTCGGGGCTCCCGACCAGGCCCGGCAGGTCGCCGTCCAGGCTCGGAATGCGGCTCGCGCCGAACGCGGCGAACCAGAGCCCGAGCATCAGGAATGCCTCCTCGCGTGCCGCAGCGAGCGCCTGCCCGAGGCGGTGACGCTCGGCCTGCTTCGGGGTGCGGAAGAAGGGGCGGTCGGACTGCACGAGGCCGCTCAGCATCGCGGCCCCAATCGTGTGCGCGAGCCCGAGGCCTGCGACCGCGGCCGCCACCGTCTGCCGGACGTTCGCGCCGACGCGCGTGCGGTACAGGTGCAGCAGCTTCACGAGCTTGAACACGAACAGCGAGAGCGGCAGCACCGAGAAGATCACGAGCGGCGGCTCGATGTGCCGCGGGAACGCGACCATGGCGAGCGACCAGGCGAGCGCCGCGCACGTGAAGAGCAGGTTGAAGCCGTCTGCGAGCCACGGCAGCCAGCCGGCGATGAAGTGGTACCGCTGGCCCCAGGTGAGCCGCTCGCCCTCGCCGCGAACCAGCATGCCGAAGTGACGCCGCAGGATCTGCATCGCCCCGAACGCCCAGCGCGAGCGCTGTTTCTTGAAGTCGAGGAAGCTGTCCGGCATCACGCCGCGGCCGTAGCTCTGCGGGACGTAGGTGGCCTCGTAACCCTCCGCGAGGATCCTGAGGCCGAGCTCGGCGTCTTCGGTGATGCACCACTCGGCCCAGCCGATGCGCTCGAGCAGCTCGCGGCGCACCAGCGTCATCGTGCCGTGCTGGATGATCGCGTTGCGCTCGTTGCGGGTGACCATCCCGATGTGGAAGAACCCGCGGTATTCCGCGTGGCACATGGCCTTGAACGCCGAACCCTGCGCGTCGCGGTAGTCCTGGGGCGCCTGGATGATGCCGGTCTTCGGCGCGTCGAACGCAGGCACGAGGTCGCGCAGCCACTCGGGCCGTACGACGTAGTCCGCGTCGATCACCGCGACGAGCTCGGCATCGGGGGAGGTGCGGGCGAGCGCGTAGTTGAGCGCGCCGGCCTTGTAGCCCGCGAGCGGATCGACGTGGAAGAAGCGGAAGCGTGGCCCGAGTTCGCGGCAGCGGGCCTCGACGGGACGCCACAGCGCCTCGTCGCGGGTGTTGTTGTCGATCACCAGCACTTCGTAGTCCGGATAGTCGAGCCGCGCGAGCGCCTCGAGCGTCTCGATCAGCATGTCCGGGGGCTCGGCGTATGCCGGTACGTGCACCGACACCTTGGGCAGCCGTGCGCCGGGCCGCCGGCCCGGACGGAAGATGCGCCGGTGGGTCGTCACCCAGTGGGCCTCGGCCCACTCGTGTGCCTCCGCGAACAGCACCGCGATGACGCCCATCGTGCCGACGAGCAGCGCCGCGCCGACCAGCGCGCTCGTGATGGTGAGGTACTGCTGCGACAGGTCGTAGAAGATCCACGTCGCGAGCGTCGCCGTGGCGTACACGACGATCGCGAGGAAGCTGCGGCCGCGGTTGCGGAGCGTGCGGCTGTGGAAATAGAAGAGCCAGAGCAGCACCGCGGCGGTGATCACCGAGGAGGCCGCGAGCACTTCCCAGCCCGGCACCCGCACGATCGGCGCCTGGAACTCGAATTTCGCTTCACGGTCCGCGTCGTAGACGCCCCAGTACGCGCCGACGCGGCCCTCGGAGCGCTCCTTCCAGGGCTGGTCGAACGCTTCCATCACGTAATACGCGTAACCCTCGCGGCGCGCCTGGTCGAGGAAGCGGCGCAGGAACAGCGCCTGGTTCGACTGCGTCGCGACCGCGGACTCGCGCGTGCGGCCCTCGCTCGGCCAGCCCACCTCGGCGATCACGATCGGCTTGCCGGGGAAACGGGCCTCGAGTTCGTCCATCCGCTCGACGACGTATCCGACGGCGGCCTCGACTTCGACACCTTCCCAGTACGGCAGCATGTGCACGGCGATGTAGTCGACGTGCTCCGCGAGCTCCGGGTACTTGATCCAGACGTGCCACGGCTCGGCAGTGCTGACCGGCTGCTTGACGACCGCACGGACGCGATCGAGATGGGCGGTGAGTTCGCTCATCGGCAGGTCGCCGCGCAACATGACCTCGTTGCCGATGATCACCCTGAGGACGTTGCGATGCTCCTTCGCGAGCTCGATCGCGCTGGCGACTTCCTTGGCGTTGCGGTCCCGGTCGGTGTCGAGCCACGCCCCGACCGTCACCTTGATGCCGTGCGGCTGGGCGAGGGCCGGCACGTTGCCGAGCGTGCCGAGCGTGCTGTACGTGCGGACCGCGCTGGTCTTGCCGGAGAGCACGCGCAGGTCGCCGTCGATCTGCTCGACGGTGGGGTTGTCGCCCTCGATCGCGTCCTGGTCCTTCTGGAACGGCTGGAACGAGAAGCCCTGGATGCGCGTCGGCCACGCCGGTTCCTGCGTCGGGCGATTCGCATAGCCCCACGCCGCGACGGTGATCGCGGCGAACGCGGCTAGGATCAGGAGGCTCGACCAGTGTTTCATAGTGCGCCACGGCTCCGGGTACGGACGGGCGCAATACTAGGTGCAGCGCAAAAAAATCCGGGGGTTGCGACTGTCGGGTATTGGCGACAGAAGCGGGATCAGTTCCAGATTTTCCACCAGGCGTCGGAGTCGGCCGACTTCGATTTTCCGGTGGCACCGACCTCGTCGGGGCTGAGATTCTCCTGCCGCACGCGGTCGGCGACCTGTGCAAGGTCGTCCATGTTGAGCCTGCGGTAAGCCTCAGCCATGACCTTGAGCGCTTGCGGCACGGAGTCCGCCCCGTCGTACTGCTCGATCAGGCCGCGCGCGCGGTTCAGCGCCCCGACGTAGGCACCACGCTTCATGTAGTAGCGGGCGACCGCGAGCTCGTAGGCGGCGAGCCTGTTGCGCAGGTACACCATGCGCTGCTGCGAGTCGGCGGCGTAGGGGCTCTTCGGATACTGCTGCACGAGTAGCTGGAACGACTGGAACGCGCTGCGCGCCTCCTGCGGCGGGCGGCGGGCCGGGTCCACGTCGAACGCGCGCTCGAGCCAGTTCGTGCCGGCCTCGAACTGGCTCAGGCCCCGGATGTAGTACGCATAGTCGACCCGGGGATGGGTCGGGTTCTCGCGGATGAACTGGTCGGCCTGGTCGATCGCGGACTCCGTCTCGCGGTTCCGGTAATAGGCATAGATCAGGTCGATCTGCGCCTGCTTCGCGGGCTCGGTGAACGGGTAGCGCGCCTCGAGCAGCTCGAGCTTCTGGATCGCGGCCGGGAAATTGCCGCTCTTCAGGTCCTTGCGCGAGTCCGCGAGGATGCGCTCGGGCGAGCCCGGCATGTCGAATTCCTTGCCGTCGCCCTGGCAGCCGGCGAGCACCGCCATCGACAGCACGGCGACGAACAGGGCTGCAGGGAACGAGCGGCGGAACGAGGCGGGCGTGGGCACGCGGTCACCGGAGGCGGGTCGGCGGAGGGGCGGAAGTATATAGAAACGGGCCCCGGCGCAGGACCCCGGTACACTGCCGGGCGCCGTGATCCAGGTAGCCGACATGAATCGTCCAGACGTGGAACTTTCGCTGACGATCCCCGCCGAACGGGCCGGCCAGCGGCTCGACCAGGCGCTCGCGGAGCTGCTGCCCGAGTACTCGCGCAGCCGGCTCAAGTCGTGGATCGAGGCAGGGGAGATCCGGGTGGACGGCGAGGCGCGGCGTCCGCGGGACAAGGTGTCCGGCGGCGAGCAGGTGTCTGTCGCGGCCGTGCTGCCGGTCGACGTCCGCGCCGAGCCGCAGGCCATTCCGCTCGAGGTCGTGCACGAGGACCGGCACCTGTACGTCATCGACAAGCCTGCGGGCCTCGTGGTGCATCCCGGGGCCGGCAACCCGGACCGCACGCTGCAGAACGCGCTGCTCGCGCGCGACCCCGGGCTCGCGGTGCTGCCGCGCGCCGGCATCGTGCACCGGCTCGACAAGGACACGAGCGGCCTGCTGGTCGTGGCGCGCACGCTGCCGGCACACACGGCGCTCGTCGAGATGCTCGCCGAGCGCGCGATCCACCGCGAGTACGAGGCCGTGTCCCGCGGCGTGATGACCGCCGGCGGCACGATCGACGCGCCGATCGATCGCCATCGCGTCGACCGCGTGCGCATGGCCGTGCGCGAGGACGGCCGCGAAGCCGTGACGCACTACCGGGTGATCCGTCGCTACCGCGCCCACACGCACGTGCGCGTGCAGCTCGAGACCGGTCGCACGCACCAGATCCGCGTGCACCTCGCGCACGCCGGTTATCCCATCGTGGGTGATCGCGTCTACGGCGGGCGACTCACGTTCCCGAAGGGTGCGACCGAGCCGCTGCGGGACGTCCTGCGGGCGTTTCCACGCCAGGCGCTGCACGCGGCGCGGCTCGCGTTCCCGCACCCAGTCGGCGGGCGCCCGGTCGAGTGCACGAGCCCGCTGCCGGCCGACATGCGCGCGCTGCTCGCCGCGCTCGCGGCGGACGAGGCTGCCGCGTGAGTCTGCTCCCCACGGGCCTGATCCAAGCGGACTGGCCCGCGCCTCCGCACGTGCGGGTCGTCTCCACCACGCGTCCGGGCGGTGTGAGCGTCGGGGCCTATGCTTCCTTCAATCTCGCGGCCCACGTCGGGGACGAACCCGCGCACGTCGAGCGCAATCGTCGCGCGCTGCGGGCGGCAGCCGGCCTGCCCGCCGAGCCACTCTGGCTGGAGCAGGTGCACGGTACGGCCGTCGCAAGGCATGGCCCGGCCGGCGCCGTGCCACGGGCCGACGCGGCCGTATCGTTCGAGCAGTCCGAGGTCTGCGCCGTGATGACCGCCGACTGCCTGCCCGTCGTCTTCACCGACCGGGTGGGATCGTGCGTCGCCGTGGCGCACGCGGGATGGCGCGGATTGCAAGCGGGCGTGCTGGAGGCGACCTTCACTGCGCTCACCGCCCGCCCCGAGGACGTGCTCGCATGGCTCGGCCCGGCCATCGGGCCCGGGGCCTTCGAGGTCGGCGCCGAAGTGCGGGCGGCATTCGTTGGGCGATTGCCGGGGTCGGATGCGCATTTCCAGTTCAACGCGGCCGGCCGCTACCAGGCCGACCTGTACGCGCTTGCACGGCTCGCGCTGGCGGGCGCCGGGGTCACGGCCGTCTACGGCGGCGGCTGGTGCACGGCTTCGGCGCCCGAGACGTTCTTCTCGTTCCGTCGCGACGGCGTCACCGGCCGGATGGCGACGCTCGCGTGGCTCTCTTGACGCCCGTGCTACGCTGACCCGGTATCCCGACGCCGGTATTCCCTTGGGCACCCTCGGCCTGATCGTGCTGTTCACCGCGCTGAGCGGTCTCCTGAGCGCCATCGCAGCGTCGGGGTTCCTGGCACTGGCCCGCGACCGACGCGCGGCGCTGCTGCCGCACCTCGTGAGCTTCGCCACCGGCGCATTGCTGGGCGCGGCGTTCCTCGGTCTCGTGCCGCACGCCCTCGAGGGCGTCGGCCCGGACGGGGCGCATCGCGTGGGCATGGGGCTGTTGCTCGGCATCCTGACGTTTTTCCTCCTCGAGAAGTTCGTGCTGTGGCGGCATTGCCACGACGACCCGTGCGAGGCTCATTCACCGAGCCACGCAGCACGCGATGCAGCGTCGGCCCGGATGATCCTGGTGGGAGACAGCTTCCACAACGTGCTCGACGGCGTGCTGATCGCAGCGGCGTTCATGACCGACCCGCGGCTCGGCATCGTCACCGCCGTCGCTGTCTGTGCCCACGAGATTCCGCAGGAAGTCGGCGACCTCGCGATCCTGCTGCACGGCGGCTATTCCCGTCGCCGTGCCTTGACGCTCAACCTGCTCACGAGCCTCACGTCCATCGTGGGCGGCGTGCTGGCGTACTTCGCGCTCAGCACCGCGCTTCACCTGCTGCCGTACGCCTTGGCGTTCGCCGCGGCGAGCTTCATCTACGTCGCGGTTGCGGACCTGATTCCGGGCCTGCATCGTCGCGTGGATCTGCGCGCCGGTGTGGAGCAGGCGGTCTTCATCGCGGCGGGCGTCGTGCTCGTGTATGTCGCACACAGCACGCTGCACTGACGCACAAGACCAATCGGGGAGCAGGCGCGGATGTTCGACTCGCACAAGGCATGGCTCTCGAGCGCGACCGCGGCGGCATCGGCCGCCGCGGTGCTATTCGCCTGCGCCGCGATCCACGCCGCGGCGCCGCCAGCGGACGCCGTCGCCGAGAACTACGCCGCCTACTCGGCAGCCCTGCAGCGCAAGGACCTCGCGGCGGCCGAGGTCGCGGCCGCCGCCGCGTACGAGGCATCCGTGCAGGCGCAGGGCGACGGCGGCCGCACCGCCGTGCTGGCGCTCAACCTCGCGGACGTGCGGCTCGCGCAGGGCCGCTACGACGAAGCCGTGGCGCCCGCTCGCAAGGCGCTCGAACTCGCCGAGTCGCAGGGGCCGGCGTCGGGCGTCGACGTCGTGCTCGCGCGGCTGCTGCTCGACCGCGCGCAGCTTCGCAGTGGCGACGAGGCGGCGGCGAAGCGCCTCGAGGCTTCGCTGGCCGCCGCAGCCGCCCAGCCGGACCTGAACGCCGCGTCGTTCACGGCTGCGGCGGACCTCGCGAAGCACTCGCTCGAGAACCGTCGCTACGACGCGGCACGCGCGGCGTGGGCAACGGCGGGACGAGTCGCGAAGCGCAACCCGGCCACCGCGTCGCCGCTGCTGGTCGATCGCATGCGGGTCGAGGAGTCCGCGGCGGGCCTGCTTGCGCTGGTCGCGCAGCCGGCGTCGAGCGTGGCCTCCTGGCGCATGCCGCCCGATACGAGTGCCTACCGGGACTATCTCGAGACCCTGGTCGCGATCGTCGAGAAACTCGGACGGGAGGCAGCCCAGCCCGGACCGACGTCCGCTCCGACGGAAGCCCAGACGGTGTTCGGGCTGGCGCTGGCCTGGTACAACGCGATCAAGTCAAAGTTCCGCTCGGAAGGGCGCCAGTGGAACGACATGCCCGAACTGCCGGACACGCCCGATGAAATCGGCGGGTCCCGGCACGCGTTGCCGCGCTGCGACGCCCGCGTTGTCGCCGAGCCGAAGCCGGAGTATCCGCGCGCTGAGCGCCTCGAGGGCGGGGTCGGCAGCGTCGTGCTGCAGCTGACGTTCGACGAGGACGGCTCGGTTGTGCGTTCGGCCGTGGCCGGCGGCGTCGGCCCCCGGTTCGTGGAATCGGTCACCGCCGTCGCGGGGCAATGGCGCCTCGCCAGGAAGAACCCCGACCAGGCCGGCTGTCGGATGGCGCGGGAGATCTTCCTGGTGGCGAGCTTCACGTACTCGGGTTGACGCAGTGTCGGTGACTCCGCGGCGTCCCGCGGGGCCGCCCCCCTTTTCTTCCGTCCGCTCCGCCCCCAGATAGGCGCCATCGAACCCGTCCGGGAAGTGCCATGGCCGCCGAAAAGTTCACGACCAAGTTCCAGGCCGCGCTCGCCGATGCCCAGTCGTCGGCGCTCGGCCGCGACCACCAGTTCATCGACCCGGCGCACCTGATGCTCGCGCTGCTCGACCAGCAGGGCGGCACGGTCCGGCCGCTGCTCGACAAGGCCGGCGCCAACGTGAGCCGGCTGCGCTCGCGGCTCGGCGAGTCGCTCGACCGCCTGCCCCGCGTCGAAGGCACCGGCGGCGAGGTCCACGTCTCGAACGACCTCTCCCGGCTCCTGAACCTCACGGATAAGCTCGCGCAGAAGCGCGGCGACCAGTACATCTCGAGCGAGCTCTTCGTGCTCGCCGCGCTCGAGGACCGCGGTCCGCTCGGCACGCTGCTCAAGGACTCGGGCGTCGTGAAGGGTGCGGTCGAGCGCGCGATCGACGAAGTGCGGGGCGGCGCGAAGGTCGACGACCCGAACGCCGAGGAGCAGCGTCAGGCGCTCGATAAATACACGATCGACCTGACGGAGCGCGCCGAGGCCGGCAAGCTCGACCCGGTCATCGGCCGCGACGACGAGATCCGCCGCACGATCCAGGTGCTGCAGCGGCGCACCAAGAACAACCCCGTGCTGATCGGCGAGCCGGGCGTCGGCAAGACGGCGATCGTCGAGGGGCTCGCGCAGCGCATCGTGAACGGCGAAGTGCCCGAGGGCCTCAAGGACAAGCGCATCCTCGCACTCGACATGGGCTCGCTGATCGCGGGCGCCAAGTTCCGCGGCGAGTTCGAGGAGCGCCTGAAGGGCGTGCTG
>RPQJ01000083.1 GCA_003819815.1 Lysobacterales bacterium
TGGTCTCGCCGGTACGCGTGTGGGCCACGCAGGCGATCGGGCTCGCCCTCGTCACGATCGGCACGGCGTCGCTGATGGTGGCGGTCCTGCAGCACCGGCGCCGCGTCGATTCGCTGCGCGGCATGGGGCTCCCTCCCCAGTGGAATCTCGCGCTGTGGGTGGCGTCTGCGGTGGCGGTGCTCGGGGTGTTCGCCTTCGCGAGCCTCGTGGTGGATCTCTGAACGCAGGCGGGGAGTACCGACGATGAGCGGACGGATGAAGGGCAAGGTCGTGGTGGTGACGGGCGGCGCGAGCGGCATCGGGCTCGCGAGCGCGGAGGCCTGCGCCGCCGAGGGAGCGGTCGTCGTGATCACCGATGTCAACGCCGCATTGGGCGATGCGGAGTCGAAGCGGATGGTCGCGGCGGGACTCGCGGTCGAGTTCCGGCACCACGACGTCACGAGCGAGGCCGACTGGCGCCGCGTCGTCGACGACGTCGTGCAGCGCCACGGCCACCTCGACGTGGTCGTCAACAACGCGGGCATCGCCGTGATCGCGCCGGTCGAGCAGGAAACGCTCGAGGGCTGGCGCCGTACGCAAGCCGTCAACATGGAAGGCGTGTTCCTCGGCACGCGCGAGGCGATCCGCGCGATGAAGGCCCGTGGAGGCTCCATCGTGAACATCTCCTCGATCGAGGGCCTGGTCGGCGACCCGCTGATCCCGGCCTACAACGCGTCGAAGGGCGGGGTGCGGCTCTTCACCAAGTCGGCCGCACTCGAGTGCGCGCAGCGCGGATACGGCATCCGGGTGAACTCGGTGCACCCGGGGTATGTCGGCACGCCTCTCGTGGCCAATGCGATCGGTGCATTGCCCGCCGAACAGGCAGCGGTTCTGCAGCAGGACCTCCTCGGCCGGATACCGCTCGGCCGACTCGCGGAGCCCCGCGAAGTCGCGCAGTGCGTGCTGTTCCTCGCCTCGGACGAGTCGAGCTACGTGACGGGTGCGGAGCTCGTCGTCGACGGGGGCTACACCGCCCGCTGACGCACCCGGCCGCCCCGTCGTCGACGGGAACTGGACCCATTTCAAGAACCTGCCGTCCTGCCACGATGCTTCGGAAATGCCGACTTTGCGGCTTCGCTTGTGCGGCGCAATATCGACAGCGCTCGGCACCTGTGCCAGCCAAACGATAATCCGGAGAGGCATCCCATGAAACGCTCGATTCTCGGTCGCTCGTTGTGCGCGAGCGGCCTGCTGCTGCTGCCCTTCGCTTCCGCGACCCCGGAGGTCTACCTGCCGGACTGGATTCCCGGCAACGTGATCCTGCGGGCCGGCGTCAGCATGTCCGACCCCCAGGGCGACGGCGCGACGTTGCCAGACCGGACGCGCGTCGACGTGGACGACGACGGCCCGCAGTTCAGCGGCGACGTCACCTGGCTGTTCGCCGAGCGCTGGGGCGTCGAGTACTTCGCCACGGCGCCGTTCACCCACGATCTCTCGTTCCGCAGCACCAGCGGCTCGGGCGCGTTCGGAGAGGTCGACCTTGCGCCGATGATGCTCAGCCTGCAGTACCACTTCCTGCCCGAGGCGAGGTTCCGCCCGTACGTCGGCGTGGGCGCGGTGTACGGCTGGGTCGACGGCGACGAGATCCCCGCCTACGACTTCGACGGCGACTTCGGCTGGGGCGCGGGTGCGGGCCTCGACTACGGCCGTGCCGATGGCGGCTGGCTCGTCAACCTGGCCGTCAAGTACATGGATCTCAGCCTCGACGCCGACGTCGAGACGGGCCGCGACGAGACGTTCGCGATCGACCCGCTGGTGTACGGCTTGAACGTCGGCTATCGGTTCCGCCAGGCGCCTGCGCCGGTGGCCGCGGCCGCTCCGGTCGTGGCGGCGCCGGTGGCCGCCGCGAAGCCGGCCGCGCCGCTCGATTCCGACGGCGACGGCGTACCCGACGACCTGGACCGCTGCCCGAACACTCCGGCGGGCGACCGCGTGGGACCGCACGGCTGCTCGTGCGACGTGTCCGTCCAGCTGCAGTTCAAGTTCGACTCGGCCGAGCTGACCGACGAGGACAAGGCGGTCCTCGAAGGCGTCGCCGAACGGCTCAAGGAGCTCAAGTTCATCGGCGGCGAGGCCGTCGGCCACACCGACAGCGTGGGTGACGAAGCCTACAACCAGGCGCTCTCCGAACGGCGGGCGCAGTCCGTGATCGACTTCCTCGCGACGCGGGGCATCACGGATCGCATCACGGCGCGCGGGTATGGCGAGACCAAGCCGATCGCGGACAACGCGACCGCCGAGGGGCGGGCCAAGAACCGCCGCGTGGTGCTGCGTCGCACGGACTGCGGGCCGACAGAATGAAGGCCTGACCGGTCGCGAACGTCGGGCGGTCGCCTCGGCGACCGCCCGGCCGCTCGCCCTCATCCCCCCGCGGCGTAGCGCGGTGTATCCTAAGGTGTCGGCGTGCGCCCGGGGGACGATCGGACCCAAGGTCGAGGTTCGGCCACGCCACCTGCCAAGCTACAAATGGAGAAACCGATGAGCAGAAGTATGCGTAGCCTGATCGCCGCGACGCTGGCGACCGCGGCCGTGGCCGCGCCGTCCGTCGCGAGCGCCGACTGGATCGTCCGCGCGGGCGGCGCCTGGCTCGAGCCGGAGCAGAGCGACGTCGACGTCGGCACGAACGGCAACAGATTGCGCATCGACGACGACGGCGCCGTGGTCGCCGCCGACGTCACCTGGCTCTTCACGGACCACCTGGGCGTCGAGCTGTGGGCCAGCGATACGTTCAACAGCGGGCTGTTCCTCGAGAATCGCGCGGCCGGCCAGCGCGGCGTCGACAGCGTCGACTTCCAGGCGCCGACCCTGAGCCTGCAGTGGCACTTCAATCCCGACGGCATCCTCCGTCCGTACATCGGCGGCGGTGTCGCCTACACGATGGTGGACAACGAGGCGCGCAGCCCGATCTACATCGACGACGGCACGGGCTGGACGGTGGGCGGCGGCGTCGACATCGGCGAGCGCTATCGCGGCTTCCTCGTGAACGTGTACGCCAAGTACATCGACTTCTCCCCGGAAGCAAAGGTCACGCCCGGCTCGACGGTTCCGGTGGCGGACGCGGACGGCGATGTCCGCCTCGGCAACTGGGACATCAACCCGATGATCTACGGCGTGAACATCGGCTACCGCTTCGGCCAGGTGCCCGCCGAGCCCGT
The DNA here is from genome assembly GCA_003819815.1 of Lysobacterales bacterium. Taxonomy (GTDB): domain Bacteria; phylum Pseudomonadota; class Gammaproteobacteria; order Steroidobacterales; family Steroidobacteraceae; genus RPQJ01. The sequence continues at coordinate 3,195 of RPQJ01000083.1, forward strand.
GGCGGAGGCCGAGCCCGTGCCGGTCGCGCCCCCGCCGGCGCCCGAGCCGGAGCCCGTCGCGTGCGCCGACGGCGACAACGACGGCGTGTGCGACGAGGCGGACAAGTGCCCGAACACGCCGGCCGGCGCGAAGGTCGACAAGTTCGGCTGCCCGCTCGAGCAGACGCTGAAGGTGCTGTTCGACTTCGACAGCTCGGAGCTGCGCCCCGAGTCGCTCACGGAGCTCGAGCGCGTGGTGACCTTCATGAACGACGTGCCGTTCGCCACGGCGCTGGTCGAGGGTCACACGGACAGCGTGGGCACGGAGGAGTACAACCAGGCGCTGTCGGACCGTCGCGCGAAGGCGGTGTTCGACTACCTGAGCTCGCGCGGCATCGACCCGGCGCGGCTGAAGTCGATCGGCCACGGCGAACTGAAGCCGATCGCGGACAACGCGACGGCGGAAGGCCGCCAGCTCAACCGTCGGGTGATGCTGATCCGCACGGATTCGGGCATGTAATCGACGCGCGGGCGTGAGCCTGCAGCGGGGCCCCGGGATGCAAGTCCCGGGGCCTCGTCGTTTTCAGGGCCGGCGCGCGAGATCGAGCCGCCCGGTCGACTCGTCCAGGATCGGCGGCATCTGCACCGAGAGGAACAGCACGCGCTCCTCGCCGGTACGGAAACCGTGGTACTCGCCGGGCTCGATCACGACGCGGTCGCCCGCGCGCACGTCGTGCCACGTCTCGCCGACGAGCACTCTGGCCGAACCCTCGTACAGGTAGATCACGGTGCTCGAGCGGTCGTGCCGGTGGACTTCGGACGTGGAGCGCGGCGCCAGCTCGACGAGGTCGGCGGCCACCAGCGATTCGAGCGGCGTGCCGCGCGTGAGCTGTGCAACGTCGAACACGTCGAATCGCTCGATCGGCGGCGCTCCCCTGAGGATGGTCGTCACGGGGGCCCCGAGGGTCACGGGCTCACGTGGACCACCACGCGGCGCGTGTGCGGCCCGCTGCGGTGCTCGAACAGGTAGATGCCCTGCCAGGTGCCGAGCGCGGGCCGGCCATCGGCGACCGGGATCGACAGCGACACCGCGGTGAGCGCCGACTTGATGTGCGCGGGCATGTCGTCCGGGCCCTCGCTGCGGTGCGAGACCCAGTGCATCGACGGGTCGTCGGTGTCCGGCACCAGTCGCCGGAAGAATGCGTCGAGGTCGCGGCGCACGTCCGGGTCCGCGTTCTCCTGCACGCAGAGCGAGCAGGAAGTGTGCTGCACGAAGAGCGTGACGAGGCCCTGTCGAATCCCGCTCGCCCGCACGATTCGCTCGACCGAGCCCGTGAACTCGTGGAGGCCGGCGCCGGGCGTACGGATGACGAGGACGTCCTGCATGGCTCGATTTCCCTGGTGAACGATGATCGCACAGGAGGCCGCCCGCAGCACGATGCGGCGCGGTATGCTCCGGCTTTCCGCCCGGAGGACGAGCGATGCCCAGGTACGTGGATGGATTCGTGGTACCGGTGCCGAAGCGCAACGTGGCCGCCTACAAGCGGCTTTCCAAGCAGGCCGGCAAGCTCTGGCGCGAGTACGGAGCACTCGAGTACATCGAGTGCATGGCGGACGACGTGAAGCCGGGCAAGCTCACCTCGTTCCCGCAGGCCGTCAAGCTCAAGCCCGACGAGGTCGTGTTCTTCTCGTGGATCGTCTACGCGTCGAAGCGCGATCGCGACCGCATCAACCGCCAGGTGATGAAGGACCCGCGGCTCGCGGCGCAGATGGACCCGAAGGCGATCCCGTTCGACGGCAAGCGCATGTTCTGGGGCGGGTTCAAGGTCGCCGTCGACGCCTGAGGCGGGCGCTCAGTAGCGGAAGTCGGCGCCCGCGAACCAGCGGCGGCCGAGCACGTCGTACAGCGACGGGTCGGTGTTGGCCTGCTGCCAGCTCGGGAACAGCGGCGGCTCGGCGTCGGTGGCGTTGTCGACCCCGGCGCTGAGCGCGAGCCCTGCGAACGGTCCGCTGTCGAAGCGGTGGCGGACGCCGAGGTCCACGTAGTGGACCGCGTCGATCTCGAAAGACGGCACGAGTGCGTCGCGCATCCCGTCGACCCAGCGCCAGCGCGCGTAGGGCTCGGTGCCGCGCCACGTCCAGCCGACCGACAGCAGTGATTTCCATCGGGGCAGGGCACCGCCGAGTGCCCGCCCGCCGATCGTGCCCGCGAGGTCGATCGTGCCGCCGTGGGGTTCGCGCACCTCGAAGCGCTCGATGTAGCCCAACGCCTCGGTCACCGACAACGTGCCGGCGCCCAGCGCGCCGGTCCACTGCAGGTCGAAGTCGACTCCGCGCGTGTCGATGCCGCCCAGATTTCGGTCGATCACCGAGGCGAAGATCTCCCCGTTCGCGGGGCTGCGCGTGAAGTAGGTGCAGTACGGGTTCGCGAGATCGTAGCCCGGGTTGTAGGTTCGTTCGTAGCAGCGCCGCACGGCCGAGTCCGCATCCCAGCGGCCGATGGCGTCGTCGAGCTGGATCCGGTAGGCATCGACTGCGAGCTGCAGCCTGCCCGCACGCGGCCGGGCTGCGGGGGAGTAGACGACACCGATCGTGTACGACTCCGACTCCTCCGGATCGAGGCCCGGGTTGCCCCCGAGGACGCCTTCGACCCTGGCCAGCGGATAGGTGAAGGTGGGCAGGAGCGCGGGAGGCAGGCCCTGCGCGAGGCACAGCGCCTCGACCTGCGCCCGGTCGGGGCCGCGCCGCTGCTCGCTCGTGACGCTGCACGGATCCGGCGGCGTGAAGACGTGCTGCACGCGCTGCTGGGGATAGTAGAGCTCGTCGACGCTCGGCGCACGCGCCGCCTGCTGGTACGAGCCGCGCAGCGCGACGGCCTGCACCGGGCGATACAGGAGGTCGGCCTTCAGCGAGTCGAACGTGCCGGCCCGCTCGTAGTCCGAGCGCCGGTAGCCGAATCCTGCCTCGAGGTGCGCTGCACCCGGCCGCCCGTGCAGCAGCGGAATTCGAAGTTCCGCGAACAGGTCGGTGTTCGATTCCGAGCCCGCGCGCGCCGCCGCTGTGGGGAAGCCCGCGACCGCCGGCCGGGGACCGATGATGCCGGGCACCGCGGGCAGGAACGTGCCGGCAAGCTCGTCGGGGCGGTAGGTGAATTCGTCGTCCTTGTAGAACGCGCCGAGCAGCAGCTCGAGCGGACCCGCAGGCAGCATCGCGAGCGGACCGTCCGCGGTCGCCTCGGCGATCCACTGCCGGAACTCCGAGCGATTCGTGGCGGATGCCGTGATGCTCGCGGCGCAGCCGGGCGCGATGGGATTGATCCCGAACAGGTTGAACGCGCCGCAGTCGGCGGCGCCGCCGTCCGGACGAGCGATGAGTTCCTGCACGCGGCCCGTGAGCACGCTGCCGGTGCGCCGCTCGGTGCGTTCGTTGTCGCCGTGCTGCACGTACGCCTGGTAGCGCCAGTCGCCCGCGAGCGGCCCCTCGACGCCCGCCGTGACCTGCAGCAGCTCGCGGTCGTTCGTCGCGACGCGCGACGGCAGCATCGTCATGCGCTTGAGCACCCGGAACGGCGCCGCGGGGTTCGGCCGCGACGCGAGCAGCCGCTCGAGATCGGCCGGTACGTAGGGGTTCGTCGGCGGCATGAGCAGGATGCCCGATTCCGATGGGCCCAGCCGGCGCTCCGCCGCGTACTCCGCGTACATCGCCTGCAGGAAAGCCTCGGTCCCGCCGCCGGGACGCCACGTGGCACGCAGGAAGACGGAGTCCCGCTCGAGCGGCAGCACCAGCGCCGCCTCGTCGGCGAGCGGGGTCGTGACGCTGCGATCGTTCGCCGCGCGCGAGGGACGGGTGCCACGGTAGTTGACGACGCTTCCAGGCGTGCGCCCGTCGCCGATCGTGTAGAGCGTGCCGTCCGTGTTGACGCCGTAGCCTGGCAGCGCGCTGGTCGGTATCGTGCCCGGCGCGTAGCCGTAGTCCGCGAACACGGCATCCGCGGCGGCACGCGTCGGGAATACGACGTTTACGCCCTCTGCCGTGATGCCGGCGCCGCTGTCGAGAAACGCGCCGCCCGGGCCTACTCCGCCGGTCTCGCCTGCGTAGTAGGCGAGCGGATGGCGAGACCAGCCGCGCGCGTACTGGCCGAGACCGTCCCGGTGCGCGTGGCCCACGCTCGCCAGGAGCGACACACGACCGTCGGCGAACTGTGTCCCGCCCGACACGTCGACCGTGTACTCCTCGCCGTCGCCCTGGTCGGTAACCGACCAGCGCCCGCCGAACTCGAGCCCGTTGAAATCCTCGCGCAGCCGGAAGTTGACGACGCCGGCCACTGCGTCGGAGCCATACGCGGCCGACGCACCGCCGGTGACGATCTCGACCGATTCGATGAGTGCGGGCGGCAACAGGTTCACGTCGGGCGTGGCCCGGCCGTCCGCGGGCGTCAGGCGTCGTCCATCGAGCAGCACCAGCGTCTGCGTGGGTCCGAGGCCGCGCAGCGACAGGTTGGCCTGTCCGTCGTTGCCCGGATCGTTCGACGTGCTGCCGACGGTCGGCACGAACTGCGGCATCTGTGCAAGCGTGCGCTCGACGGTGACGGCGCCGGTTTCGGCGAACGCCGTGCCTGGCACGACGGCGATCGGGCTCGCCGAGTCCGCGGCGCTGCGCGCGAGGCGCGAGCCGGTCACGACGACGTTCTCGAGCGGCGGAGCAGGCTCGGCAGCCACTTCGTGCGCGCAAAGCGCCACCAGCACTGCCGCCCACGCCGCCCCCGGACGCGTCGGCCCACAGGCGGTCGTCACGTATCTGCAGCGGTCCATGACGCTCTTCTTTTCGTTCGGGCGCGTCCTTGAGCGGTCTGCGCCTACACTATACGATCGGCCGCCACCCGACGATCCCCGCAACGCAGCATGGAGCAGTCACCGACACGCGGCTATCGCCTGGGCGATTTCCTGCTCGACCTGCCCAGGCGCCGGCTGACACGAGCCGACGGCGAGACGCTGCCGCTCTCGGGACGAGCGTTCGACGTGCTGGCGGTGCTGGTCGAGCGCCGCGACCGCATGGTGAGCAAGCGTGAGCTGCTCGAGACCGTCTGGCCGCAGACGGTCGTCGAGGAGAACAACCTCACTCAGGCGATATCGACGCTGCGCCGGGCGCTCGGCGACTCGCGCGAATCGCCGCGGCACATCGTCACCGTCGCCGGGCGCGGCTACCAGTACATCGGAGAGGTCGCGCCGTTGCAGGACGGTTCGGGCGCCGGCGCTGCAGCGGTCGTGGCGGCAGCCGTCCCCACGCTTCCCGCGGCAGCAAGCGCTGCCGAGGTCGACGCGCCTGCCGTCACGCCTGCCGTGCCGGTCGTCGTGACGCGGCGCCGGTTGCTGATTCGACTCGCCGCGATCGCGGCGGGCGTGGCCGCGGGCTACGCGTGGTGGCGGACCCGGCCTGCGCCCGGCCTGCCGTCCTCCATCGCGGTGCTGCCTTTCCGTCCGCTCACGCCCGAAGGACACGACCCTGCGATCGAACTCGGCGTCGCGGAACTGCTCGTGAACCGGCTGAGCGCGTTGCCGGGCGTCGTGGTACGACCACTGAGCTCGGTGCGCAAGTTCGCCGGGGAAGCGCAGGACCCGCTCGCGGCGGGCCGCGAGCTGGAGGTCGAGGCCGTCGTCGAAGGGAACGTGCAGATGCGCGGCGGCCGCGTGAGACTGACGGCACGGCTGCTCGACGTCGACACCGGCGCATCGCTCTGGGCGGGGGACTTCACCGAGAGCTACGACGACTTCTTCCGGCTGCAGGACGCGGTCGCGACGCAGCTCGTCGGCGCGCTCGCCATCGACCTGCCCGACGCGGCGCGCCGCCGCCTGCGCGGCCACGCCACCGCCGACGCGGAGGCGTGGCAGCTTTACGCCAACGGCCGCTACCAGCTGTCGCAGCGGACGGCCGCCGGATCCCGGGCCGCACTGCGCTACTTCGAGGCCGCCGAACGGCGCGATCCCACGTTCGCGAGGGCGGCGGCGGGTGCGTCCGAGTCGTGGGCCATCATGGCCACGCAGGGCGTCGAGCCGCCCTCGGTGGCCTTCCGTCATGCCCGCGCAGCGGCCGAGCGCGCGCTGTCCCTGGCCCCCGGGCTGCCGGACGCGCACGTGGCGTACGGCCACGTGCTGACCCAGTACGATCGGAACTTCGAGGGGGGGCGGGCGGCCTACCGGAAGGCGCTCGAGATCGATCCGAATTACGCATGGGCGCACCTCTTTCTCGGCCTCAATACCCTGCAGAGCGTGAATCCCGACGAGGGGCTCGATCACGTGCGGCGCGCGCAGGCGCTCGAGCCTGCGGTGCTCCCGTTCAACGCGGTTGCTGGATTCACGCTTTACATGGCGCGCCGATTCGACGAGGCGCGCGGCGCGCTCCAGGGGCTGCTCGAGGTCGCGCCGGAAGCGGCCCTGCCGCGGCAGTTCCTTGCGCGCGTGCTGCTTGCCACGGACCAGGCGCTGGCGGTGGTGAAACTGCTCGAGGGGCGCAACGATCCGGGGCCCGGGTCGCTTTCGAACCTGGGGCGGGCTTACGCGAAGGTCGGCAACGTGGCGGCAGCGCGGGCCGAGATCGCGCACGCGGAGTCCCTGGTGCCCGTCGGTCACGGGGTCGGCTGGGATCTCTCGCTGCTGTACCTCGAGCTGGGCGATCGCGAACGCGCGCTCGAGTGGCTCGAGCGGGCAGTCGACGACCGTTCGCAGATGCTCGGCTACATGAATTTCGAGCCCGCCCTCGATCCGCTGCGCGACGATCCACGACTGCGGGTCGTCGCCCGGCGCATCAATCTCGCCTGAGCGTCCGGTCGAGGAAGTCGAGCGTGGCCGCGACCGCGCGCTGCGACGCTTCGAGCGTCACGGCCGGCGTCGCGCCGATGAAGCCGTGGCCGACCTCGGGCAGCAGGACGACTTCGACGGCCGTGCCGGCTTCGCGCAGCCGATCTGCGTAACGCGTGGACTGCCCCGCCGGTGTCTGGACGTCGGCGCCGCCGTGCAGCAGCAGCATGGGCGGCGCACCGGGACGCACCTGGTCATAGGGGCTTGCGGCGGCAAGCGCCTGCGGATCGCAGGGTGCGTCCGTGCAACCGAGCAGCGCGAGCGTCGACGACTTCGGCGCCTCGTTGCCGTCCACGCCCGTGAGGCGATACGCCCCGAACCAGCCGACGAGCGCATCGACGCAGGTTCGGTCCGGAGCGGGTTGCAGCCGGGGAGATGCCGCGGCGGCGGGCGGCGTCGCCGCCGCGGCGCAGTCGCTGGCGGTGAGTGCCGCGAGGTTCGCGCCCGAGGAAGCCCCCCAGACCGCGACGCGGTCGGCGTCGATGCCGAAGCGCGCTGCATTCGCGGCGAGAAAACGCAGCGCCTCCCGCACGTCGTCGAGCTGGGCAGGAAAGCGGGCCTCGCCGCTCAGCCGGTACTCGACCGCCGCGACGGCGTAGCCGCGGTTCGCGATCGTCGAGAGCACTGCGGGGAAGTTCGTGAACGCACCGGCGGATCGCGGCGTGCCGGTGTACCAGCCGCCGCCGTGGAGGAAGACGACGAGCGGGCGCGGCGGGCCGGACCCGCCGACGCCATAGAGATCGAGCCGCAGCGGTCGGTAGCCGTCGATCGTCGCGTACTTCACGTCGGCGAGGAGCGGCGTGCCGTCCGGCAGCAGGCGGGGGTGGGGCGACAGCGGGTCGCGCGGCTGCAATGTGTCCGCCACCGCAAAGTCGGGCAGCGCATCCTTGCCCGACGCCATACCCACGATGGCCAGGAACGCGACGACGGCGGCCGGGATCAACTGGCATCGCCGCAGACTGCGTGGACTCCTCAACATGTGCTCGTGCTCCCCGGCATCGACGGGATTGCGCGGACAGCGAAACTCGCGCCCGCCGGCGTAGTCTATGGGGAGACTCTAGCAGGAGCCGACATGCAGACCACGACCACGCCCAGCATCGAGGGCAAGCGCATCACCCGTTACTGCGGCGTCGTCGCGGGCGAGGCGATCCTCGGTGCGAATCTCTTCAAGGACCTCTTTGCCGGTGTCCGCGACCTCGTCGGCGGCCGCTCGGCGACCTACGAGCGCGAGCTGCAGCGGGCGCGCGAGATCGCGTTGCAGGAACTCGAGGAGCGCGCGGCCGAGCTCGGCGCGAACGCCGTCGTCGGGATCGATCTCGACTACGAGGTGCTCGGCCAGGGCGGCAGCATGCTGATGGTTTCGGCGAGCGGCACTGCGGTCGTCGTCGAGTAGGTGGCGCCCCGCGGAGCGGTCGTCACTTGGGCCGCACCGGGATCAGCACTTCGTTGCGTCGCATGAACCACGGCTTGAAGGGCGGGTCGTAGCGGGCGAGGATCGGCTCTCCCACAGGCTCGAGTCCGCGTCGCGCGAGTTCCGAGCGGAGCGCCTTTTCCGCCTCGTCGTAGTTTCCCGTCGTCCAACGGCCCGAATAGCTCCAGACGGCCACGAGCCGCGCCGGCACCTCGCGGATCTCGATGCGGGGATCGAGAGGCTGCGGAACCGTGGCAAGCGTGTACTGCGACGGGACGACGAACGCGACCCGGTAGGCACCGGCCTCGGACTGCTGCGTCACCGGTGCCGTCATCGCGATCTTCTCGCCGCGCGACTGCGTGACGGGCGCCGTCATCTCGATCCTGCGGCGCGGGGCGTTCTCGCCGCTGATGTAGTCGAAGAGCCTGCGGAACGCCACGTTGCCGGCCCGCTCGAAGTCCGCCTCGACGCGCGTCTCGGCGACCAGGTGCGGGGCATACTCGCGCAGCTCGAAGGCGCCGTCGCGTTCGACGAGACGGAAGCCGGGTTCCTCGATGGCCATGACGGAGGGGCTCGCGACCGCAGCAAGGACAGCCAGCGCCGCGTGCCGCAGCCATTGCGCGGCAGCACGCTTCGGCGCCTCACTTGCCAGCATAGCTCCCCCACATGCCGGCGCGCGCGTCGTTCTGGATGCCGAACGGCGCGATGGGGTAGCGCAGCCCGTTCTTCGCGAGCGCCGCGAGGCCCGCGACGGCGATCGGCAGGTAGTTGGGCGGGAGCGCCATCAGCATTTCATCGTCGGGGACGCCGCCGTAGCGGCGCTCGGCGTAGCAGGGCAGCGCGAGGCTCGGCTCGCCCGTCGCGAGCGCGCGGCCCCAGGAGTCCGCGCACGCCGTCTCGCCGACGACGCTCCAGTCGAACTTGCGATACCCCTGCCACTGCAGCCCGTTGATGAACAGGATCATCTGGCCCGGCGTCGCGTAGACGAGGCAGATGTCCGGAGGGTCGAGCCGACCGGACTCGAGCGGGCTCACGGCCATCGCGCGGTAGCGTCCGTGCGGGACGACGTGGAGCGCCTCCTGCCTGCGTCGGGCGTCCTCGGGCGTCGCGTGCCACACGCCGACGAACTCGCGGCCGCTGCGCCAGGCCTCGTCCTGAGGCGCCAGGCCGAGCACCGCGCGGCACTGCGTGCCCACGAGATCGTCCGCCGTGATGCCGACCGTCCAACCGAGCCGGGCCGCCATGCCGACCACCTGGTCCGCGGTATGGATCGCCGTGGGCCGGCGGATCCGCGGCACGGCCTCCATGTCCTCGACGCGCTCGTACAGCTTCATCCCGGTGATCGTCGTGCGCAGCCGCAGCAGCGCGTTCAGCTGGCCGACCAGGGCTTTCCAGTCCGTCATGTCCGCTACGCTCCCGAAAGCTGCCTCCAAAGGTGCCAGGCACCAATTCAAAAAGGTGCCTGACACCTTTTCAGGACCGACGCTAACCAATTCCGCCGCGGCCGACCAGCGCCATCGTGTCGTCGCTTTTTCGGTGGGACCCCGGCGGGCCGCGGTGCTACCTTCGCGCCATGACGAGCCTGCCGCCTCTGATCGAAATGCGCCGTGCGTTCCTGCGCGGGGACGCGAGCTACGACGGCGTGTTCCTGACCGGCGTGCGCACGACCGGCATCTTCTGCCGGCCGTCCTGCACGGCACGCAAGCCACGGCCGGAGAACGTCGAGTTCTTCGCCAGCGCGCGCGAGGCGGCGTTCTCCGGGTACCGGCCGTGCAAGCGCTGCCGGCCGCTCGACGTCGACGGCCGTCCGCCTGCGTGGGTCGCGCGGCTGCTCGCGAAGCTCGACGCGGACCCGTCGCAGCGCATCCGCGCCGCGGACCTGCGTGCGGCGGGCGTCGATCCGGCGCGAGTGCGGCGGTATTTCCTGAGGCACTACGGCATGACGTTCCAGGCCTACTGCCGGGCCCGCCGGCTCGCGGACGCGTTTCGATTGATCAAGGAGGGGACTGCGGTGAACCAGGTCGCGAGCCAGGCAGGATTCGATTCGGAGAGCGGCTTCCGCACGGCCTTCGCGCGGGTCTTCGGCGCGAGCCCGACGGAGGCGGTGAGCCGCGACGCGATCGCGCTCGACTGGCTGCCGTCGCCGCTCGGCCCGCTCGTCGTCGGTGCGAACTCCGCGGGCATCTGCCTCCTCGAGTTCAGCGATCGTCGCATGCTCGAGACGCAGCTCGAGACGCTGAAGCGACGGCTGAAGGCGCCGCTGCTGCCGGGCCGCAACGCCTGGATCGACGCGCTGCGGGTCCAGCTCGGCGAGTACTTCTCGGGACAGCGGCGCGCGTTCGAGCTGGGCTTGGTGCTGCGTGGAACGACGTTCCAGGAGCAGGTCTGGGCCGCGCTCCTCGAGATTCCGTACGGCGCGACGTGGTCTTACCGCGAGCTCGCGCGGCGTGTGGGGAGCCCGGGCGCCACTCGGGCGGTCGGGACCGCGAACGGGATGAACCGGATCGCCATCCTCGTGCCGTGCCACCGGGTCGTGAACGCGGACGGTCGCCTGGGCGGCTACGGCGGCGGGCTGTGGCGCAAGCAGCACCTGCTCGACCTCGAGCGCGGCCAGGGCACGCTCGTGCCGGCACCCGCAGCCACATCCGGACGCTCAGTCGCGGTCGAGCACGATCTCCTGGGGACGTAACGGCCAGGTCCCGCGGGCGATCGCACGGGCGCCTTCGAACACGATCCAGCTCTGCCGGCCATGATGGGGCAGCGGGCGGGCGAGCGCGGCAAGCGCGGCATCGTCGCGGGCCTCGACGACGGCGAGCGGTCCGGCGCCCGTGCGCTCGGTCGTCCAGGCCCATCCGGTGGCGGCGGGGCTGCGGGCCTCGATCTCCGGTGGACGCCTGGGCAACGAGTGTCGCTCTAGGTAAGCCTCGACGTCGCCCGCCATGCCCACGACGAGCAGCGTGCCTGCCGGCGGCGCGGACTTCGCTTCGAGCCTGCTCGGCGTTCCCTCGACCAGGGCGCGCGCGAGCGCTTCGGCCACCGGGCCCTCCGTCACCAGCACGATTGCAGCGGCGGGATCGAGCATCGCCTGGCGCAGGATCGGCGGCGCCTCGCGCGGCGCCAGTCGCCTGAACACGCGCGCCTCTGGGTCGAGTACCACCCGGTCCGGCCGGCGCGGCACATCGAACGCAGCCTCGGTCCTCGCGCCGTCGACGTCGATCCAGTGCAGCGTACGTTCGCCACCCGCGTAGGCGAGGGCGACTGGCACCCGCAGGCGATACGGCGGCGAGGCCTGAGTGATTGTGACGCGAGTGCGCCAGCCCGGACCCTCTGGCTCGGTGGCTGCCGCGGCGAGGCGCAGGTCCGGGCCGCCCGGGCGTTCGAGCCATTGCGCGAGCCAGGCCCGCAGGTCCCGCTGCGAGGCGGCTTCGAAGGCGGCTCGCAGGTCGTCCCAGCCGGCCACGCCGCCGCGGTGCTCGCGCCAGAACTCGCGGATCGCGTGATCGAACGCAGCCTCGCCGACCAGGTCCCGCAGCATGGCGAACACCATCGCGGCCTTCTGGTAGCCCACGACCTGCTCGACCCCGTGCGTGCGCGACGTGAAGCGGACGAGCGGCTCGTCGGCCGCGTCGCCGATCGACGCGAAATTCCGCAGCCAGCCGGTGCGTGCGTCCCGGGCGGCTGCCGGACCCGCGCGTTCCTGGTATGTGTAGTCGGCCATGAATGTCGTGAGCCCCTCGGCCCAGTTGCCGCGCGCGTAGTCTGGCCGCACGCCGTGGCCCCACCAGTTGTGCAGCACCTCGTGACCGAGCGAGGTGTCGCGGATGAA
>RPQJ01000084.1 GCA_003819815.1 Lysobacterales bacterium
CCTGACACTCGGCTTCGGTGGCTTCTTCTGGTTCCTCGTCATCGAGCCGATCGCAGTCGCCCAGCAGGACCCGGACCTGCTCAAGTACGTGGTCGCGCAGAGTTACATCCTGCTCAACTGCATCACGTTGCTCGCCTGCGGCGTGCTGCTCATGCACTCCGGCGCCACGCCCATACCGCGACGCTCGCTGATGCTGCTCACCCTCGGTTTCTCGTCGATGTCGGTCGCGGACATCGTCTGGGCGCTGTCGAAGGTCGGCGGCAGCTACCTGCCCGGCGCCTTCTCGGACACGATCTACCTGACCTGCTACGTCTGGCTGGCGGCGGCAGCGCGCGAGCAGCTCCGGGGCACGCGCGCCGTGCGCCGGGCCCCTGGCGCCTTCAGCCGCTCGCTGATGCAGGGCATGCCCTACATCGCGATGATGATCTCGTTCTTCGTGCTGGTGTACGTCGAGAGCAGCACTGCCTCGAGCCCCGTCAACATGATGACCGTCGTGATCTTCGTGCTGACGTCCCTCGTGATCCTGCGTCAGGGCGTGCTGTCGCGCGACGACGCGCTGCTGCGGGAGCGCCGGGCCGCCGGCCTGGTCGAGGCACGCTACGCCTCGCTGATCCGGAACGCCTCGGACGTGTTCATGATCTCGGCCGCCGACGGCCAGCTGCGCTTTGCCTCGCCGGCGGCCGAGCGCACGTTCGGGATCCATCCGGACGAGCTCGCCGGTCGCAACCTGCTCGAACTCTGGGTCGATGGCGACCGCGAGCGCCTCGCGGCGTTCCTCGGCGAGGTGAACGAGACGCGAGGCCACGTCGTCGGTCCGATCGAGCTTGCCGTGCAGACCGGCGAGCGTCGCAGCACCCTCGAGTGCGTGGCCAGCAACCTGGTCGACGACCCCGCGATCGCCGGCCTAGCGCTCAACTTCCGCGACGTGAGCGAGCGAAAGGCGCTCGAGGAGCAGCTCCGCAAGCTCGCCTTCCACGATCCGCTCACGCTGCTCGCGAACCGGAGCCTGTTCTGGAACCGCGTCGAGCACGCGCTCGCGCTCGCGCACCGCGCGCGCCAGCACGTCGCGGTGATGTTCCTGGACCTCGACAACTTCAAGAACGTGAACGACTCGCTCGGCCACGACACGGGCGACCGCCTGCTGCAGGCCGCGGCGCAGCGTCTCGTGATGGCGACGCGCGCGACCGACACGGTGGCGCGGCTGGGCGGCGACGAATTCGCCATCCTGCTCGAGGGCGTTACCCACGAAGACGACATCGAGCGCATCGCGGCGCCGATCACCGACGCTTTCCTGCGGCCGCTGCTCGTCGACGGCCGGGAAACGGACACGTCGGCCAGCATCGGGGTGGCGTGCTCGTACCCGGGCGACGATGCGGAGCAGCTGCTGCGGAAGGCCGACATAGCGATGTACAACGCGAAGGCGTCGGGCAAGTCGCGGTGCGTGCTCTTCCGGCCGCACATGCAGGAGCAGCTGCACGACCGGCTGCGCCTCGAGCACGACATCGACCTCGCGCTCGCGAGGGACGAGTTCTTCCTCGAGTTCCAGCCGGTGGTCGACCTCACGAGGCGCGAACTGCTCGGCGTCGAGGCGCTCGTGCGGTGGAGACATCCCGACCGCGGCATCGTGATGCCCGGCTCGTTCATCTCGATCGCCGAGGAGTCCGGGCGCATCATCGAGATCGGCCGCCGGGTGCTCGTCGACGCCTGCACGCAGGTGCGCGAATGGAGCGGGGCGCTGCCCGCCGGCAGCGGCCTGCGGGTCGCGGTCAACATCTCGGGCCGTCACCTGCAGCAGGGTAACCTCGTGGCCGACGTGCGGCATGCACTCGAGGTCTCCGGGCTCGACCCGGGGAGCCTGGTGATCGAGCTCACCGAGAGCACCATCATGCAGAACACGGACGGCAACCTCGACCGGTTCCGCGAGCTCAAGGCGCTCGGCGTGCGGCTCGCGATCGACGACTTCGGCATGGGCTACTCGTCGCTGTCGTACCTGCATCGCTTCCCGATCGATATCCTCAAGATCGACCGCGCGTTCGTGAGCCGGCTCACGGAGCAGGACGGCGGTCCCGAGCTCGCGCGGGCGGTCGTGATGCTGGGAACGACGCTCGGGCTCGAGACGGTGGCCGAGGGCATCGAGAACGAGGACCAGGTGGCGAGCCTGCTCGACCTGGGCTGCGTCGCCGGCCAGGGCTTCCTGTTCGCGAGCTCGTGCTCGCTCGCGGAAGTCGCGACGACTCCTTTCATGACCCGCCGTACGAGGCTGCGCGCCGAACGCGTCGACGCACCGGACCTCACGGCGACCGGAAGGTTCCGCTCGCCGGACCTCTGGCCCCGCTCGGCCGCGAGCTGACCGAGCACTTGTCCGCGATCCAGCGACGGTGGGCGTCGACGTAGACCTCTTCGTAAATCGCGGAGACCGTCGTCGCGTCGGGGAAGCCCGCGGCGAGTTCGGGCAGCGCGTCCTGTGCCGCGAGCGTGGCGGCCAGAGCAAAGTGCTCGAGGAGCGTTCGCGGATCCTCGTCGCCCACGGCGATGCGCAGCGTCGAACGCGTGATGTTCGCCGCCGCGAGTGCCTCGTCGGACAGCTCGGAGTGGCTCGTGAGCGCCGGGCACAGGACGACGGTGTTCACCTGGCCGAGCGTCACCTGCAGACCGAACGCGGGCTCGAGGCTGTCGAACAGTCGCTTGAGCACGTCCGCCGGAACGCCGGGCCTGCCGTCGCGACCCTCGAAGTCGATCGTGAATAGCGGGGCCGGCAGGCCGAGCCTCATGAGCCGTGCCGCCAGCGACGCGTTCGGATCGTCTGGCAGCGCGCTGCAGTGCACGTTGATCAGCGGATGGCGCTCGAGGCAGCGTGCGAGCACGATCGTGTTGATGCACTTCGCGACGAGCCGCAGTTCCGCCGTGCGGATCCCGCTCAGGACCTCGAAGGCCTTGTCGGCGTCGAGGAACGCGCCCTTCACGTAGTACACGTTCCAGAACATCGTCTCGTCCCAGCGGTACTCGCGCTCGGTCCCGTCATGGCCGGTCGCGCGGACGACCTGTCCCTTCGGCAGGAACATCCGCTCGTTGCGGCCGATGACCACGCCCGCTGTCGTGTTGCCGGACCCGCAGAGGTCCTTGGTGTACGAGTAGATGACGAAGTCCGGCCGCTCGACCGGGTCGGGCCTGCGCAGCGGCGGCTGCAGGAACGGCGTGGCGACCGTGGCGTCGCAGATCACCGTGAGGCCCGCCGCGTGCGCGATGCGGGAGATCCCGGGCACGTCGAGGACGTAGCCGTGGGGGTTGCAGGGGGATTCGACGTACACATAGATCGTCCGGCCGCGCGCGAGCCGGGCCGAGTGGCGCGCCGTGACCTCGCGAAGCGCTGCCTCGAATGATCCCGCGTCCTCGCCGTCGAACCACTCGATCGCGACATTCAGGTTGCTGCGCTTGCCGTACCAGTCGTGCAACAGCTGGTAGCTGCCGCCGTAGACGTTGCGGTTCGAGAGCACGATGTCTTCGTAGCCCACGAGGTTCGCGAGCGTGGCGTCGATCGCGGCCATGCCGGAGTTGAAATTCCAGGCGAGGTACTCGTTCGCCGCCGGACCCGCCTCGAGGTCGACGATGTGGTTCGCGAGGCTGATCGAGGTGGGATTCAGCAGCCGCGAGTAGATTTCGTGCAGGGGCTCGCGTCCCTGGAACGCGTCCTCGACCCACTCCGCGCAGGCGTAGATGTACGTCGCGGTGCGCGTGATGACCGGCGTCGCGCTGAAGAGCGCGGTGACGTTGTCGAAAAGGGGGTACGGGCCCTTTGCCGCGACCGTGCCGAGGTCGTCCATCAGCGACTGGTAGGTTGCCCGCAGCGGGTTCTGCAGCGTGTCGAGCACCTTCGCGAGCTGGAAGCAGGCGAACCGCTTGGCGTTGAACCACGCGATCCGGTCGGTGCGAGGCATCGCGCCGAGCGTCGCAGTCGTGAGCGACCAGAGCTCGTGCGCCGCGACGTTGGCCGTGTAGAGCTGCTCGACGAGCTCGCCGAGCGCCCTGCCCTGCGCCGACTCGGGATCGACGCCGAAGTGCCCCAACTGTTCGCGAGTCAACTCCGTGCGCGTCGTGGCAGTCGAGGTGTGGCGCAGCGGGCTCAGCTGGGCCATCACGCCGCCGGCGCGCGAGGAAAGGTCGTTCATGGCTCGGTCCCGGTCAGCCGCAGGGGAGCCGAGTATCGCGCGATCGATGGGCGGACGCGTGCGGAGTTGGCCCCGTCGCGCGACTGGCGTCTGTCGGGACGCGTCAGGGTGGCCGGCGCAAGGCCGGCGGGCGCGGTGCTCAGTGCGGGCGCACGAGCTGCCGCGCGGCGACTACCGCGGCGCGATAGCTCGGGAACTTACCGTGCGCGCGCCACCAGCCGCTCGTCACCTGCCACTGCCCGTCGGGCGTGGGAGCGACCGTCACGGTCCGCGGCGACAGCAGCCGCAGCGCCGGCTTCAGGGGGTGGGCGTTCGATCGCATCGTCCGTCTCCACGAGCGCCGCGCGGTGTACGGCTAGTGTGGACAGTGTCCACGAATCCGCCGCGCCGCCATGCCGGGTCGCTCCCGGGGCCTCGTGTCGGAGCCCGCCGACACGCGGCCGCCGCCTCGTTCCTATGTACCGCCAGGTGTCCTACACGCGGCTGCTGGTCAGTACGTTCCGGGCGCACACCGGAGCGACGCCGTCAAGGTGCAACTTCGGTGACGTAGACGTTCGCATAGAACGCCGGGCTCACGCCGCCGGGAACGAGGTTGCTTGCATAGGAGGTGAAGCTGACGTAACGGCCATCCGCACTGACCGCCGACGACGTGCTCGCGCCGTTGCCCTCCGCGCCGTCGAACGCGACCGACAGTCGCCGCGTGGCCGGAACGCAACCGGACGCCGCACCGATGCACGTGTCGCGTACGAAGACGTCGAAGTTGCCGTTCGCGTCGTCCGGGACGTGGCCTCCGTCGGAACTCATGAAGGTGGCATAGCGGGCGTCGTCGCTCAGGCTCGGCAGCCACGTACCGCCCACGGGCGTTCCGGCCGCGTTCACCGAGAGCGCAGTCGTGGCCGGCTTGCAGCCAGCCGGGGCGCCGAGGCACGTATCCCGCAGGAACAGGTCGTCCACGGTGTTCGTGTCGCCCGCCACGTAGTCCGGAGCCGTCGAGACGAACGTGACGTAGCGACCGTCGAAGGACACCTTCGGGAAGAAGGCGGTGCCTCCCGCGGACTCGCTGCCGGAGTTCGTGAGCGACACGCGCACGGTCGAGGGCTGGCAGGCCCCGGCGGCGCCGAAGCACGTGTCGCGGCGGAAGACGTCGAACGCGTCGTTCGTGTCGCCGTCGACGAGGTTGGTCGCCGCGGTGCCGAACACGACGTAGCGCTCGTTGCCGCTGAACGAGGGATGCAGGCTGTCGCGGTCGGACTCCTGGCCGATGTCGCCGACCGACACGCGGCTCGTCGAAGGCGTGCAACCCGCGGCCGCGCCCACGCACCTGTCGCGCACGAACACGTCGAGCGCGGCGTTGGTGTCGGCGGGCACGAGGTTGGCCGCATAGCTGATCCAGGCGACGAATCGCCCGGTGCGGCTGATCGTGACGTGAAAGGCGCGGGAAGCCGACGACGAGCCGGCGCTGCTCACGGATTCGAGCGTGGTCTTCGGCTCGCAGGCGATGGGGGCGCCGAGGCAGGTGTCACGTACGAACACGTCTTCGAAGCCATTGACGTCGCCAGTGGCCAGGTTGCTGGCGGCGGAGATGAACGCCACGTAGCGGCCCGTGCCGCTGATCGCGACGGTCAGCTCCGGCGCGTCCGGCGTCCAGCCGCTGTCGGCATTGCCCTGCGATCCGCTGCTCGCGACTGAAACCCGCTGGGTGGCGGGTGCACAGCCGGCCGCCGCATGGAGGCAGGTGTCGCGCACGAACACGTCGAACGTGCCGTTGGTGTCGTCCTGCACGAGGCTCGATACCTTCGAGGCAAACGCCACGTACCGGCCGTCCGCACTCAGGGCGTCATTCAGGCTCCCGCCATCGACGTCCGACCCGTCGCGGCTCACCGATGCACGCAGCACGCCGCCGACGTGCAACGGCAGGTTCGCAGACGCGCCGACGCTCGGTGCGGGATTGACGGCATTGATCGCGACCTCACCGAGGGTCAGCAGCCGTGCAGCGGCAACGTGTGCGGAGAGTTCCGTGGACGAGCGGAGCGTCGTTTCGAGAGGCTGGCCGTTCCAGCGTGCGACGGCGCCGTCCAGGAAATTCGACCCGCGCAGGGTGAGCGTGAAAGCCGTCCCACCCGCGGCGACGACCGTCGGCTCGATCGCCGTCAGCACGGGCGGCGGCGCGGCGACCGCGAAAGGCGCGGCGGCACTCGTCCCGCCGCCGGGCGCCGGGTTGCGCACCGAGACCTGCACCGTCCCGGCGTTCGCGATGTCGGCCGCTGCGATCGTCGCGCGCAGCTGCGTGGCGCTCACGACCGTCGTCGGCCGCTCCGAACCATTCCACGCGACCACCGACCCCGCCATGAAACCCGTCCCGGTGACGGTCAGCGAGAACCCGGGGCCACCCGCAGTCGCGGTGCCTGGATCGAGCGACGCAAGGGTCGGTACCGGGTTACCGATCGCGAAGGCGACGGGCGCGCTGACTGCACCGTCGGGGGCAGGATTTCGGACGGTGACCTGCGCCGTGCCGGCCTGCGTGATGTCCGCTGCCGCAATCGACGCGGTCAGCCGGAGGGCGCTCTCATAGGTCGTCGGGCGGTCGGAGCCGTTCCACGCGACGACGGCACCCGGCGCGAAGTTGACACCCGCGACACCCAGCGTGAATGCCGGGCCGCCGACGGCGGCGTTCGACGGCGTCAGCGAAGTGATGACCGGCACCGCGGGCCGGTCCTTACCCCCGCCGTCGTCGCTGCTGCACCCCGACGGCCCCGCCAACGCGAGCAGCAGCACGAAGGTGACGACGGAGTACGCGCGAGTTGCGCGCTGCGCATTCGAGATCCTTGCCATGATCGCCTCCCTGGCGTGGCCGGCACTGGTCGCAGGTGTTCCGCCTGGTCGACCACGCGTCCTCTGCAGTCTGCAACCAGCGTATCGCTGCAAGACCGGATCGCCCATTCGTACTGTTGGTAGAGCCGCCCGACGCCGCGAACGCGCGCTGGACTCGATCCAGGCGAATTGCGGTCCGGACCGAGGGCCGTCGCTCTCCGGGATTCGAGCGACGGGCTCGACGAATGCGATCGGCTCGCCGCCGGGTCGCAGCGTAGGCGGGCCGGCAATGGCGCGCCCGGCGCGATCGACCGACAATGAAATGCATGCACGGACGCATCGACGGGCCGCCGAGGACGATCGGCGGACAGGAGTCAAATCGTCACGCTGCTCGGCGGGGATGCGGTCCTCGGGTGCTGCTCCTCACGTCGGGACTCGGCTGCGGGCACGTGCGCGCGCTCGACGCACTGGCTGCCGCACTTGCGGAGCGCGCGCCGGAAGCCACCGTCCGGCGCCTGGACTTCTGGTCCCTCATGAATCCCGGCATCGCCGCCTCCGTCCAGCAGATGTACCTGGAACTCGTGCAGGGCAGTCCCGATCTCTACGACCGGCTGCACCGCCTCGACCAGCGCACGTGGCGACGCATCCTCGAAAACGACGTCGAGCCGCCGCCCGAGGTTCGCGAACTCGCCGAGCGGATACTCGCGAACGGCTTCGGTGGCGACCTGTTCGGCAGCGCGCTCGGCCCGTACCCGACCGACCTGGTGTTCTATCCGACCGCTTGCGCGACGTTGCCCTCCACGGAGCGTCGCGGGCTCGGCTCGTTCGCGCTGCCGCGGCTCGCGATGCTCAAGTGGGCCTGGACGCGACTGCAGGGCCGGCTCGAGCGACAGCTCGACGCCTTCGGTCCCGACGTCGTCGTCTCGACGCAGATGGTGCCCGCGGCGCTGCTCTCCGCGGTCAAGCTCGACCGCGGGCTCGCGCTGCCCTCCATCGGCGTGCTGACCGACTTCGGCGTGCACGACTACTGGGTGCAACCCGGCACGGACCTGTACTGCGTTCCGGACGCGTCGATGATCGATGCGCCGTTCGACTCCGCGCGGACGGGCAGCGTCATTGCGACCGGCATACCGCTCATGCCGGGCTTCGCGCACCCGCCCTCGCCCGCCGAGAGTCGCGCGATGCTTGGACTCGACCCGGGCTGCCCGGTCGTCCTCGTGCTCGGTGGCGGCCTCGGACTCGGCGTCGATGGCATCGCGTCGCGCCTGCTCGATGCCCTGCCCGGCGTGCAGCTCGTCGCCATGACCGGGCAGAACGCGGCCGCACGCACCGCCATGGCCCGCCGCGCGACCCGTCAGGACCCACGGCTCGTCGTCTGCGACTGGACCGAGCGCATGGAGGCGTATCTCTCGGCCGCGGACCTCGTGGTCGGCAAGGCCGGCGGCCTCACGGTCGGCGAGGCGCTGGCCTGCGGCCGACCGCTCGTCGTCGCGAAGTCGCTGCGCGGCCAGGAAGGCTTCAACGTCGACTTCCTCGAGCGGCACGACGTCGGTCGACTCGTCGACGAGGCGACCCTGGCCGGCCAGGTCGCGGCCTGGCTCTCGGACCCGGACGCGCTCGCCAGACGGCAGGCCAGGGCCCTCGAGCTCGGTCGCTGCGACGGAGCGGACCGCGTCGCACGCCTCGCCCTCGAGTGCGCGGCAGGTCGGACGACGCTGACGACGGGATGGGGGGAATGGTGAGCAACGCCCGACTCCTCGTACGGGGCATCCTGACCTCCATCGACGTCGGCTACCGACGCGCTCACGAACTACAGCCGGTGGGGGACATCTTGCATCTCGGCATTTCGCGGCATCGTGGTACCGCGCTCGTCCTGCCGGACGGCACCCGCGTCGTCGAAGGCGCACGGGTGGGCCAGCTGCACTTCGACAACTCGCGCGCGGCCAAGGTGCAGGCCGAGGGCCGCGTGCAGGCCGGGGTGCGTTTCGCGCGCCTGCTGCGTGATTCGTTCGGCGAGCTTGCCGCGCGTGCGCAGGCGGACGACGGTCTACGCGAGGTTCCGCTCTACGAGGGCGTCACCTGGTTCCAGCCGCACGGCCGTGCCGTCGGGTTCGTCAGCGAACCGCTGCCGCCCGGACCGCGTAAGCAGTGGCTCGCGAGGTATTTCCGGCTGATGGTCTGGGCATTCGCGCCGATCGCGGCGACGGCGCCCGTGCAGGAGATCGAACCGCGCGTATTCCGCATTTCGCGGAACGCATTGATCCAGAATTTCGCAAGGAACGCACGTGAACGTTCGAAATGAGACTCCACCACCGCTGCGCCGGCTCGACGGCCGGACGTCGCGCATCTGCCTGACGTTCGACGACGGGCCGGACCCGGAGTGGACACCGCGCTTCCTCGACGTCCTCGAGGAGGCCCGCGTGCGCGCCACCTTCTTCGTGGTCGGCCACGCCGCGCGCCGCTACCGGACCCTGCTGCGCCACATCGCGGCAGCGGGTCATGAAATCGGAAATCACACCTACGCGCACCGCCACCCCTGGACGTTGACGCCGACCGATGCTCGCCGCGAAGTGGAGGACGGCTCGGCCGCGATCGCCGACGTGCTCGGACAGGCGCCGCGCCTCTTCAGGCCACCGCACGGCCGATTGCGGCCCACCATGACGGAAGCAGCCGGCGCGCAGGGCCAGCGCACCGTCCTCTGGAGCCTCAGCGCCCGCGACTGGGGGGCGTTCGCGCAGGCGTCGCGGATCGAGTCGCGCCTTTCGCGGGCGGCGGCGGGTGACATCGTGCTGATGCACGACGGCCGGAATCGCCGCAACCACCCGTGGGAGACGCTGCATGCGCTGCCCGCGCTGCTCGGAAGACTGCGCAAGGCAGGGCTGGAGCCCAAGCCGATCCCGCCCCAAGCTGCGACCGGGCGGCGGCAGAAGCACACCGGGCCTTCGCAGCCAGCGGGATCGCGCGGCGGTGCCCGCGCCGCAGTCGGATCCGTCAGCTCGCCATGATGACCGGGCCGCCTTTCTGCTCCGCGCGCTGGTACGCGGGCCGGGAGCGGATGCGCGCCAGATAGTCCTCGAGCCGCGGGGCCGGGGCGTCGCCTGCGGAGCGAGACAGCAGTGCCTCGACGGCGAAGCTCATCTGGAAGTCGGCCATCGTGAGGTTCGGACCTGCGAACCAGCGATGCCGCGAGAGGTGATCCTCCATGAACTCCGTGGCCGCCTTCAGGTTCGGGTCGATCAGCTTCTGCTGCACCGACCCGCACAGAGCGCGCGCCACGGGTCGCGCGAAGAACGGCATCGGCTGCTTCGGGATCGTTACGAACACGAGCTTCATGACGAGCCAGTTCATGAGCGAACCCTCGGCGTAGTGCATCCAGTAACGGCACTGCCGGAACTCGGGCGTGCCGGGCCCGGGCTGGAGATGCGCGAGGTCGCCCTGCGCTTCGGCCCCGTAGCGTTCGACGAGATATTCGATGATCGCGCCCGATTCAGCGATCGTCTCGCCGCCATCCGTCACGACCGGCGACTTGCCGAGCGGATGGACCTTCTTCAACTCCGCCGGCGCCAGGCGCGTCGCGGGATTCCGCTTGTAGACCCTGAGCTCATAGGGCACGCCGAGTTCCTCGAGCAGCCAGAGGATGCGCTGGGAGCGCGACGTCTCGAGGTGATGGACGATCAGCATGTGGGATTCCTTCCGGTCCGGTACCGGTTGCGACGTATCGTATCCATTTCGAACGAGCGCCCTTGGCGCGTACCTACAGCGCTCCGCGCAGAGGATCCCCGTACATCGAGTGCCCGCCGAGCCACTGGGTGCGCGTGGTCCTCGCGAGGTGGGTCGCGATCCACTTCATGTCGGCCGGACTCAGCGAGGCCCCCTGCATCACTTTCGTCGCGCCGATCGCCATGCCGGGCTGGTGCATCTGCTGCCCCACGAGCGACATGTTGTGCATCAGCTCGTGGAGCACGAGTCGCGCCGCGTCGTCGGACTTCTGCACCTTCTGGTGATAGACCTCGCTCGCCACCGTCTTGTCGGACTTGAACAGCGTGAGCCCGCCGTCGTCCTTGTCGGGCCTGGCGTCGCGGATGAAGCCCCCGGCCACGATGCTGTCGGTGTAGTGACGCACGAAGTAACAGACGAGGTCCTTGCCGCGCGCCACGGGAGCCTCCTCCGTGAACGTGACGGCGATCGAGACGTCCAGCTTGTGCTTTTCGATGACCTGGCTGAAGAGTCGCGCCAGCGCCCCCTTGATCTCGTCCCTGTTGGTGACGATTCCCGGCAGGTCGCAGAGCACGACGTTGATCGCTGTGGATGCCATGGAACGCGCCCCCCTGATGAATGCCGACGGACCTTTGCGCTCGACTCCCCGCGAAGTCGCCTTGATGTCAGACCGTCGGTTTCACATTCGCATTCAGCCGGAAGAGGTTCGTCGGGTCGTAGCGGTTCTTCAATTGCACCAGGCGCGCGATGTTGCCCTGGTAGTTCTCGTCCACCTGCCGCTGTGGTTCGTTCGCGACCTCGTTCGTGTAGTAGCCGTCCGTATGGGGAAGCAGCTTCGACCAGTAGTCGCGCATGTACGAGACGTGGGGCCCGCCGTCGCCCGGCAGGTCCCAGGTCGCCATGGTCAGCATGTTGAGACGCGAGCGCCGGTGCGGGAACGCGGTGGCGTCCGCCGCCACGCGACCGATCGCACCGCCCGAGGGCTGGAAGAAGATCGTCGTGCCGCGGTTTGGGTCCGGCCGATAGCCGTCGAGGACCGCCGCGGCCAGCGCCGGCGAAAAGTCGTCGACGAAACCGGACTTCAGGTACGTGCCCATGTTGCGCGGATCGGTGACGTCCCCCGAGCGCTGCAACTGTACGTAGTCCACCGGCGCCAGCTCGCCCGCCACCGGCTTGCCCAGCTTGCGGAGCGGAGCGAGCACGCGGTCGGCCTGCGCCGGCGCACCCGAGTAGCACACCTCGAAGACGAACACCCCGGACTTGCCGGCCGGAGTCGCGAGCGCCGCACCACAGTAGAGCTCGTCCGGCGCCGCGAGGCTGTAGTTCGCGTACATCTCCAGCAGTTCGCGCGCGCGCGACGCGGGAAAGACGAGTTCGCCGCCGATGACCTGGCGGGACATCGGATGCAGCTGGAACTCGAACGCCGTGACGACGCCGAAGTTCCCGCCACCGCAGCGGATGCCCCAGTGGAGATCCGGGTTCTCCTGCTCGCTGGCGCGCAGCAGGCGCCCGTCCGCCGTGACGACGTCGGCCGCGACCACGTTGTCGAGCGCGAGACCGTAGCGACGCGCGAGCCTGCCGAACCCCGCGCCGAGCGTGAGTCCGCCCACTCCCGTGTGCGACACGGTTCCGGCCGTCGTCACGAGCCCGAGCGCCATCGCCTCGTGGTCGAGTTCGCCGAGCAGGCTGCCGCCGAACACCCGTGCCCGTCGCGCGTGGGGATCGACGAGCACGCCGCGCATGCGCGACAGGTCGATCTGCATGCCGCCCTCGCAGGTCGACTTGCCACCGTAGCTGTGACCGCCGCACTTCACGGCCAGCAGCAGGTCGTGCTGCCGCGCGAAGCCGACGGCGGTGCGCACGTCGGCCGCACCGGTCGGCTGAACGATGAGGGCAGGATGCTTGTCGATCGAGGCATTCCGCACGCGCCTCGCCTCATCGTAGCCCGCTTGACCGGGCAGCAGGAGCGGACCGCGCAGCGCGTCGCGCAACTCCTGCACCGCCGACTTGGCAAGCGAGACCTTGGCACCGTCGCCGGTGACTGCCCCCACGTCATCGACGATTGGCGCCAGCGCGGCGAGCGCGTTGCGCCCGGCCAGAGCCAGCCCCACGCCAGCGGCCACGGACGACAGAACGAAACGTCGTCGATTCATGACTCCCCCTGCGCTGTCGAATGCTTTTCGGCCGAGCATACACCCGTATCGGACGGGGTGGACGACCCGGTGAGAGTGGCCCTACGCCCGGACGGGCGGGCGTGTGACAGCGCACGGCCGATGCGATGCGGATCCTTTGACTACACCGCAACCGACGGACTCACTGCGAGGTGGACACGTGGAACGCAACGACGTGATCGAAGATCTCAACAAGCTGCTGCGCGACGAGGTCGCCGCAACCGAGACCTACCGCCAGGCACTGGACAAGATCCGCAAGGACTACGGGCACGATTCCCGGTTCCAGGATCTCACGCGGATGCTGCAGGACCACGAGCAGGCCGCGGCCCAGCTGCGGGCTCACATCCGGCAGCTCGGCGGCGTGGAGTCGCAGGGCTCCGGCGCCTGGGGCACATGGTCGAACACGGTCATGGGCGCGGCCCGGCTGCTCGGCGACAAGGCCGCGCTGAAGGCGCTCAAGGAAGGCGAGGAAAGCGGCCTCAAGGACTACCATGCCGTGATCGACAGGGCGCCTGCCGAGATGACCGACTCGATGACCTCGATCGTCGCGCGCGAGCAGGAGCACGTGCGCCAGCTCGACCGGATGATCGAGGCGGCCTGACGTCGATCCATTGGATCGGTGCTCTCGACGAGGGTGGCCACGGAAGGCCACCCTCGGGCGAAGGAACAGGCTTCGGGATGATCCGCCCGTGCCCTCCGGGCGCGTCGTCGGTCACTGCAGTTGCTGCGCGACGAGCTCGAGCAGGTTCCGCGCCTTCTTGTCCCAATGATGTCTGGCGGCGCCGTCGTCGAACGTGCGACGACAGGTCGCGCAGCTCACGACGGGATACTGGGCGCCGGTTGCATTCACCTGCTCGATCTTGATCTCGAATGCGCGCTGCCGCAGCGGGTCGGCCCGCTGGATCGACACGACGCCTCCGCCCCCGCCGCAGCACCAGTTCGTGCCCTTCGTGGGATTCATTTCGCGCAGGTTCACGCCGAGCGCCTGCAGCACGACGCGAGGCGCTTCCGTCGCCCCGCCACGCCGCGAAACCTGGCAGGGATCGTGGAACGTGACGGTGTCCTCGAGCGGCCGGAGCTTCAGCCGGCCCTCCGTGACCTGTTCCGCCAGGAACTCGGAAACGTGCAGCACCCGGAAGGGCAGCGACGAGCCGTGCAGGTTCGCGCCCATCCACCGTAATGCCGCATAGGCGTGGCCGCACTCGGGCAGGATGACCTCGGTCGCGCCACATGCCACTGCCGCCTCGATGAGCCGCCCGTTGCTCGCCTTCTGCGACGCGAGGTCGCCTGCCACGATGCCTGCATTGGTCGCCTCGTAGCCGCGGCTGCTGAACGTCCAGTCGACGCCGAGGTGATTCATCACGCGAGCGAGCGCCGCGACGGCGTCCGGGTAGTGCTTCACCTCGCTGGAGGAAACCGTGCAGAGCACGGCCGCCTTCGACTTGTCGACCGGCACCTCGATGCCGTGCCGGTCCGCGATCGACTTCAGGAACTGGACGAAGGCGGAAACCGGTTCGCCCGACGGCGTGCCCGATACCCTGGCGCGCCGGGCCGCCTGCTGCAGCTCGGCGGGCGCGAGCCCGGCCTGTGCCATGCCTTCGCGCGCGTCCGCGATCAGCCGGGTGATGTCGATGCCCATCGGGCAGATCAGCGAGCAGCGCCCGCACAGCGTGCAGGAGTCGTAGATGAGCTCCTGCCACTGCGCGAGCTGCGCCTCGGTCACCTTCTTCTTGAGGCCCAGGAGCCGGTAGAGCGGCGCGAACGGCCCGTACTCGCGCTTGTAGGTCTGCTTGAGCGGCTCGATCTTCCAGATCGGCGTGTACTTCGGATCCCGTGTCGCCTCGTAGAAATGGCACGCCTCCGCGCACATGCCGCAGTGTATGCAGGACTCCACGTAGGTCGCGGCCGTGCGTCCGAAGTTCCGGATGAAGCCGTCGACCGCGGCGGCGGACGGTTCTTCGAACGCGGCGTTTCGGATCGCCTTCTCCGCGGCGCTCACAGCGCGGCTCCCTTGCGCTCGAACTGGGTGCCCTCGGTGGCGCGCGATCCGAAGATGAGGAACGCGTGCATCAGCTTGCCGAACGGGAACCAGATGAGGAGCAGCTCGAACGACAGGATGTGCGCGGCGAGCGCGTCGGGATAGCGGAACCCACCCGCGTGCGAGTATGCGAGGAAGCCGGTCGCGAGCGGCAGGGCCGTGACGAACCAGCTGAAGTAGTCGTCGAAGTTCGAGAGCATCCGCTTGACCGGGTTCGCGATCCGGTGGACCAGCACGCCGACGAGCGTGACGAAGGTGAAGAAGCTGACGACGGTGATGAGCCCCG
>RPQJ01000085.1 GCA_003819815.1 Lysobacterales bacterium
CGCCGACTCGAAATCGGATGGGGGCATAACCGCCCCACGTGGGTTCGAATCCCACCCTCTCCGCCACGAACGAAAGACGCCCCGCAATCGCGGGGCGTCGTCGTTTGTGGCCCGAGGGGTGGGATGACGCCCTCGATCGCGCAGCTATCGAGGGCGCCCCACCGGGGTGAAGCGCGTTGCGACGCGCTGAATCCATCCCACCCTCTCCGCCACGAACGAAAGACGCCCCGCAATCGCGGGGCGTCGTCGTTTGTGGCCCGAGGGTGGATGAGAACCCGCGTGTCGCGTGGGTTCGACACCTCGGCGCCGTATGATGGGGCCATGAGCCCCGATCGCCGCGCCGACCGGGCCGTGCGCCCCCTCGACCCCGACGCCGACCGTGCCGGCGCCGCGAGGGTCATCTACGCGTCCGCCGATTACCTCACGCTCGTCAACGGCGAGCCGCCGAACGAACGCGACGTCGCCGAGTTCTTCACGGACGTCGCCCCGGGCCGCGGCGTCGGCGAGATGCTGAAACTCGGCATCGAGTCCGCGGACGGGCGGCTCGTCGGGGTCGCCGACGTGGCGCCGGGGTATCCCGGCCCGGACACGTGGTACATCGGGCTGCTGCTCCTCGAGCCGTCGGCGCGCGGCTCCGGGGCCGGCCGCCGGGCGTTCGAGTGGATCAGCACGGCCGCCCGCGGGCAGGGCGCCCGGCGCATCCTGATTTCGGTGCTCGAGGAAAACGTCGCGGCACTCGACTTCTGGCGGCACCTCGGCTTCGTCGTGCTGCAACGGCTCGAGCCGCGCCGGTTCCGCATGCGCGACCACGCGAGATACGAGCTCGAGCACCGACTTTGACGCGCGGCGAGGCGCGCCGCGCAAGGAGGCCCGCATGATCATCGACGCCTGGGCTCAGCATCCCACCCCGCGCCACCTCGCGGACCCGATGTTCGATTCGCTGCGGCGATGGACTCGTAACGAACCTGC
Organism: Lysobacterales bacterium; assembly: GCA_003819815.1. Classification (GTDB taxonomy): domain Bacteria; phylum Pseudomonadota; class Gammaproteobacteria; order Steroidobacterales; family Steroidobacteraceae; genus RPQJ01. The sequence continues at coordinate 970 of RPQJ01000085.1, forward strand.
GTCGCTCGCGGCGACGAGCGAACCCTGGCCCGTCGGTCGGACGATCGCGAGCATGGACGAAGCGGGCGTCACGCGGACCCTCATCTGTGCGTGGGAAGGCCCCCGGGGTTCACTGATCTCGAACGACGAGGTGGCGGCGTTCGTCCGCGAGGCGCCGGATCGGCTCGTGGGCGTCGGCAGCGTCGACATCCGGCGTCCGCGTGCGGCGGTGCTCGAGGTGCGGCGCTGCATCCGCGAGCTCGGGTTCAAGGCGATACGCGTGTTGCCATGGCTCTGGGAACTGCCGCCGACGCACGCGCGCTTCTATCCGGTCCTGAGCGAATGCTGCGAGCTCGGCGTGCCGTTCTGCACGCAGGTGGGCCACACCGGCCCGCTGATGCCGTCCGAGGTCGGGCGGCCGATCCCCTACGTCGACCAGGTCGCGATCGACTTCCCGGAGCTCGTCGTGGTGTGCGGCCACGTGGGTTACCCGTGGACCGAGGAGATGATCGCCGTCGCGACCAAGCACCCGAACGTCTACGTCGACACCTCGGCCTACACCGTGCGCCGTTATCCGGCCGCGCTAGTCGAATACCTCCGAGGCCACGGCGCCCGCAAGGTGCTGTTCGGATCCAACTGGCCGATGATCGCGCCGCGCAAGGCGCTCGAAGGACTCGACGTGCTCGGCCTCGCCGAGCCGACGCGCACGGCGTTCCTCGGCGGTAACGCGGTGCGTGTCTTCGCGTTGTAGCGTCGTCCGGCTACTTGATCTGGCCGCGGATCTCGCCGAGCCGATAGTCGCCGGGTCCCGAATTCGGCGGGTCGACGCCGTCGCTCGTGTGCACGTTGACGTACGCGTTGCCTTCGGCGAGCTGCTCGAGCAGGTCTGCGAGGGGCGAGCCCGAGAGTGGGCCGATGAGGTCGTCCGCGCCGATGCGGCCTTCCGCCAGCACTCCGCTGTAGGGGCCCTTCTTCGGTTTCGCGTCGCCGACCGGGAAGAGCTTGACCACGAGCGGGCCGTTGGCACCGGGGGGGCCGAGGTGCAGGTCGGCCGCGGCGGGGTTCAGGATGTCCTTGAGCGTCAGCACGTAGCTGATCGTCTTGCCGTCCGCGCTCACGACGAGCTTCAGGTCGCCCGTGGCGTCGGTCTTGATCGGGGCCGGCATGTGCGCGTCGCCGGAGAGCTTCGCGGTGTAGGTCGTGTCCGCGGCGTACGCAGGAGCGACGGCCAGGGCCAGGACGGCCGCGGCGAGCGAGGGGAGGAGGCGTTTCATCGAAGGGCTCCATGGTCGGGGGCCGAACCGGAGCGGCCCGGCCCTTGCTGCGCTCACGGAATAGGCTTCCCCGAGCTCCCGCGGAATACGTCGTTTCCGAAGACCGCTAGCGGTTCCGCTCAGGCGTCCCGCCGCCGAAGTTCCTCGATCTCGAGCCGCCGGGCAGCTACCAGCGGATCGGCCGCAGGGTCGTGGCCGCGATCCTTGAGCCGGCGCTTGCGGAACGCCAGCTCGTTCTGGGCGTTGACGATGGCGGCGGCGATGCGCGGGTCCTTCGCGACGGCCCGCCTCGACCGGAGCCGGCTGTCGCGTGCGGCAGCTTCGAGCTCTGCGGCGGTGACGCTGCGACCCACCTCGTCGGCGAGCTCGTCGCGGATCACCTCGCGCTCCCACCGGCCGCTGCGGCTCACGATCCATGCGAGGAGCAGCACGAACGGCAGGAAGATCACGAGGTTCGAGATGCTGGCCGACGCCATCGCCTCGACGAGGCCGAGCTCGGGCGGCGCAGTCGGTGCCGTCGGAGGAGCGGCGCCCTCGCGGACCGACACCACGGTCGCGACCAGCGGCAGCACGTTGTTCCAGGCGTGGGCGGCGGCGGCGACGACGAATCCCGCGACCGGGATCAGCCAGCGCCACCAGTGGCGCCGGCCCGAGCGCGCGAGCCCGAGCGCGGCGCCGAAGATCCCGGAGAACATCGCGTGTCCCGCGAGCCCGAGCCACGCGTAGCGCACGCCGAGCTGGAAGCCGTAGGGTGCGGTGCCGAACTGGGCGAAGTTCTGCTGCACGTAGAGCGCCGATTCGAACCAGTTGAAGCCCGCGCCCACGAGTGCGCCATAGATGAACCCGTCGCGGACGTTGTCGAACTCGGCGCGCGCGAGCCAGAACAGCAGCACGATGCCGAGGCCCTTGACCGCCTCCTCGACCAGCGGAGCGGCGAGCGGCGCGCCGATCATGAGCGCGCCCTCGGGACCGAGCATGTCCCTGAGCGCGACGTTCTGCTCGAGCCACGCCCCCACGGCGAAGATGGCCGCGGTGTTGATGGGAAGCGCGAGCGACGTCGCGATGAGTCCGCCCCAGAAGAAAGCCGCCGCGTAGAGCCACGCCGACTCGCGCTCGCGCCGGTCGAGGTACCACAGGATCGCGACCGGGATCACCGACAACGCCGACGAGATCGCGAGTGCCTTGAGGAACACGACCGCCGCGGCGGACCCGAGTCCGGCGACGACCCCGCTGATGACGAGCACTGCGAGCAGGAGCAGCACCACGAGCCCCAAGGTCACGGCGCGGGCGACGCGGGGTCGGCGCAGCGGCGACGAGAAGGCCGGCGGCGGCAGGACGTGGGTCGCGGTCTGCATCGGGACTCCGGGTCGGTTCAGGTCAGCAGGAGCGCGGCGAGGCCGCCCGCGACCACCGCGGCAGCCGCGAGCAGCACGGGCACCCGCATGGCGGCGCTGCCCAGCGTCGCGACCATGCCGGCCTTGATGAGCGTGTTCGTGACGGCGGCGATCGTGATCGCATTGACTGCGACGGCCGCGTCGCCCGCCTGGGCGTAGCGGGCCATCGACAGCGTGATCGCATCGACATCGGTGGTGCCCGCGAGCGCCGCCACCGCATAGACGCCGCTCGCCGGCGCGTACGTCTGCACGAGCTTCACGAGGAGGAGGACCGCGGCGAAGAACACGGCGAACTTGATCGCCGCGGTGAGGCTGAACGGGTTGCGCAGCGGCACGCCCTCGGTGCTCCCGCCGTCCCGTGCGCGACCCCGAAGGACCCACGCCGCCACCGCTGCCACGACTGCCATCGTCGCGAACGGCGCGAGGACGCTCGGCAGCAGCGCACGGTTGACGACGAGCACCTCGATGATGACCCGCACGAACATCACGCACCACGCGAGCAGGATGCCGCTCGCGAGCGCCGGGGCCGCGGCCTGGTAGGCGGTCTCGCGGCTCTGGCGCGAGAAGGCGAGCGTCACCGCGGTCGAGGAGACGAGTCCGCCAGTGAGCCCCGTGAGCGGTATGCCGCGGTGGGCCCCGAGCACGCGCGTGGCGACGTAGCCCACCAGCGAAAGGCTCGAGATCAGCAGCACCAGCATCCATAGCGAGCGCGGCTCGAGGGCATCCCATGGGTCGACGGCCTCGTCCGGCAGCAGCGGGAGCACGATGAACGTCGCTATCAGGAGCCTGAGCCCCGCGTAGACGTCCTCTCGGTCGAGCTTGCGGACCAGGCCGTGCAGCGGCTGCTTGTAGGCGAGCACCGCCGCGACGCCGACGCCGAGCCCCACGGCGAGCTCGCGGTAGCCGAGCATCACGAGGGCGCCGAGCAGCGTCGTCGCGATCGCCGCGAGTTCCGTCGTGAGGCCGAGGGCGTCGGGTTCGTGCCTTGCGGAGAGCACGTAGCCCGCGAGCACCGGGGCGAGCGCCGCGAGCAGCACGGCGGCCAGTATCCAGGTCGAGTCGAGGGCGAGCGTGAGCCAGCCGCCGAGCGCTCCGATCAGCGAGAACAGGATGAACGTGCGCAGGCCGCCGATGGTCTGGTCGTCGTGCTCGCGCTTGTGGCGCTCGCGCTCGATGCCGACCAGCGCACCGATCAGCACCGCCGTCGCGAAGTTCTGGACTGCTTCCACGTCGACGGCCGGCATCATCGCGTCAACGCCCGGCGCGGGGCCCTGCGTACAGGTCGATGACGCCCTCGAGCGCGCGCTGGCAGACGCGGCAGAACGGCACCTCGTCGCGGGTGAACATCACGCAGTCGAGCTGCGGCCGGTAGTAGGCGAGCGCGTCGTAGCGGGCGCCCCGGAACGCACCGACTTGCCCGGCGTGCGACGACGTGGCGAACAGGCGCGTCGTGAATTCCCGCTCCTCGCGGAACAGCGCGCTCATCACGCTCTCGGGACGCCGCTCGGCGCGGATCTGCTTGCGACGCTCCTGGAACTCGCGCTGGCGCTCCTCGAACTCCGCCTTCGGCCAGGGCGTGGGCACCGGCGTGCCCGGCTCGACGAGGTCGGCCCACTTGAGCCGGGCCGGGTCGAGCAGGGCGGTCACGTTCGCCTCCCAGGGCTCCACGACCTTGCCCGCCGACTCGTAGGCGACCGGCGAGGTGTAATACTCGTCCGCGAGCCCGGCGAAGTGGTGGCCGAACTCGTGCACGAACAGGTAGTCGGCCCAGTCGTTGTCGACGGCGACGGTCGCGAAGGTGCCGAATATGCCACCGCCGCCGTAGGTCGCGCCGTTGACCAGGATCGTGAGGAACTCGTACGGAGCCCAGGCCGCGACATCGCGGAGACTGCGGTTGTCGAACGTGAGCACGTAGCGCTCCGAGCCGAATGCGTCGTAGGTCGCGCCGACCGGAGTGCGGCGGTGTACGCCCGTCGAGGGCCGCGCGATGCCGGACTCGCCGGACGGCGGGCACAGGCCCCAGACGTTGAAGTCCGAACGGCGCGACCGGAACGGCTCGTGGCGGAACAGCGCGTCGGCCATCCGCCGCGCGTCGGACGTGAACTTCGCCGCGCACTCGGCGGCCGTGTAGCCGTCGCCGAGCAGCAGCAGGTCGACCTTGTCGGCGGGCTCGCCGTTGCGCTCGATCGCGACGAGCGACTGTGCGGGCGGCGGCGCGCGCTCGACGAACGGGTCGGCCGGGTCGACGCGCGTCTGCCAGACGGCGACGAACGCCTGCTGCTCGTTGCGCCGCTGCACGACGACGTCGACCGGGCCCGCGGGCATGGCGAAGCGCAGCGACTCGTGGAATGTGCGGTGCCGCGTCTCCGCCTCGGCCGTCGAGATCCACTCGGCGTGGATCGAATCGTAGCCGCGCGCGTGCAGCAACCGGCCCGTGGCGGCGTCCCGCACCTCGAAGCGATAACCACCGAAGTCGCCGGTGTCGACCGCGCGATCCGGGTGGCCCGGCCACGGCAGCGGCTCGACGACGACGCGGTCGACAGCGTAGATATCCACGCCCCGGCCGCCCGTGTGGTGCAGGTCGAGACGCAACGTGGGCGTTGCAGCGGAAGCAGCGAGCGACGCGAGGGCCGAGGCGAGCCCGGCCGCCGCCACCAATATGGTCCGACGCACCTCAGCGCTTCCGTGGCGAGCGCGGACCGCGCGCCCGCGCGGCCGGCGTCTTGCGCCGCCGCGCGCCCGTCTTCGAGGCACCGCCGCCGCGCCGCTTTACCTGGCGGCGGGCCACTGCCCGCAGTTCCCGTTCCTGAAGCGCCGTCTCGACCTGGCGCAGCTGCGTCACGAAGAGCTGGGCGGCGCGCGACAGCGAGGTCTTGCGAGGGTAGAAGAGGCCGTAGCTCGTGTGCATCCACGGCGCGTCGAACGCGACGACGGCGAGCTTGCCTTGCCGCAGTTCGGACTCGATCGCCGTGAGCGGCGCGATGCCGATCCCGTCGCCTGCGATGACTGCCGCCTTCGCCACCGAGAAACTGTCGAGCATGAGGTTCGGGGAGAGATCGCCTGTCTCGCGGTCGACTCTCGCGTTCGGCATCGATTTCGAGAGGTGCACCGCCATGCGCTGCGGCACGCGGGGCGAGACCAGCGGGAACTCGAGGATGCCGTCGAGCGTGATGTTCTCGGCGACCGTGAGCGGGTGGTCGTGACGAACGAAGAAGAACACCCGGTGCTCGGCGATGGGCTCGATGGCGAGCCGCGCCGGGTGGCGCTCCGCGCTCGCCGTGTCCGCGATGGCGAACTCGAGCTTGTTCGCGAGGACCTGTGCCGTGAGATCCTCGAAGTTGGCGAGCACGACCTCGACGCGCAGTCGCGTGTTGACGCTCACCATGCGGCCGAGCGCGACGCCGAGCGGCAGCTCCGCGGCAAAGATGTCGGTCCCGAAGAGGATCTCCGGCGCCTGCAGCCCGGCGAGCTCCTCGAGGTCGCGGGTGAGGTCGCGGGCCTGCGAGAAGATGCGTGACGCATGGTCGATGACGAGCCTTCCGGCCTCGCCGGGCTTCAGCGCCTTGGCGGCCGTGCCCACGATGTTGATGCCGAGGACGGACTCGACCGACTCGAGGCGCTTGCGCAGCGCGTCGGGCGTGAGGCCGAGCGTGCGGGCCGCCCGGCCGATGTCGCCACTCTGGACGATGCTGAGAAGATCGAAGATGTTCGGCGATTTGGCCATGAGAACACGCTATCAGATGGCGCGCCGGACCGCATCCTCGGGCCCGGCACGGGGGGCGGCGCACCCGGTCGCCCGGCGAAGCCATCGGCGGCTATCATGTACGGATGCCCGAAAAGCTCATCGCGCGCCGTGATCTCGAGTTCCTGCTGCACGAGTGGCTCGAGGTGGAGCGGCTCTGCGAGCGCCCCCGCTACGGCGACCACTCGCGGGAGACGTTCGACGGGGCCCTCGACACGGCGGAGCGCGTCGCGATGGAGGCGTTCCTGCCCCATCGCCGCAAGAGCGACGTCGAGGAACCGGAGTTCGACGGCGAACGCGTCCGGCTGATCCCGGAAGTGGCGGCGGCGTTCGCGGCGTTCGCCCGGTCCGGCCTGCTGGCCGCCGGACACGACTACGAGTACGGCGGCATGCAGCTGCCGACGGTGGTCGACAAGGCCTGCTTCTCCTACGTGCTCGCCGCCAACGTCGGGAGCGCGGGTTATCCACTCCTGACCGCGGCGAACGCGAACCTTCTGCTCGCCTACGGCACGCCGGCGCAGGTCGAGGCATTCGTGCGGCCCCAGCTCGAGGGACGCTACGCCGGGACGATGTGCCTCTCCGAACCGCAGGCGGGATCGTCGCTGGCCGACGTCGCGACGCGTGCGGAGCCAGACGGCGAGTCGCCGCTCGGGGCTCGGTACCGCCTCTACGGGCACAAGATGTGGATCTCCGGCGGCGAGCACGAGATCACGGAGAACATCGTCCACCTGGTGCTCGCGAAGATCCCCGGCGGACCGCCCGGCGTGAAGGGCATCTCGCTCTTCGTCGTGCCGCGTCGACTCGTGGGCGACGACGGCCGGCCGGCCGAACGCAACGACGTCGTGCTCGCAGGCCTGAACCACAAGATGGGCTATCGCGGCACCGTCAACACGCTGCTCAACTTCGGCGAGGGACGCCACCGTCCCGAAGGCCGGGCGGGCGCGGTGGGCTACCTGGTCGGCGAGCCGCACCAGGGCCTCGCCTGCATGTTCCACATGATGAACGAGGCGCGCATCGGCGTCGGGCTCGGCGCCGTGGCGCTCGGCTACGCGGGCTACCTCGAGGCGCTCGACTATGCTCGCAACCGTCCGCAGGGACGCCCGCCGGGTGCCAAGCAGGCGGCCTCGCCGCAGGTGCGCATCGTCGAGCATGCCGACGTCCGCCGGATGCTGCTCGCCCAGAAAGCCTACGTCGAGGGCGGGCTGGCGCTCACGCTCTACTGCGCGCGGCTCGTCGACGACGAGCACACGGCGCCCGAACCTTCCGAGCGCGCCGACGCCCGGCTGCTGCTCGAGCTGCTCACGCCCGTCGCGAAATCGTGGCCGTCGCAGTGGTGCCTCGCCGCGAACGATCTCGCGATCCAGGTCCACGGCGGCTATGGCTATACGCGCGACTATCCGGTCGAGCAGCTCTATCGCGACAATCGCCTGAACGCGATCCACGAGGGCACGCACGGCATCCAGGCACTCGACCTGCTGGGCCGCAAGGTCGGGCTCGAGGGCGGACGGGCGCTCGGTCTGCTCGCCGCACGCGTGCAGCAGACGATCGATCGCGCGCGCGCGACCGGGGACGCGGATCTTGCAGCGTTTGCACAGGCACTCGAAGAGGCGCTCGCGCTGATCGCCCGCACGACCCGCAAGATCCTGGGCGCCGGCGACCCGGATCGCTCGCTCGCGAACGCGAGCGTCTATCTCGAGGCGTTCGGGCACGTCGTCGTCGCGTGGATCTGGCTCGAGCAGGCGCTCGCCGCGCAGGGCCGCACGGGCGACTTCTACGACGGCAAGCGCCAGGCGGCGCGGTATTTCTTCCGCTGGGAGCTGCCGCGGACCGGGCCACAAATCGCCCTGCTCGACGCGCTCGACGACACGACGCTCGCCATGCGCGATGCGTGGTACTGAAGGGGCGGTCGTGGCGAAATCGATCTTCATCACGGGCGCGTCCTCCGGCCTCGGCGAGGCGCTCGCGCTCGAGTTCGCACGGCGTGGCTACGCCGTTGCCGTGGCCGGGCGCCGCATCGACCGGCTCGAGGCGCTGGCGGCGAGGCTGCTGGAGCTCGGTGCGGCCGCCGCGCTGTCGCTCGAGCTCGACGTCACGAATTTCGACACGATCGATCCCGCGCTCGAGCGGGCCGTGCGCGAGTTCGGCCGCCTCGACGTCGTCGTCGCGAACGCCGGCGTCGGATATTCGCTGCCGGTCGGGCGCGGCAAGTTCGAGCTGGTGCGCCGGACCATCGACACCGACCTGACCGGTGCGATCGCGACCATTGAGCACGCGCTGCCGCGTCTCAGGGCGCAGGGCGGCGGCCAGATCGTCGCGATCACGTCGGTCGCGGGCTCGCGGGGCCTGCCGTTCATGGGCGCGTACTCCGCCGCGAAGGCGGGCCTCCACCGCTACGTGCAGGCACTGCGGGCCGAGGTCCGCCACGAGCCAATCGTCGTGACGGAACTCGCGCCCGGCTACATCGACACCGACATCAATCGCGGGGTTCCCAACCGGCCGTTCGTAATTCCGCTCGAGCGGGGCGGCGCCATCCTGGCCCGTCTGATCGAGCGCGGCGTCGGGCACCGCTACGTGCCGTCCTGGCCGTGGACGCTGATCGCGCCGCTCATGAAGTTCGTGCCGGCCGCGCTCTTCGCGCCGCGGCCGCGCAAGGCGAGGACATCGCAGGAATGACGCACCCGTCCCCCGATACCCGTCCCGTCGCGCCACAGCACGCGATCGACGCCGACCGGCTGCGCGAATGGCTCGCCGCGCACGTCGCGCCCGTGGACGGTACCGTCGAGATCGTGCAGTTCAAGGGCGGCCAGTCGAACCCGACCTATCTCGTGACGGCGGGGTCGAGCCGCTACGTTCTGAGGCGCAAGCCGCCCGGAAAGCTGCTGCCGTCCGCGCACGCCGTCGACCGCGAGTACCGCGTCATCCGCGCACTCGACGGCTCCGCCGTGCCGGTTGCCCGCGCGCGCGCGCTCTGCGAGGACGACGCCGTGATCGGCACGGCGTTCTACGTGATGGACTACGTCCCCGGCCGCGTGTTCTGGGATCCGCGTCTGCCCGAGCTCGGACGCGAGGAGCGGGGCCTCGTCCACGACGAGATCAACCGCGTCATCGCCGCACTGCACTCCATCGACCCGGCGGCCGTGGGCCTCGGCGACTACGGGCGCAGCGGCGAGTACATCGCGCGCCAGGTCGCCCGCTGGACGCGGCAGTACCAGGCCTCCGAGACCGAGAAGATCGAGGCCATGGACCGGCTGATCGAGTGGCTGCCGGCGAACGTGCCGGCGAGCGACGAGACGCGCGTCGTGCACGGCGACTACCGCATCGACAACGTGATCTTCCACCCGAGCGAGCCGCGGATCCTCGCCGTGCTCGACTGGGAGTTGTCGACGCTCGGGCACCCGCTCGCCGACTTCGCTTATCACTGCATGGTGTGGCGCATCCCGCCGGGCGTCTTCCGCGGCCTCGGCGGCGTCGACTGCGCGGAACTCGGCATTCCCACCGAACGCGAGTACGTGGCGGCCTACTGCCGCCGGACCGGGCGCGACGGAATCGATCCGCGCGACTGGGAGTACTGCATGGTCTACAACATGTTCCGCATCGCCGCGATCGTGCAGGGCGTCATGGCGCGCGCGCTGCAGGGCAACGCCTCGAGCGCGCAGGCCCTCGAGACCGGCCGCGCCGCCCGTCCGCTCGCCGAGATGGCCTGGCGCCAGGTCGAGCGGCTGTCACAGTCCTGAGGAGGTCGTCATGGAGTTCGAGCATTCGCCGAAGGTCCGCGAGCTGCAGCAGCGCGTCGCGGCGTTCATGGAGGAGCACGTCTATCCGGCCGAGGAGCGCTTCCACGAGGAGATCCAGGCGAACCGCAAGGCGGGCAACGCCTGGGTGCCGACCCGCGTGGTCGAGGAGCTCAAGTCGAAGGCGAGAGCGGAGGGGCTGTGGAACCTGTGGCTGCCCGAGTCGGAATACGGCGCGGGCCTCAGGAACCACGAGTACGCGCCGCTCTGCGAGATCATGGGTCGATCGCACATCGGCCCGGAGGCCTTCAACTGCTCCGCGCCCGATACCGGCAACATGGAAGTGCTCGTGCGCTACGGCAACGAGGCGCAGAAGCGCGAGTGGCTGCTTCCGCTGCTCGACGGCCGGATCCGCTCGGGCTTCGCGATGACCGAGCCTGCGGTCGCCTCGTCGGACGCGACCAACATCGAGGCGCGCATCGAGCGCGACGGCGCCGACTACGTGCTGAACGGCCGCAAGTGGTGGACCTCGGGCGCGGGCGACCCGCGCTGCAAGGTGCTCATCTTCATGGGGAAGACGGACCCGCAGGGCACGGACCGCCACCGCCAGCAGTCGATGATCCTCGTGCCGATGGACGCGCCGGGGATCACGGTGCGGCGGCAGGTGCCCGTGTTCGGCTACGACGATGCGCCGCACGGCCACTCCGAGATCGACTTCGTCGACGTCCGCGTGCCGGCTGCGAACCTGCTGCTCGGGGAGGGCCGGGGCTTCGAGATCGCGCAGGGACGGCTCGGGCCCGGCCGCATCCACCACTGCATGCGCCTGATCGGCGCCGCGGAGCGCGCGCTCGAGCTCATGTGCCGTCGGGCGATCGGCCGCGTCGCGTTCGGGCGCAGGCTCGCGGAGCAGGGCGTCTGGCGCGAGCGCATCGCCGACGCGCGGCTCAAGATCGACCAGGCGCGACTCCTCGTGCTGCACGCCGCCTGGAAGATGGACGTCGCCGGCAACAAGTCCGCGCAGAAGGAGATCGCGATGATCAAGGTCGTCGCGCCCAACGTCGCCTGCGAGGTCATCGACCAGGCGATCCAGCTCCACGGCGGCGCCGGCGTGTCGGACGACTACGGCCTCGGCTGGCTGTACGCGAGCGCGCGCACGCTCCGCATCGCGGACGGCCCGGACGAGGTGCACCGCAACCACATCGCCAAGTTCGAGCTCGGCCGCTACCTGACCCGCTGAGCACGCCATGCGACTCGAGGGCAAGGTGGTGCTGGTGACCGGCGGCGGGCGCGGCATCGGGCGCGCGTTGTGCCGGGAATCCCATCGTCGCGGTGCCGCCGGCATCGTCGTCGCGGATCTCGACGCCGGGCTCGCCGCGGCGACCGCCTCGGAGCTGGGCGGTGTCGGTCTGCAGTGCGACGTGGCCGACCCGGCGGCGATCGAGGCCATGGTCCGGGCGGCGGAGGCCGCGTACGGGCGCGTCGACGTGCTGGTGTCGAACGCCGGGTTCGGCGCCCAGGCGCTCGACCTCGACGACGCGCTCTCCGCGCCGGATGCGACGTGGCAGCGCATGTGGGACGTGCACGTCATGGCGCACGCTCGCGCGTGCCGCGCCGTGCTGCCCGGCATGCTTGCGCGGGGCTCGGGGTGCCTCGTGAACGTCGCTTCCGCCGCCGGCCTACTGAGCCAGGCGGGCGACACGCCTTACAGCGCGACCAAGCACGCCGCCGTGGCCCTCGCGGAGTCGCTCGCGATCACCTGCGGCGACCGCGGCGTCCAGGTCTCGGTCGCGTGCCCGCAGTACGTGGCGACGGCGATCACGGGCCTGGACGAGGCGACGGTGGCCGGCACGCTGCCCGGCGTGCTCACCGTCGAGCAGGCGGCCACGGCGATCGCGGACGGCGTCGAGGCCGGACGGTTCCTGGTGCTCACGCACCCCGAGGTGCTCGGTTATTTCCAGCGCAAGGCGGCGGACTACGAGCGCTGGCTCGCGGGCATGCGACGCGTGCGCGACGGCCTGCGGTCCGGCGGATTCCTGAAGACCCGGGACTGATCAGCCGGTCGGCGGTCGCCGTCGTGTGGGGCGAGCCTTGGCCGGGGCGGCCCGGACCGCACGGCGACGCTTCGCGGCGAGACGCCCGAAGGCCGCGAGGCAGCCGTCGGCGAGCACCCGGGCGTCCGGCACGGCCCCTGCGTCGGCGATGATCCCGAAGTGCATGCGGTCGGCGATCGACACGATCGTGACGTTGAGCCGCGTCGGGTCCGCGAGCATCGAGACCGGGTACGCGCCCACGATGCGGTGCTCGCCGAGGTACAGCGGCCGCTCGACACCGCCGACGTTCGACACGACGAAATTGATGACGGGCGGGGCCGAAGCGAGCCGCAGCCCCTGGGCCGCGCGCGAGAGCGTGAAGGCGACGAGCGCGTAGTCGAGCGCGGCATCGCGCGACAGCGAGCGGAACTCCGATTTCGCCGCACGCGTGCTGGCGACGACCTGGCGCAGCCGCGCGGCCGGCGCCGATCCCGGCTCCGCGAGCGGCACGAACAACGTCGCGGCCTTGGTGGTGGGCTCGAGGTCGCCGGGATCGCGCAGCGACACCGGGCACATCGCGATGAGCGGACGGTCCGGCCGCTCGCCGCAGCGGTCGAGATAGGACTCGACGGCCGCGTCGACGATCGCGAGGGCCACGTCGTTGGCGGTGCCATCGGCCGCGTGCGCGACCCGCCGGACGTCTTCGAGCAGCAGATCGAAGCATGCGAACGAACGTGCCGCGCCCACGGGTTCGTTGAGGCGCGTGTGCGGCCCGCCGAAGGGACGGTTCGCCGGAGCGGCGATCCCGGTCGCTGCATCGCGGGCTCGCGTCACGAGGCGATTCGCGAGTTCGCCGAATGCCGCAACCTGGCCGACCGCTGAACGCGCGACGGCAGGAAGGTCGATCGGCGCCTCCGCCGGCGACTCGCGGACGCGGGCCGCATCGGGCAGTGCGAAGAACGGCGGGGGCAGTGGCCCCGGCTCCGATGCGAGGCGCCCGAAGATGCGATCCATCGCGTAGCGGCCGTCCCAGTACGCGTGGTGCGATTTCACGTACACGGCGTAGCGGCCCGACGCGAGCCCGTGGATCACGTGCACGCGGAACAGCGGCCGGTCGCGCTCGAGCGGCGCCTCGTGCAACCGGGCGACGTGCCGGCACAGCGCGGCTTCGTCACCGGGAGCCGGCAGCCGGTCGAGCAGGACGTGCCGTTTCAGGTCGACGTCGGGGCATCGCCTCCACTGGGGCAGCCTGAGCGGAGCGAGGTCCGGCACGCTGTCGAACGGTGCCGTCGGCGGGGTAGAGCGGTATGCGGCCACCAGGCGACGGGCGGCGGCCGTGGCGGACCGGCCGCGGGGCGGCTCGAGGACGATCAAGACCCCGACGTTCGCGGGCGTCCGTGGACCGTCGATCCACAGCATCGCGAGGTCGAGCAGCGGGATCGTCCGCGCCATGATGGCCCGGAGTATGCGACATGCGTTCCGCCTGCCGCCAGCCGGCCGGTGCTAGACTCGAACCGCTGCCAGGCCCAGCAACCAGAGGTCAGCGACCGCGATGCGCCAACTGCGTGGTGAAGATGCCCGGTTCGTCTACGCCGAGTCGGGCCATGCGAACTCGAACATCACACTCGTCTACATCTACGATCCTTCGACGGCGCCGGGAGGACGAGTCCACTTCAAGGGGCTCCTGAAGCACATCGAGGGGCGCCTGCACCTCTCGCCGATCTTTCGCCAGAAGCTGCTGCGCGTTCCGCTCGAGCTCGACTACCCATACTGGATCGAGGACGAGCGCTTCGACCTCGAGTACCACGTCCGCCACGTCGCGCTGCCGAAGCCCGGCGACTGGCGCCAGTTCTGCATCCAGACCTCGCGAATCCACGCACGGCCCCTCGACATGTCGAGGCCGCTCTGGGAGCTCTATCTCGTCGAGGGCCTCGACGCGTTCCTCGACCTGCCGCCCGACAGCTTCGCGATCCTCAC
>RPQJ01000086.1 GCA_003819815.1 Lysobacterales bacterium
CCAGCGCGGTCGGCACGAGGATCTCGCGGACCTCGAGCCGCCCGCCGGGAAGCTCGATTTCGAGATTGCGCTGCGCGAGCAGACTTTCGCTCTCGACCGACGAGAGTCGGTTGCCGTAGGTGATCATCTCCCCGGGGCCGCTCGTGCCAAGCCCGTAGACCGCGACGTAGACGTCGACCTGGCCGGCCTGCGCGCTGCCGTACGTGCCCGCCTGCTCGGCGATGAACCCGGAGTAAACGGGGCGCCAGACCAGCGCGTCGTCCCGCGGGCCGCTCCATGCGGCCGCGCCCGCCGGCAGTTCGATGCGTTGCCCCTCGAGGTCCGCCCTCGCATGGCCTACCGCAGTCTCGAGATGCAGTGCCGGCGCCACGACCGCGAAGATCGCCGCGAGGATCGCGAGACCCTCGGCCCGCCCTGTGCGCGGGCGTGCATTCTCGGTCCCGATCGTGCGCCGGACGGCCGGCTCGGCCGGATCGCGCCAGCGCGCCCCGATCCAGAAGAGGAACAGCATGGTCGCGAGGAACAGCACGCGCCCGAACGTGACGTGCTCGGGACCGGTGCCCCAGCGCATGTCCGTCAGGTGCGCGATCAGGATGACGAGGTACGCGCGGATCCCGTTCAGCACCATCGGCACGACGATCGAGGCCGCCATGAAGAGCAGTCGCTTGCGCCACGACGAATACGTCAGGTACGCGTACAGCACGCCGAGCGTGAAGCCCGTGACGAGATAGCTCAGGCCGCTGCAGGCCCGTGCCACTTCGAAGTCGCCGCCGGGTATGCGCAGGATCATGCCCTCGCGCACCACGGGCACGCCCGTGAGCCGGAGCGCCGCGGCAGCGATGTCGGCGGTGTTCTGCATCAGCCACGGGACGATGCCGCGGCCCATCGGTACGGCGAGCAGCAGGAACAGCAGCGGGAACGCCAGCTCGCGGGCAACCCGGCGGCCGAGTACCGCAAGCACGGTCGCGGGGACCATGGCGACCACGGCGAACTGCTCGACGACGAGCACGCCCGTCGCGCGTGCGAGGAACCAGATCACGCCGAGCCCAAGGAGTGCCACGACGCCCAGCCAGTCGGCGCCCCACTCCGCCACCGCGACGGACTCACGCTTCCGCCAGCACAGCCAGAGGCTGATCGGCACGATCAGCAGGCCGTGCGAGAACGCGCTGTCGCCGGTCCACTTCGTGACGATCGAAACGAAGGTATCCCAGTGCAGCAAAAGCACCAGCCCGAGCGCGAGCAGCAGCGCGCCGGCGAGGAGTTGCCGCGACCGCGTCAACATGGCCGAGCCGCCGCGCCGAGCAGCCGGTCGAGTGCCGCGACCTGGGCTTCCCAGCCGTAGTGCCGCAGCACGAACTCGCGCGCGGCGGCGACGGACGCCGGCGCGCGGTCGAGCACGGCCACGACGGCCTCGACCAGCGCAGCGATGTCGCCGGCGACCGCGACTTCCGCCGGTCCGACGCCTGCGATGCCCTGGACCGCGTTCGGCGTGACGACGACCGGTCGCGCCATCGCGAGCCCCTCGAGCACCTTGTTCTGGACGCCTCGAGCGATCCTGAGCGGCGCCACGACGACCGCGGCGTGGGCGAGGTACGGACGCACGTCCGGCACGCGGCCGGTGACATGCACGCCGTCGAGGTCGCCCAGGGAACGCACTTCGGCGGAGGGGTTCGAGCCGACGATCCAGAACGTGGCGGCCGGGCAATGACTGCGGATGGCGGGCAGCGCCTCGCGAGCGAACCACGCCACGCCGTCGACGTTCGGGTGATAGTCCATGGCGCCCGTGAAGACCAGGGGCTTCGAACCACGGGCGAACGGATCGGGCCAGGCGCGGGACGGATCGAAGTAGCCCGTGTCGACGCCGTTCGGAACGACCGCGATGCGGGGCCGAGCCGCCGGCGCGAGCGCGCGCAGGATCTCGGCCTCGGGCTCCGCGATCACGATCGTCGCGTCGAACGCGCCGGCGTAGCGACGCTCGGCTTCCGCGAGCAGGCGCGCCTCGCGCCCGTACACCCAGCTCATCGGCCAGCGGTGGCCGCGGGAGTACTGCGCCCACTTATCGGAATCGACATCGCAAAAGTCAATTACGCGAGGCACGCCCGCGGGCAGCGCGAGATCCTCCGCGTACTGCGCCATGGAGGACGAGTACACGAACACTCCGTCCAGGCTGCGCGTTGCGCACAGGTCCGCGACCCATCCCGACAGTGTCCGGTCTCGATAGAAGTCGATGCTGAGCGCGCGGCCCGCCGCGAGTCCGCCCACGCTGCGCAGGCGCGCACGGCGAGGCTCGAGCGGCCGCACGCACACCTCGCCGCAGACCCGTTTGAGCGCATCGACGTGCTGCCAGTCGTCGGGGTCGTCGACGAACGTGCCGAGGTGCACGGTGTGCCGCTCGGCGAGGCCCCTGAGCAGGTTCCACGACCGGATCTTGTCGCCCTTGTTCGGCGGGTAGGGGATCCGGTGCGCGAGAAACAGGATTTCCGTCATCCCAGGTACTTCGCGACCGGGGGTCCGAGCAGCTGCGTGAGGCGGAGCGGCAGCTGCCGCCAGAGCCGGATCATGCGGTCGTACTTCGGGTTGGTCGGGCTCAGGTTCGGCATCGCCCGGGCCTTCACGAGGTAGTACTCGTAGTGCAGCGGCTCGGGCTCGAACCCCCAGAATCGCTTGAAGTCGAAGGCGCCGGTCCCGCGCTTGCTGCGGCCGTAGTCGAAGATGCGGCAGCCGCGCTGCCGCGCACGCTCCATGATCTCCCAGTACATGAAGTCGTTGCCGCCGACGGCACGCGCCGCGTACGTGCCGCCGCCGTAATACGGCAGCACCTCGTCGCGGAAGTAGAAAGTCAGGCAGCTCGCGATCGGTGCGCCCCCGTGCTGCACGGTGAGGATCTCGCAGTCGGGCCCGAAGACCTCCTGCAGCACCTCGAGATAGCGTTGCGAGAAGACGGGCGTGCCGAGGTTGCGCAGGCTCTCCGAGTACATGGCGTAGTGACGGCCGGCGTCCGCGTCGATCTCTGCGACACAGCCTTCCTTGATTCCCTTGCGGACGACGGCGCGCTGCTTGCGCGGGATCGCCGTGAGGTTCTTCTCCGCTTCCGGATCGATCGATTTCCGGAACGTCACGTACAGGTCCTTGCTGGGCCAGCCGGGATGCTGCAGCGTGCGGTTCCGCATCTCGAGGTAGTCGACCCCGAGCCGCTCGGCGAGCTCGCAGGCCGCGCGCGTGAGCGCGGCGTGCGAATCGGGATCCGAGGCGACGATGCCGCCGTAGACGCAGAACGGCGTGGAGACCAGCGCGTGGCCGAACAGGCGGCTCTTCACCTCCGCGAGCGGCAGGACGCCGCTCACGGCGCCGTCACGCTCGGCGAGCAGGTAGTGGGTGCGGTGGCCGAACGCACGCGCCAGCACCTGCTGCCACTCCGCACGGTGGAAGAACGTGCCGTCGGGACGCTCGAGGACGAACGCGTTCCAGGCCTCGAGATCCGAAGCGGCACAGGGCCGCACGGCCGCAGACTCAGGCATGAAAGACCTCGTCCATCCGGCCCCAGCGGAAGTCGCCGAGCAGGCGTTTCAGGCGGGCCTCCATGGTGCGCAGGTTCGTGTAGTGGCGCAGGCGCGAACGTAGCGGCGCGCCGGGGATCCGGGGCTGGTCGGGGTCGACCTCCCACGGGTGGAAATAGAACATGCCGGGCTGGGTGTCGCGTTCGTTCACGCGGCGCAGGCCCCACCGGTAGAGGCCGTAGGGCATCAGGCGGAAGTATCCTCCGCCCCCGGCCGGGAAGTTGCGCCCGCTCACCTCGACGGTGGTGACCGGGATCTCGAGGATCGCCCCCGGCCGCACCCGGAACGCGAAGCGCGGCGCCTCCGGCATTCCGTAGAGATCGTGCCGGATCGGGTAGATGCTCGAGCTGTACGCGTGGCCCGTCTCCTGCAGCACGTCGAGTGCCCAAAGGTTGCGGCCGTTGATCGAATAGCTCGGCGCGCGGTAGCCGCGCACGGGCACGCCTCCCGTGGACTCGAGGATGCCCTTGGTGCGAGTGACGTCCTCGCGGAAGCGCGCCGCGTCCATGTAGATGACGCGCGTGTGGTCGTAACCGTGGCTCGCGAGCTCGTGGCCTTCGGCGACGATGCGGCGGATCAGCTCCGGATGGCGCTCCGCGACCCACCCGAGCACGAAGAACGTGCCATGCACGCCTCGCCCGGCGAAGACGTCCAGCACGCGATTCGTGTTGGCGGCGACCCGCGATTCGTGCCCTTCCCAGGCGTCGCGGGCGATCTGCCCTTCGAACGCAGCGACCTGGAAATGCTCCTCGACGTCGACGGTGAGCGCGTTACGCGGTTCCGTCGAACGGTACGCCTCGTGCTCCAGGACCACGCTGGACAGATTCGGACTCACAGGGGGCCTCACGGTGCACGGGCTAGAACGTATAGCGGACGCGGAACGCAAGCCATGCGCCGTCGTACTCCGTGTCGCCGGTGCGCTTGAGGTAGCCGGCCTCGGCGGACGCGAGGAAGTTGCTGTACACCTCCCAGCTCAGCCGGCCGGTCGCGTTCCAGTCGTAGAACTGGTAGAGGAACGGATTCGTCTGCCCCAGCGTGCGGCCGCCCGCGAACACGTCCTCGTAGCGGGCGTCGAATTCCGCGTAGAGGTGCGCACCGAGGTCGCGGAGCACGTTGAACTGGCCGCCCTGTCGTTCCTCGTCCGGCGGGAAGTCGTTGATGTATTCGCGCTGGCGATTGTAGACGTCGAATCGGAGCTTGGTCCGCGCGCCCTCCGCCAGCACCGAGAATTCCGCGTCCTTGCGCACGTACGGGAACGAGGTGAAGCCGGAGAGATCGAAGCCCGGGTCCGGAACGGGAATCTCCCCGGGGTCGAGGTTCAGGCCCACGCGCCGCGTCTCGACCTCGGGATCCTCGATGTAGGACGCCCGGAGGGTCACGTACTTCGTCTCGCGGCGGACGTTGACCCGCCAGCTGTCGCCAAAGAAGCGCTCGCCATAGCGCGCGTCGAGCAGCGTGCGCTCGTCCGGGCGCCACTCCAGGCCCGCGTGCCAGAACGTCTCGTCGAGGCCGCCTGCGACGGTGCTCTCGTCGAGGTCGCTCTCGAGACCGCCGTCCGCCACGAAGCTGAGCGTGCGGCTGAGCCGCCAGCCCGCCTCCGCCCCCGCGCGTTCGTACTGATAGTCGACCGTCCGCTCGAAGTCCGAATTCTGCCACTCATAGAAGACGCGGGCACTGAGCGAGCGGTTCTCGCGGCGGGTCCCGACGGAGGTGTACAGGAGCTGGTCGATCGAATCGTCCTGGTACTGCGAAAAGATCAGCGCGTCGCCGGAGTCCGGTTGGTCGAGGAACCAGGTACGGCCGTACGTGTAGCGCGCGTCGACGCGGAAGTCGCCGAAGTCGTGCGAAAAGTCCGGGGTCACGGACGCAGTGAGCGTCTGCGACAGGTTCGACTCGGCGAAGAGGCCGCTGCCGCCGTAGTTGAAGCTGCGGGAAGGGTCGATGACGGTGTCGCGGTACGAGGCCGAGCCGTGCATCTTGAACCACTCGGGAACGACGTCGTACGTGCCGCGCGTGTCGAGCAGGTGCGTGACTCCGTTGTATTCGTCGGCCTCGAAGACGCGTCCGATCAGCGAGTAATCGAGGAACGCCTGCGCGCGCGGCGAAAGATAGGACGCGTAGATGCCCGGCGAGAACTCGATGCCCGCCGTGTCGACCTCATCCGCCGAGTCCTGGGCGAGGTTGATGTTGCCGACGAACATCAGCGCGGATTCGATGCGCGGCTGCAGATAAAGGCCGGGCTTCAGGTCTTCCATCCGGAGTTCCCGGCTGAACCGGGAGCGGAGGTCGTACTGGTACGGCTCGGCCGTGGCCGTCGTGGCCAGCGCCAGGGTGATCGCCGCGGCGAGGGTGCGTTTCATGCCTTACGGTCCTGTCCGTAGCCGTAATAATAATGGCTGTAGTAGCGGCTCACGAGCGACGGCTCGACGCGGTTCAGCACGGCGCTCACGGGTTTCGACCGGTCGAGCAGCGCGAGGGCTTCCGTGACGACGCGCTGCTCGGTCGAGTCCGCCATGACGACCATGAGGATCTGCCCGGCGTAGCGCGACAGCACCTGCGCCTCGTTCGTCGCGAGCACCGGTGGCGAATCGAACAGCACGACGCCCGGCGTCGATCGCCGCGACAGGCCGTCGATGACCGACGCCATGCGGGCGCTCGCCAGGAGCTCCGGCGAATTGTCGCGCCTCGAGCCCGCCGGCAGGAAGTGCAGGCGCTCGACGCTCGTCG
The DNA here is from genome assembly GCA_003819815.1 of Lysobacterales bacterium. Lineage (GTDB taxonomy): Bacteria > Pseudomonadota > Gammaproteobacteria > Steroidobacterales > Steroidobacteraceae > RPQJ01. The sequence continues at coordinate 6,285 of RPQJ01000086.1, forward strand.
GGTGGATGAAATCGGCCGGATCGAGGCGCTCGTCGACGACCAGGTCCGTGAGGCCCGGCCGCCCCGACACGCCGAGACTGCTCGAAAGCGCGGGCTGCGCGACGTCGCCATCGACGAGCAGCACTTCGAGATCGGGCTCACGCGCGATGCTGAGCGCGAGATTCAGAGCGTTGAAGGTCTTGCCCTCGCCGGGAATCGCACTGGTCACGAGTACGACGTTGTTGCTCGCCCGGACGGCACCCTCGCGGCCGAAGATCGCGCTCAGGAGCGGCCATTTGATGCGGCGGAACTCTTCCTCGGTCTGGTGGGCCAGCGCCTCGGGTGCCAGGCGCCCCGCGCTGCGCAGCTCGGCCACGCGGATCTCGATGCGCTCCCCGCGCGCGGCGCCTCCGGGCTCGCGGACCTGGGGAGTAGCCGTCGCGACGGCGACTTCGGCAGGGGTCCCGCCGTCATGCGCCGACGACTGCGCCAGCGCCTCGGCCGCAGGCGTCCCGGGCGCGGTTGCTTCGGGCTGGGCTCGCTGGGTCTGCGCCTTCTGCAGCGCACGTTCTACGATCGACATGGCTCACCCCACGAGGCTGCGCAACGCAGCCCGGACGTTGTCCTGAAGCAGGACGTTGAGCAGGAAGACGGCAAGGAGCGCCAGCAGCGCGCCGCCGGCCAGCGCCGACTGGCGCCGGTACCACGGCACGAAGCCCTGAACGACCGCCGACGTCACTGCACCGATGACCGGGAGCCCGGTCACCTGCCGCAGCGCATCGCGGGTCGAGAAGACCGGACGCACCTGCTGCAGGACGAAGCCGAGTGCGAGCCCGGCGCCGAGGCCGAGCAGCAGCACGAGCGCGCTGAGGAGCGGCCGTTCCGGGCCGCTCGGCGCGAGCGGCACGACCGGCGGCTCGATCACGCGGAACTTGACGTCCTCGGTGTTCTGGTCCGCCTGCTCCGAAATGCGCGCCGACTCCAGGCGCTGCAGCAGCTCGTCGTACTGCTTCTTGTTGACCTCGTAGTCGCGAGTGAGGCGAAGCAGCTCCGCCTCGACTTCCGGGATCGCGTCGACCTTGCCGCGCAGGTTCGCCACCGCCTGGTTCTGGGCGTCGCGTTGCCCGCGCAGTTCGGCGAGCTCGGCATCGGCCTGGCTCAGGGCGATGCGGAGGTTCTGGTAGACGGGGTTCATGTCGAGGCTGCGCGCCAGGGCCTCCTCACTCGGCGAGCCCGAGGCAGGAGGCGCGACGCTCGAAGAGATCCGCAGGCCCTCGGCCTTCTCCGCCTCGAGGCGCGCGATGGTGTCCCTGATCGCCACGATCTCGGGATGCTTGTCCGTGTACTGCAGCTTCAGCTGGTCGATCCGGACCTGGTAGGACGCGATCTGCGCATCGATCGGGTCGCCGCCCACGGGACCGGTCAGGCCGAACGTGGGCTCCTCGCCGTCGAGCTGGCGCTGCAGCTCGTTGCGTCGCTCGGACACCTGGCGGTAGCGGGCGTTGAGCTGATCCGCCTGGGCGATCGACGACTCGAGTCGGTTGTAGTAGTCGCCCTCGGCACCCGGCAGCAGACCCACGTTGAACTTCTTGAAGTCCGCGAGCCGGCCCTCGGCCTCCACCAGCTTGCGTTCGTACTCGGAAAGCTGCGACTGCAGGAAGCGCTGGGCCACGCCCGAGTCGGTGCGCTTCATGCCGAGGCTGTCTTCCATGAACGTGTCGAGCAGCGACTGCACGACGCCGTGCGCGACGACGGGATTGTTGTCCGCGAACGCGACGCTGAAGGTGCCGCCCTGGTCGGCGCGCGGCCGCGCAAGCCGCGGCGCACTGCTCGTGAGCACCACGCGGTCGGCAAGATCGTCGATGATCTTCTCCTGCTGGAGCGGGGTCGGCGCGTTCAGGAACAGGTCGTTGGCGCGCGCCACCTTTTCGAGGTTCGGACGGCTCAGCATCACCGCCTGCACCATCGCGACCTGGCTCATGACGTCGCGCTGCACGGCGATGTCCTCGAGCAGCGGTTTCAGCAGGGACTCCGTATCGACGTACACCTGCGTGCGTGCCTCGAACTCGTCCGGGATCATCGCGACGACGGCCCAGCCGACGAGACAGATGAGCCAGGTGAGCGCGAGCGCCGGCCAGCGGTAACGCCAGGCGCCGCGCAGGAAGAGCAGGATCTGCGCAAAGATCTCTTGCATGGTCAGAATCTCGATTCGGGGATGATGAGCACGTCGCCCGGACGCACCGCGATGTTGGCACCCATGTCGCCGTCGTTCATGAGGTCCGACAGCCTCACCGGGATGCGCAGCTGCTTCTCGCCGTCACGTCGCATGATGACGGCCCGGTTGCCGGCCGCGAACTCCGCGAGGCCGCCGACGGCGATCATCACGTCCAGCACCGACATGTTCGCGCGGTACGCCAGCGACTGCGGCTTCTGCGCCTGGCCGACCACGCGGATCTGGTCGCCGTACGCGCCGACGAACTGCGTCACGATCACGTTCACCGTGGGCGAGCGGACGTACTCCGCGAGCGCCGTCTCCAGGTCGCGCGACAGCTGGCTCGCGGTCTTGCCCTCCGCCTTCATGTTCTCGACCAGCGGCGTCGAGATCAGGCCGTCGGGCCGCACGGGCACGGTGACCGTGAGCTCGGGGTGGTTCCAGACGAACACCTGCAGGTTGTCGCCCGGTCCGATGCGGTACTCCATCTCCACCGCCGCCTCGACCGGGGGGGCGTCCACGACCGTGGTTCGGCCACCGCATCCTGCGACGATCAACGCGAGCCCGGCCATCAGCAGGCTCGGCAGCACGCCGTAACGGTCCTTCTTCATGCTTCGTTCACCGTGAGTCATGGTTGTGGGTCTCACTCAGTCGCCGAGCCGGTCGAGCTCGGCCTGCGCACCCGTCTTGACGGATGCGGGGACGTCCCCGGCGGCGAGCACCTGCTTCAGCAGGCGGCGTGCCTCCACGGCGTCGCCCTTGCGGGCGAGCGCGGCCGCGAGGTGGTACTGGACTTCCGGCACGTCCGGCAGCGCGCGGGCCGCTTCGCGGATGAGTTCCAGTCCCTTCGCGACCTCGCCGCTCTCCACCAGCGCCCAGCCGTAGGTGTCCTGCACGGCGGGATTCCGCGGGGCAGCTTCGTGCGCGCGCCGCGCAAGGTCGAGCGCGCGTGCGTCGCCCTTCTGCTGGTAGATGCCCGCGAGGTTGTTGAGCGCGACGACGTTGCCCGGCGCCGCCTTCAGGGCCTTCTCGTAGGACGCCGTCGCAGCGGCCACGTCGCCGCGCTGCTGCTGGTAGTCGCCGAGCAGCACCAGTACGCCTGGATCGTCCGGGTTCCGCGCGAGCCAATCCTCCAGGGGCCGCTGCGGCTCGGCGATCTTCGCCGCCGCGCCGGCGCGATACTTCGCGGCGACCAGCGCCGCGTCGGAACCGCCACGGGCGGCGCGATCGTAGAAGGACAGCGCGTCCTTGTACCGCTTCTGCGCGTAGGCTACGTCACCTTCGAGCCGGTCGGTGGACGCCACCTCGGGCGCGGCCGCACGCAGCCGCGCGACGTAGCCCGCCGCCTTCTCGACATGCCCTGCCTGCAGTGCGATGGTCGTCGCGAGCGCAAGCGTGGAAGGCTGCCCCGGAGAGACGCGCAGCGCGTCGTCGAGCACAGCGAGGGCTGCGCCCGTGTTGCGGTCGACGGCGTAGGCGCGCGCGAGATTCAGGTGATAGCGTCCGCTGGGCGCGAACTCGACCGCCTGCCGGAAGCTCGCGATGGCCGCAGCGATATCGCCCGTTCCGAGCGCCGCGAGCCCGAGTGCATTGGCCGCTGCAGCGCTGCGGGGCGAGAGCTTGCCTGCCTCGACGGCAGCGGCCCTGGCCTCGCCGAAATTCCGCTGCGCCAGGTAGAACTGTGCCTGCGCGAGCCGCACGTCGGCCGAACCCGGATTGTCCTCGACGGCCTTGCGGATCCAGCGCTCGGCGGCCGGAAGATCCGACTGAGCCTGCGCTACCGCGGCCATGCCGAGCGTCGCGGTGAGGTTCCGGGGATCCTTCTCCAGCACGGCATTGAGCTGGGCCGCGGCGGCCTCGGGCTTGCCGTCCGCTATGTCGAGCCGGGCGAGGTTCAAGCGCACGGATGCATCGTCCGGGCGTTCCTCGAGCGCGCGAGTCCACTCGGCTCGTGCGCGGTCGCGGCGGCCAGCCGACGCATACACCGCCCCGGCGAGCACGTGGGCGTCGACGTCCGACGCAGGACGTCCTGCAAGCCGGTCGGCGCGCGCCAGGGCCTCGTCGGTCTTGCCCTGCTGCAGCAGTGCCGCGACGAGCAGCGTCTCCCGCTGGGCCGAGGTGACGCCCTCCGTCTGCGGCATCGACTCGAGAATCTCGATCGCCCGCTCGACCTGGCCGGCCGCGAGGTATCCGCTCGCGAGCTGCAGTCGAGCCTCGGGCGTGGACGGTCCCGCCGCCTCCGCCGCCTGGTCCAGATAGCCGATGGCGGCCTCCCGATTGCCGCTCTGCAGGCTCAACTGGCTCGCGAGCGCGTAGAGCGAGGGATCCGCCGCGGGCCGGTCGAGCGCGGGCTTCAACGCATCGAGCGAGGCCTCGGGCGACTGAAGCTGACTGCGCACCGACGCGAGCAACTGTTGCGCGCGGACGTTGTCCGGATCGCGCGCGACGACGTTCGCAAGGTGCATCTCGGCCTGGCCGAGGTTGCCCTGCTCCAGGTTGACGACGCCGAGCAGCGTGCGCGCCTGCACGTTCTCGGGATCCGAGCTGACCGTCTCCTCGAGCAGGGTCCGCGCCGTCGCATACTCGCCGGCGCTGGCGGCGGTCTGCGCGCGCAGCACCTTCGCAAACGAGCTGCGCGGCGCGGCCTTCAGGAGCTCTTCGCTCGTCGCGGCGGCTTCCACCGTCTTGCCCTGGCGCAGCTCGGCCTCCGCGAGACCGCCGAGCGCCGAGAGGTGCTCGCGCGAGTCCGCTTCCCCAGAGGTCTTCGACACGGCCGTGCGGAACGACTGCTCCGCCGCCGCATTGTCTCCGCCGCGGATCTCGAGCGAGCCTCGGGCGAGCCAGTACCGCGGCTGCTCCTTCAGGCCGGCAGGTGCCGCGTCGAAAACTGCCCGCGCGCCCTCGAGGCCCTGCAGGCCGAACGATGCCGCCGCAAGCCCCTGCAACGCACCGAGGTGATCGGGTCGTGCCCGCACCGCAGCTTCGAACGTGCGCCGGGCTTCCTCGTAACGCTGCAGGCCGATGAGCGCGTCGCCCCGCGCGATGGCGAGCTCGGCGTCGACCGCCGGATCGCCGACGTCGGCGCACTCGTCCAGCACTCGCTGGTAAGCATCCTTGGCAATGAAAAGTCGGCAGTCCGGCACCACCGTGAGCTTGCGGTCCGCGCCGAGGGTCCGGGCCTTCGTGGCCTCCGCCTCGGCCTCGGCCAGGTCACCGGTCTCGAGCAGCGCCACGGCGAGTTTCGCGCGAGCCCCGGCGTCCTCCGGGTTGGACGCCACGTAATTCTTGAGGTCGATCATCGCCGCGCGGTAGTCGCCTTTCGCGAGGCTCGCGTCCGCCCGCTCGAGCAGAGCCTCGCCGCGCGGCGCGCACCCCGCGAGGACCGCGGCGACGGCGACGAGTATCAGGGAATTCCGGTAGTGCAAGCGTCAGCCCTCGGCGGCGCGGTCGGGCACCGCGATTTCGTTCTTCTCGAGCAGGTCATACAGCGTCGGGCGCGTGATGCCGAGCAGCTCGGATGCACGCGACAGGTTGCCGCCCGAAACGGCGAGCGCCTGTCGGATGGCCTCCGTCTCGGCACGCTGCCGCGCGACGCGCAGGTTGAGCAGCTCCGCGCCCCGCCCGCCTGCGCCGGCCGGCAGCCCGAGGTCGTCGATTCCGACGTACTTGCCCTCGGCCATGATCACGGCGCCGTTGATGCGGTTCTCGAGCTCGCGGATGTTGCCCGGCCACGGATAGGACTGCAGGGCCTTCATCGCCTCCGGCGTGAATCCCCGGATGGCCCGGCCGTGCTCGCGGGCCCGTCGCTCGAGGATGGACTGCGCGATGACGACGGCGTCGCCCTGACGCTCCCTGAGCGGCGGGATCTGCACCGTCACTTCGCTGATGCGGTAGTAGAGGTCCTCGCGGAACTGCTGGCTCGCGATCATCGCGCGGAGGTCCTTGTTGGTCGCGCAGACGATCCGAACGTCGACGGGAATCCGCTCGCGTCCGCCGATGCGCTCGACGATCCGTTCCTGCAGGAACCGCAGGAGCTTGGCCTGCAGCTGCAGCGGCATGTCGCCGATCTCGTCCAGGAACAGCGTGCCGCCGTCCGCCAGCTCGAATTTGCCCTGCGTCTGCTTTACCGCACCCGTGAACGCGCCGCGCTCGTAACCGAAGAGTTCGCTCTCGAGCAGCGTCTCCGGAATGGCCGCGCAGTTGATCGCGACGAACGTCTTGTCGCGACGCGGGCTCAGGTTGTGCACTGCGCGTGCGAGCAGTTCCTTGCCCGTGCCGCTCTCGCCGAGCAGCAGCGTCGTAGCCTGGGTCGGGGAGACCTTCTCGACGATGCGGCAGATCTTCATCATGGCGTCGCTGGTTGCGATGACGCCGGCGAGCGGCATCGCCCCGTGCACGCGGGACAATGCGCGGTTCTGCTCCTCGAGCTCGTGCATCTGGAAGGCGCGCTGGACGAGCAGCTTGAGCACGTCGACGTCGACCGGCTTCTGGTAGAAGTCGTAGGCGCCGAGCCCGACCGACTTCACCGCGTTCTCCTTGTCGAGCTGGCCGGTGACGACGATCACTTTCGTGTGCGGCGCGAGGCGCAGGATCTCGAGGAGCGTCGCGAAACCCTCCGAAACGCCCTCGGGATCCGGCGGCAGGCCGAGGTCCTGCAGCACGACCGGGGGCTCGAAGCGCCGCAGCGCCGCGAGCGCCGCGGCGCGGTTCTCGGCGAAATGCAGCTCGTAACCGTCGAAGCACCACTTGAGCTGCTTCTGCAGCCCCGGGTCATCCTCGACGATCAGCAGTCTAGGCTTGCTATCCGCCACGCACGCTCCAGGTTCCTTCCGGCCGCGTCAGCCGCCAGGTTTCATCAATGATACCGATGCTTAGCATCGCATTTTGTGAAATTGGTTCAGGGTTGGCCAACCGTTTCCAGCGGCGGCCGCAGGGGCAGCCACAGCGTGAACGACGTCCCGCTGCCCGGCCTGCTGTCGACCTTCACGCGTCCTCCCACCGACCGTACGTATTCCCTGACCTGATAGGCGCCGATGCCCATGCCCTTGCTGCCCTTGGTGGTGTCGAATGGTCGGAACAATCGTTCCTTTACGAACTCCGCGCTCATCCCCGCTCCGTTGTCGGACACCGTGAGACAGGCGAAGTCAGCGGGCGCCGACTCTTCCCTGGAGGCGCCGGGCACGCCGATCGACGGCCCGGGCGGCGCGGACTGTGCGAGGGCGGTCACCGGATAGATCCCCGATGCACCGAGCGGATCGAGCCGGGCACCGAGATTGACCGAGACCGACACCTCCACCGACCCGCTCGCCGGGGTCGCCTCCTGCGCATTGCGGATGAGGTGCTCGATCATCATGCCGAGGCGCTCAGGGTCGACTTCCACGTAGGCGTCGGCCTCGAGTGCCCCGCACCGCGGCCGCGGGTCCCGCACCGAGCAGCGTTCGCACGCCTCGCGCGCGAGCGTCGCGAGCGACACCCGGCGGTCGACGCTCTGGATCTCGCGGCGCTGCAGCTGGTCGACCAGCCGCTGCATGCGGGACGTGGAATTGGCGATCGTGCTGATGGCGTCGTCCACGAACTCCGGATTGCGCTTGTGCTTCTCCGCGTTCGCCACGAGCAGCGAGAGCTGCGCCGTCAGGTTCTTGAGGTCGTGCATCACGAACGCCGTGAGCCGGTGATAGGCCTCGAACTGCCGGCTTTCCGCGAGCTTGCGGTCCGACTGGTGCTGCGAGAGGTAGGTTGCCACGTGCCGGCCGACGGTCTTCAGCAGGTCGCGGTCCTCGTAGGTGAGGTCGAACGGCGGCGGCGGCGGCGCGAGCAGCACGTAGCCCAGGCAGTCGTCCTTGAGCACGAGCGGCACCAGGAGCCGCACGTCCCGCCCGTCGGCCATGAACTCAGGCGGCGCCACGTTCTGGTAGGCGTCCGGCTCCTGACGCAGTTCGGCCAGATCGACCACCCAGCCGCTGCGACGCATGAATTTGAAAAGCTCGTCGTCGGCCGGCACCACCGGGTAGCGGTCGCGGTGGTACTTGGCCTCGGGCCAGCACGCCGCCGCGGCGTAGCCCTGTTCGCCCTCGAGCGGCAGGTAGAGTACGCCGCCCGGGCTGCCGACGATCTGCGCCGTGGCGCGCACGGCGTTCTGGTACGGATCGGCGCCCTCCCCGCTCGAGGAGAGCGTCTCGATGAACCGCAGCCACTCCACGCGGTAGTCGTACTTGTTGCGGTAGAAGTGCTTGCTCAGGAAGACCCGCAACTGGCGGCGCAGCGAGGACGATGCGAG
>RPQJ01000087.1 GCA_003819815.1 Lysobacterales bacterium
CACGCCGTTCCCGATCCCGAAGAATGGCATGGAGGCGATCTGGAACCACACACTGCGCTATCTGGGCGGCGGCGTGGACCGCAACTACCACAGCTTCCCGGTCCGAGCGAACGGCGACTTCTACAAGATCGGCGTGCACGAATACCGCATCTTCAACCAGAACATGGACCCGCCGCAGGACAACCTGCTGCTCGGGTTCCTATCGTACTTCACGGCGCCGGCGACCCTCGAGGGCACGGTGTTCCTCGTGCACGAGCCGGTGGATCAGGTGAAGCAGACCCGCTCGGCGTGGATCTATAACGCCGGACAGCGCCGCGTGCGCCGCGCCCCCGACCTCGCCTACGACAATGTCAATGACGGCACCGAGGGCCTCCGCACCACCGACGATTTCGACGGTTTCAACGGCGCCCCGGACCGCTACGACTGGAAGCTGGTGGGCAAGAAGGAAGTGTACGTCCCGTACAATTCCTACAGGCTCGCGGACAAGAAGCTCCGCTACAAGGAGGACATGATCCGCAAGAACACGATCAACTCGGACCTGCTGCGCTACGAGCTGCACCGCGTGTGGGTGGTCGAAGCGAACCTCAAGGCGGGCAGCAAGCACGTTTACGGCAAGCGGGTCTTCTACCTCGACGAGGACACCTGGACCATGGTCCTCGGGGACAAGTACGACACGCGCAATCAGCTGTGGCGCGTGCACATCCACCCGCTCATCCAGTTCTACGACGCGAAGGTGCCGTGGTACCGCGCGAACATCTGGCACGACCTGACCAACAACAGCTACCTGTTCTCGCTGCTCGACAACGAGGTCAAGCAGCCGTGGAAGTTCGGCGAGAAGGGCCGCTGGGGCGACTTCCAGCCGGACGCGCTGCGGCGCATCGGCACGAAGTGAGTGGCCGACCAGGCGGCGCGACAGGGCGCGTCGCCTGAAGGGACGGAGCGCGCCGCCCCGGGGATCACCCCCGGGGCGGCGCGTGTCGAAGGTCGCGGGCGATGCCGCGCGCGGTGCACAGCGGGGAGATTCTCGATGAAGAACTGGTTCTGGTCGGCCTGCCTCGCGGCGGCCGCCCTGTTCGGTGTCGCGCCCGGCGCAGCAGCGGAAGACCCGCCCGCGACGACGAAGCCCACGTTGGGCACGGTCGTCGAGATCAACCCCCGGCGGATCTACCTGATGGACGCCGCGCGCGCCGGCGACCGGCTCGTCACCGTCGGTGAGCGCGGCTTCGTCCTTCTGTCGGACGACGGGGGCAAGACCTGGCGCGCGGTCGGCACCCCGGTCAACCGGGCGCTGACCGGCGTCGCGTTCGAGGACGCGAAGACGGGCGTCGCGGTCGGCCACGGCGCCTCCCTCGTGCGCACCGAGGACGGCGGCGAAACCTGGACCCGCATCCCGATGGAGGAAATGGAGCCCGAGTCGCTGCTCGGAGTCGTGAGTCTCGGCGGCGGGCGCTTCGCGGCCTACGGCGCCTTCGGCTTCTATTTCGATTCGTCCGATGCCGGCAAGACCTGGCAGCGCCGGATGGTGATCTCCGAGGAGTTCGAGGCGCACCTGTCGCAGGTGCTGCCGGCGGGCAACACGCTCTGGCTGGTCGGCGAAGCGGGCACGCTCGCGCGCTCCGAGGACGGCGGACAGACCTGGACCGCGGTCGCCTCGCCCTACACGGGCTCCTTCTTCGGCGCGCTCGTGGCACGGGACGGCTCGATCATCCTTTACGGCATGCGCGGAAACATCTACCGCTCGGCCGACGGCGGCACCACCTGGCAGCCGGTCGAGATCGCCACGACCGCGTCGCTCAACGCCGGCCGCGTGCTGGCGGACGGGCGCATCCTGCTGGTCGGCAACGCGGGACTCGTCGCCGAGAGCCGGGACAATGGCCAGACGTTCGACGTCAAGTGGTCGCCCGAGGGGCGCGGCTACTCGGGCGTCGTCGACACGGCCGCGGGGCTCGTCGTGGTCGGCGAGCAGGGGGCCGGCTTCCTCGACCCGTCGCAACTCGTCACCAAGTAGTCCGTCGCGGCTCAGCAGGGCAGGCATACCATGGCAAACCAAAGCAATACCGCCGCGGGCGGCGATCAGGACATCGAGCGTGTGGAGTTCCAGCGCGACTGGATCGGCCGCGTCGCGCGCTGGATCTTCGCCAACCGCCGCTGGCTGCTGATCCTCAACATCCTGATCACGATCGTGCTCGGCATCATGGCGAGCCAGCTCAGGGTGCAGGCGGGCTTCACCAAGATGATCCCGCTCAACCACCCGTACATGGCGACGTTCCTCGAGTTCCAGCAGGACTTCGGCGGCGCCAACAAGGTGCTCGTGGCCCTGCGGAACGAGAACGGCACGATCTTCGAGAAGGAGTTCATGGGCCAGCTCCGCCAGGTGACGGAGGAGGTCTTCTATCTGAAGGGCGTCGAGCGCAGTTCGGTCACCTCGCTCTTCACGCCGAACGTGCGCTACAACGAGGTCGTCGAGGACGGCTTCCGCGGCGGCAACATCGTTTCGGCGGATTTCGCGGGCACGCCCGAGCAGCTCACGCAGGTGCGCGAGAACCTGCTCAAGTCGGACTGGATCGGCCGCATCGTCGCGAACGACCAGACCGCGGCGATGATCGTCGCCACGCTGCAGGAGAACGACCCGGAGACGGGCCAGCGCCTCGACCTGCAGGAGGTGGCGAAGAAGCTCGAGGAGATCCGGGCCAAGTACGAGAAGGACGGCACGACGGTCCATATCATCGGCTTCGCCAAGGCGATGGGCGACATCGCCGAGGGCGCGGCCGGCGTGCTCGTGTTCTTCGGCGTCGCGTTCATCGTGACCGCGATCCTTCTCTACTGGTACTCGGGCTCCCTGGTGCTCACCGCGCTCGCGCTCATCTGCGCGATCGTGCCGGTGATCTGGCTGCTCGGCCTGCTGCCTGTGTTCGGGCTCGGCCTCGACCCGATGTCGATCCTCGTGCCGTTCCTGATCTTCTCGATCGCGGTCTCGCACGCCGTGCAGATGACGAACGCATGGAAGCTCGAGACGCTGCACGGCGCCGACGGCGTCACCGCCTCGACGCACTCGTTCCAGAAGCTCTTCATCCCGGGCGCGACGGCGCTGCTCGCGAACGCGTTCGGCTTCATGGTGATCGCGTTCGTCGACATCGAGATCGTGCGCGAGCTCGCCTACACGGCGACCATCGGCGTGACGGTGATGATCATCACCAACAAGGTGCTGCTGCCGATCCTGATGTCCTACTACAAGGTCCCGCCCGAGGCCGCCAAGAAGCTCTCCGGCAAGGAGACCGCGGGCGACTGGCTGTGGGAGAAGCTCGGCCCGCTCGCGACGAAGCAGACGGCCTGGATCGCGATCCTGGTCGGCCTCGTGCTGCTCGCCTTCGGCATCTCGCAGGCGCGGCACCTGCACATCGGAGACCTCGGCAAGGGCGTGCCGGAGCTGCAGCCCGACGCGCGCTACAACCAGGACGTCGAGATGATCACGAGCCACTTCGCGATCGGCGTCGACAACCTGCAGGTGATCGCCGTGGCGAAGGCGCTCGACGACGAGGACTCGCCCTGCGTCGACCGCGCGGTCATGGAGAAGATCGAGGACTTCGAGTTCCAGATGCGGCAGGTCGAGGGCGTCGCGACGGTGCGCAGCCTCGCGGGCTTCGTGCAGAACATGACGCAGATGTTCGCCGAGACGTACTCGCGCTGGCGCATGCTGCCCGAGTCGCGTGCGCAGATCGCGCAGGGCGTGGGGTACGCGACCCGCCTCGGCACCGAGTTCATGGACTCGCGCTGCACGGCGATCCCGATCAACATCTACACGGTCGACCACCAGGCGACGACGATTTCCCACATCGTCGAGCAGATCAAGGCGTTCAAGGAAGCGGGCGGCGACACGGACCGCGTGACGTTCCAGCTCGCGAGCGGCAACGTCGGCGTGATGGCCGCCACCAACGAGGCGGTGCACGCCGCGGACAAGTGGGTGAACCTGGCGCTGTTCTTCTCGGTCGCGGTGCTCTGCATGCTGACGTTCCGGTCGCTGCGGCTCACGCTGTGCGTGATCCTCCCGCTCGCGCTCGTGACGGTGCTGTGCAACGCGCTCATGGCGATGCTCGGCATCGGCCTGAAGGTGAACACGCTGCCGGTGGTGGCGCTCGGCGTCGGCGTCGGCGTCGACTACGGCATCTACTTGTTCGAGCGCATGAAGCACGAGATGCAGCACGGCATGTCGCTCAGGGACGCGTACGTGGAGGCGCTCAAGCAGCGCGGCACGGCGTCGCTGTTCACGGCGATCACGATGACGATCTCGGTCGGCACGTGGTATTTCTCGGCGCTCAAGTTCCAGGCCGACATGGGCATCCTGCTCGCGTTCATGTTCCTCGTGAACGTGTTCGGCGCGATCCTGCTGGCGCCCGCGCTGGCCGCCTACTTCGTCCGCGACGACCAGTTCCGCACGGACAAGCCGAAGGCCGCGCACGCTTGAGCGGAGGGCGGGTGCCGGGTTTAAGTTCCGAAAGTTTCGCGGGCGCGCCTGCGAAACTTTCGGAACTTAAACCCGGCACCCCGGATCCCCTGGCGCAGCCGTTCCGGCTGCCCTGCGGCGTCGAACTCCCGAACCGCATCTACAAGGCGGCGATGACCGAAGGTGTCGCCGACGAATACCTTCGGGCGACGGCGGCGCACGAACGCCTCTATCGCACCTGGAGCGAGGGCGGGGCCGGCCTGCTCCTCACGGGCAACGTACAGATCGACGGCGGGGACCTCGAGCGTCCCGGCAACGTGGCGCTCGACCCGACGCGGCCCGAGACCGTCTCGCGGGAGGCCCGTGATCGCCTGGCGAGGTGGGCACGCTCCGGGACGGTGGCTGGCAACCAGCTGTGGATGCAGATCTCCCACGCGGGGCGGCAGTCGCCCTGGTACGTGACCCGGGAGCCGCTCGCTCCGTCGCCGGTGAAACTCGATCTGCTCGGGAACTTCGCGACGCCCCGCGCCGTCACCGAGGCGGAGATCCTCGACTTCATCGGCCGGTTCGCCGCCGCCGCGACGCTGGCCCGGGAGGCCGGTTTCACGGGCGTTCAGGTTCACGGCGCGCACGGCTATCTCGTGAGTTCGTTCCTCTCGCCCGTGACGAATCGGCGCGCCGACGCCTGGGGTGGCTCGCTCGAGAACCGTGCCCGCTTCCTGCTGGAGATCGTCCGGGCCGTGCGCAGGGCGGTCGGTACGGATTTTCCGGTGGCGGTGAAGCTCAATTCGGACGACTTCCGCAAGGGCGGCTTCAGCCACGAGGACTGCCTCCAGGTCGTGCAGTGGCTCAATGCGGAATCGATCGACGCGCTCGAGGTTTCGGGCGGAACGTACGAGCAGCCGCGACTCGTCGGTGCGGAGGGTCGGCCGGAGGATGCCGTTCCGCTGCGGGCGAGCACGCGTGCTCGCGAGGCCTATTTCCTCGACTATGCCGGAGCCATCCGCAAGGTCGCGCGGATGCCGCTGATGGTCACCGGCGGATTCCGGTCGCGCGCGGGCATGGAGGCTGCCCTCGACGGCGGCGACTGCGACGTCATCGGGCTCGGGCGACCGCTGGTCGTCGACCCGACGTTCGTGCGGCGGTTGCTGGCGCGCGAAACCGACGCGGCGCCGCGGGCGGAGGAGGGGCTAAAGTTCGCCGCGCGCGGCTGGCGTTCGCCGACGAGCCCGCTCGTCGCCGCCAGGATGCTTAATACGTTCGGCGCGCAGGCCTGGTATTACTGCCAGATCTTCAGGCTCGCGGGAGGCCGCTCCCCGGAACTCGGCCGGGGCCTGCTGTCGTCGCTCTACGAATACGTCGGCGACGAGCTGAGGCGTGCACGGAGGTGCCGGGTTTAAGTTCCTTAAGTTCCCGGGGCGACAGTGCCGCCCCGGGAACTTAAGGAACTTAAACCCGGCACCTCTCGAACCACTCCATCGCCAGCGCCGCGATCTGCTCCGGCCGCTCGAGCGGCAGCCAGTGCCCCGCGCCGTCGATCCGCTCGTAGCGCCACGCCGCCGCCATGCGCCGCGCGGACCGCTGCATCTGGTCCTCGGCGAGAAAGTCGTCGTCGGTGCTCCAGATGCCGAGCACGGGCACGCGACAGGGTGGCCAGCGTCCCACGAGCACCTTCCCGAGATTCGCGCGGTACCAGTTGAGCCCGGCCGTCAGGCGTCCCGGGCGCGCCACTTTACTCACGCACTCGTCGGGGTCCGGATGGCTGCGCAGCCAGTGCCGCAGGTTCGCGTAGTCGTTGCGGGACAGCCAGTGCTCCGTGAGGCTTGGGAACTGGAACCCGAGCACGTACAGGCCCTTCACCCTCTGCTCAAAGCCGGCCAGCACGTACTCGCTCGGATGGCCGACCGAGATCGCCACGGCGGAGCGGACTGAAGCCGGCCGCAGCGTCGCGAAGACCCAGGCGAGCGCGGCGCCCCAGTCGTGCCCCATGACGTGTACCGGTTCGTCGATGCCGAGGACGCGCAGCAGGCCGGTGGCATCGTCGACCATGCGCTCGATCCGGTAGGCCGAGCGCGAGGCCGGGGCTCCCGTCTCGCCGTATCCCCTAAGGTCCGGCGCGATGGTGCGGTACCCGGCCGCAGCGAGCCGCGGCGCCACGCTGCGCCACAGCCTCAGGGTATCGGGGAACCCGTGCAGCAGGAGCACCGGATCCCCGCGACCCATCAGCTCCACGTGCACGTCGAGATCCCCGACCCGCACCCGGCGCCGTTCCACTTCCGTCATCGTCCTACGTCCCGCCCCGCTGCCTGCTCGTTGCCGTAGCTTAACCGGCCACGGCATCATGCTGCTCCGCTTCATTGGACTCCCTGGCAGGTACGCCGCAATGCTCCGCAAGCTGACGATCCTCCTCGCCACGGCGGTCGTGGCCACTGCCTGCGCCACCAGCCCGACGGGTCGCAAGCAACTCATGCTCGTGTCCGAGGAACAGGCGATCAGTGCTTCCCGGCAGGCCTACGTCCAGGAAATGGGCAAGTACAAGCAGGCCGGCAAGCTCGTCACCGACCCGCGCGTCGTGAATCGCGTCAAGGTCATCACCGGGCGACTCGTCGCGCAGGCCGTGAAGATGCGGCCCGACTCCGCGGGCTGGGAATGGAGCGTCCAGGTCATTGACGACCCGAAGAACGTCAACGCCTGGTGCATGGCCGGTGGTCGCATGGCGATCTACACCGGGCTGCTGCTCAAGATCGACCCGACCGACGACGAGCTGGCCCAGGTGCTCGGGCACGAGATCGCGCACGCGCTCGCGAACCACACCGCCGAGCGCATGTCGGTCGCGATGGCGAGCCAGGCGGGCGTGCTCGCCGCCGGCATACTGTCGGACCAGCCGATGCAGACGATGGCGATCGCCGCGACGGCGGCGCAGGTGGCGGTGCAGCTGCCCAACAGCCGTACCTCGGAGTCCGAGGCCGACCGCATCGGCATCGAGCTCGCGGCCCGGGCGGGCTACGATCCCCGCGCCGCGGTCACGCTGTGGCAGAAGATGGCGATGGCGGGCGGCGGCAAGGCCCCGCCCGCGTTCCTCAGCACGCACCCGGGCGACGCCGAGCGCCAGCAGCGACTGGGCGCGCTCGTGCCGGCGATGATGCCGTACTACCAGGCGCCGGGCACGCGGCCCACGTACCCGGTGCGCGTGGGCGCCGGGGCGGCCTGAGCGCCGCGTGGAAGCGATCGTACGCCCGTCGGCCGAGGCTGTCGCCATACCCGAAGCGCCGGCCGCGCCCGTCCGGCCGCACGCCGTGGCCTCGCCGCACGGCACGCGCATCGACGAATACTACTGGCTCCGGGACGACACCCGGACCGCGCCCGACGTGCTGCGGTACCTCGCGGCCGAGAACGCCTACACCGACGCGATGCTCGCGCGCGTCAAGCCGCTCGAGGAGCGGCTCTATGCCGAGATCGTCGGGCGCATCAAGCAGGACGACGCGTCGGTTCCGTACCGCGAGCGCGGCTACTGGTACTACCGGCGCTACGAAGCGGGGCAGGAGTATCCCGTGTACGCGCGCCGCAAGGGAATGCTCGACGCGCCCGAGCAGGTGCTGCTCGACGTCGTCGAACTGGCGCGCGGCTCGGCCTTCTACCGCATCGGCGCCTTCGAGGTGAGCCCGGACGAACAGTTGCTCGTCTACGCCGAGGACGCAGTCGGGCGTCGCCAGTACACGCTCAGGTTCCGCGACCTCGCGACCGGCCGCGTGCTCGACGACGCGATACCGAACGCCGAGGCCGCGACGGCGTGGAGCGGCGACGGTCGCTCGGTCCTCTACATCGAGAAGGACCCCCAGACGCTGCTCGGGCAGCGCGTGCGCCGGCACGTGCTCGGCACCGACCCCTCGACCGACGAGCTCGTGTACGAGGAAACGGACGACAGCTACTACGTCGACGTCGGCACGACCAAGGACGGCCGCTACGTCTACATCCACTGCGAGAACACCGTCTCGAGCGAGCAGCGCGTCGCGGACGCGCTCGATCCCCTGCTGTCGTTCCGCGTGCTCGTGTCCCGCGAGCGCGACCACGAGTACCAGGCGGATCACTTCGAGGGCCGCTGGATCCTGCGGACCAACTGGCAGGCTCCGAACTTCCGCGTGGTCGAGATCGAGGCGGACCGCGTCGCCGACCGCAGCGCCTGGCGCGACCTCGTCCCGCACCGCGGCGACGCCTTCGTGCACGGCTTCAGCGTGTTCCGCGGGTTCCTTGCCGTCGAGGAGCGCTCGGAGGGGCTGCGTCGCGTGCGCATCAGGCCGTGGAACGGCTCCACGGACTACACGCTCGAGGCCGACGAGCCTGCATACCTCGCAGCGCTCGGCGACAACGAGGAGATCGACACCGGCGTCGTGCGCTACACGTACACGTCGCTCACGACTCCCGTCACGACCTACGACTACGACGTCGCGTCCGGACACCGCACGCTGCTCAAGCGCGAGCCGGTGCTCGGCGACTTCGACCCGTCGAACTACGCGACTGAGTACCGGCGGGTGCCGGCGCGCGACGGCGAGCTCATCCCGGTGGCGATCGTCTATCGCAAGGGGTTCCGCCGCGATGGTACGGCGCCGCTGCTGCAGTACGGCTACGGCGCCTACGGAATCTCGATCGATCCCGCGTTCGGTTCGGCGCGGCTCTCGCTGCTCGACCGCGGGTTCGTGTACGCGATCGCGCAGGTGCGCGGCGGCCAGGAACTCGGCCGGCGCTGGTACGACGCCGGACGCCTGGTCCAGAAGTGGAATACCTTCAACGACTTCGTCGACGTCACTCGCTTCCTCGTGCAGGAAGGCTATGCCGATCCGCAGCGGGTCTTCGCGAGCGGCGGCAGCGCGGGCGGGCTGCTGATGGGCGTGATCGCGAACGTGGCGCCGCGGGACTACCGGGCGATCCTCGCGGACGTGCCGTTCGTCGACGTGCTCACGACGATGCTCGACGAGAGCATTCCGCTCACGACCAACGAGTACGACGAGTGGGGCAACCCGGTCGAGCGCGCGTGCTACGAGTATCTCCGCTCGTATTCGCCCTACGACAACGTCGTGCCGCAGGACTATCCCGCGATGCTCGTCACGACCGGGCTCTGGGACAGCCAGGTGCAGTATTTCGAGCCGGCGAAGTGGGTCGCGCGGCTGCGGCGGCTGCGCACGAACCGCGCGCCGCTGCTGCTGCGGACGCACATGGAGGCCGGCCACGGCGGCCGGTCCGGCCGGTTCCAGCAGTACCGCGAACTCGCCGAGGCGTACGCGTTCCTGCTGGACCAGGCCGGACTCGCCGGTTGACCTACTTCGAGGCCGCGGGTGCCGCTGCCGGGGCCTGCGGCACCGGGAAGCCGCGCTTGCGCATCAGCGCGTCGATGCCCGGGTCGCGTCCGCGGAACTGCCGATAGCCGTCGGCAGGGTCGGTCGTGTTGCCGACCGAGAACACGTGGTCGATCAGGCGCTTCGCGACGGCCTTGTCCCAGGGGCCGCCCGCTTCCGTGAAGGCTTCCCACGCGTCCGCGGTGAGCGTGTCGGACCACAGGTAGCTGTAGTAGCCCGCCGAGTAGCCGTCGCCGGAGAAGATGTGGTTGAACTGCGGCGTGCGGTGCCGCATCACGATCTCGGACGGCATGCCGAGCGCCGCGAGCGTCTCGCGCTCGAATTTGTCCGGATCGATCGCCTTCGCCTCCGCGGTGTGCAGCTTCATGTCCACGAGCGCGCTCGAGAGGTACTCCACGGTGCGGAAGCCCTCGTTGAACTTCCCGGCCGCCTCGATCTTCGCGACGAGCTCCTTCGGGATCGGCTTCCCGGTCTGGTAGTGGAGCGCGTAGCGGTTGAGGATCTCGGGCGTCGGCAGCCAGTGCTCGAGGAGCTGCGACGGGAATTCGACGTAGTCCCTCGGCACTCTCGTGCCGGACACCGAAGGATAGTTCACGTTCGACGCGAGCCCGTGCAGCGCGTGGCCGAACTCGTGGAACAGCACCACCGCGTCTTCCCAGCTCACGAGCACCGGCTCGCCGGGCTTGCCCTTCACGAAGTTCGAGTTGTTCGAAACGATCGTGCGCACGTCGCCGTCGAAGCGCTCCTGGCTGCGATACGCGCTCATCCACGCGCCCGACCGCTTGCCCTGGCGGGCGTAGGGGTCGAAATACCAGAGCCCGACGAGGTTGCCCTTCGGGTCGTTGACCTCCCAGACGCGCACGTCGGGGTGGTAGACGGGCACCTGTGCCGGATCGACCGGCTTGAAGTGGAAGCCGAACAGCTCGCGGGCCATGTAGAACATGCCCTCGCGAAGGTTCTCGAGCTGCATGTAGGGCGTGATCTCGGTCTCGTCGAGGTCGTACTTGGCCTTGCGGACCTTCTCCGCGTAGTAGCGGTAGTCCCACGGCTCGATCGTGATGCCGGCCTTCTCGGCGTCGGCGATCTTCTGCATGTCGGCGACCTCCTCGTGCACCCGCGCGACCGCGGGCATCCAGACGGCCTCCATGAGCTCCGTCGCGCGCTCGGGGTTCTTCGCCATCGAGTTCTCGAGGCGCCAGTGGGCGTGCGTCGGGTAGCCGAGCAGCTTCGCCCGCTCGGCGCGCAGCGCGAGGATGCGGGTGATCGTCGCGTTGTTGTCCGTCGCACCGCCGTTGTCGCCGCGGCTCACGAACATGCGCCACGCCTGCTCACGCAGCGCGCGGTCCTCGGCGTAGGTCAGGAACGGCTCGATGCTCGAACGCGTGTTGGCGACGGCCCACTGGCCCTTCCTGCCACGCGCCTCCGCGGCCTGCGCCATGCCGTCGCGGACGCCCTGCGGCAGGCCCGCGAGCGCGGCCTCGGACTCGATGAAGATCACGCCTTCGTTCTCGTCCTTGAGGACGTTCTGGGAAAAGGCCGTGTAGAGCCCGGCGAGTTCCTGGTTGATTGCCGCGACGCGCTGCTTCGACGGCTCGTCGAGCTTCGCGCCCGCGCGGACGAAGTTCGTGTAACGGAGCCACGTGAGCCGCTGCTGCTCGGGCGTGAGGCCCGAGTCCGCGCGCGTCTCGTAGACCCTGGCGATGCGGTCGAAGAGCTTCGCGTTCTGCGTGATGCGGTCGCCGAAGGCGGCAAGCTTCGGTTCCATCTCGCGCTCGACGGCCTGCACCGCCTCGTCGTTCAGCGTCCCGCCGTAGATGGCGTACACCGTGTGCACGCGGTCGAGCATGCGGCCCGTGCGTTCCATCGCGGCGATGGTGTTCTCGAACGTCGGCGGCTCGGGATTCGCGGCGATGCGGTCGACCTCGGCCAGGTTCTCGGCCATCGCGGCCTCGAGTGCCGGCGCCAGGTGCTCGGTGCGGACACGGT
The DNA here is from genome assembly GCA_003819815.1 of Lysobacterales bacterium. Taxonomy (GTDB): domain Bacteria; phylum Pseudomonadota; class Gammaproteobacteria; order Steroidobacterales; family Steroidobacteraceae; genus RPQJ01. The sequence continues at coordinate 11,779 of RPQJ01000087.1, forward strand.
CGAACGGCGGAATGCCGCCATAGGGCCCGGTCCACGGCGCGAGGAGCGGGTTCGGCGCGGGCGCCGGCTCTGCGGCGTGCGCGGGATGGGCGGCGAGGGTGGCGGCGAGGCCGGCTCCGGCAATCAGGCTGCGCAAGGACATGGGTCTCCTCAGGAGGGGTCGCGGGCCGAAGCTCGCGGGGAAGACGCTAAGACTAGCGGAACCCGGCCAGGTTCCGAATCCCGGGCATTCGGGCGGGGCGGGCCCGCGGATTCCGGCCGGGCCGGTGTCCGACGGCTAACTGCGCCGGAAGTGGCGGCGCGCGGTCGGGCGACCGAGCAGTACCGCGGCGACTGCCGTGACGAGAGCCACTGTCCCGAGGATCACGAGGAGCCGCCCGTACGGCTGTCCGGCCGCGGCCCGCGCTGCCGCGAATACCCAGGCGGTGCGCAGCCATTCGACGGTCCCCGCCGCAAGCGCGGCCGTCAGCACGTGCGCGGCCCAGGGGGTCCGCACGAAGAGCAGCCCGGCAACGGCCACGCACGCCGCCGACAGCCAGGTCAAACCCGCGCGGAAGAAGTGGGCGGCGAGGAGCAGCAGCGCGAGGGCCGGCAGCACCAGCGCGGCCGCCAGTCGCGCCACGGCCTCAGCCCTGCTCCCACATGAGGTCGGACCCCCGGGCGATCGCCGTCTGGATCATGTCCAGGAGCGGCACCGCCCGCATGCGCATCGAGACCCGGGGTGCGGCTTCCCTCTCGTCGTCCCGCTGGTCGTCCTCATCCCAGGGCTCAGGGGGGGCGGCGGCCTCCAGGCCGCCGGCGTCGAGCGCGCGCTGCAGGCTCGCGAGTGCCGCGGGCAGGTCCGCCGCGAGGATCGCGCCCGGCACCGTCCCGGAGTGTCCCAATGCCTTGAGCATGGCCACGGCGACGTCGCCGTGCATCACCAGGGCACCCGCCTTGGTCGAGAATTTCACGATCATTGCCGTCCCTCGAAGTCCCTGTCGCCCAGCCTCTCCATGAGATGATAGCGCGGATCGAAAATGAGGAATCGAGGATGAAGTTCGAGAACCTGGCTTGCGAACGGATCGACGGCGTGCTCAAGGTCGAGCTCAACCGGCCGGCGAAGCTGAACAGCCTCTCGCTCGGGCTGCTGCGCGACCTGCGCGACTGTGCCGAGGCGATCCAGCGCGACCGCGAGGTGCGCGCCGTGCTGCTCACCGGCACGGGGCGTGGCTTCTGCGCGGGCGCGGATCTCACGGATCCGAGTTCGTTTCCGGCCCCCGGCCAGTCGATGGGCCAGTTCCTCGCGTCGCGCCTCCGCGCCGAGTACCACCCCGTCGCGCTGCTGTGGACCTCGCTGCCGGTGCCGCTCGTCGTGGCGCTGAATGGCGTCGCGGCGGGCGCGGGCGTCTCGCTCGCGCTGATGGGCGACGTCACGGTCGCGGCTCGCTCGGCATCGCTCGCGCTCGTCTTCGCGCCCAAGCTCGGTCTCGCCCCCGACATGGGCGCGACCTACTTCTACACGCGGCGGCTGGGCGAGGCGCGCGCGCGGCACGCGGCGCTCACCGGCACGCCGATCACGGGCGAGGAGGCGGCACGCATCGGGCTCGTCGCCGAGTGCGTCGAGGACGACGCGCTGCCGGAGCGCGCGCTCCAGCTCGCGCGCACGCTTTCCGAGGGACCGCGCGAGGCGTTCCTCGCCGTGCGCCAGCTCACTGCGGCGGCGGGTTCCGCCTCGTTCGCGGAACAGCTGGAACGCGAGGCGGACGCTCAAGGCCGGCTCGGCGACACGCCGGACTTCCTCGAGGGCGTCACCGCCTTCCGCGAGAAGCGCGCGGCCCGGTTCCGCGCGCGCTGATCCGCGCGCTCAGGTCACCCCGGCGAGGTACTGGGGCAGCATCCGGTGCCACGTCGGCCAGTCGTGATCGACGCCAGGGCCCCAGTCGTCGACCCGATTCGGGATCCCCTTGGCGCCGAGCACGTCCGCGAGCCGCCACGACTCGCCCGGATCTTCCCATCGACCGGATCCGGTCGCGAGCAGCGCGAACCGCTGCCGCAGCGTGTCGAGCTGCCAGCCTTCGCCGAGGCCCGGCAGGAAGTGCAGCGGCGAAGAGTAGTAGAAATCCTCGTTCCAGCGGCCGTGCAGGTAGTGCGTGAGCTCGTAGGTGCCGCTCATGCCGAGCGCCCAGTGGAACGCATCCGGGTGCCGGCACAGCACCGCGAGCGCGTTGAACGCGCCGATCGACGCGCCGGCCGCGAGTATCCCCACGTCGTGGGAGGCGCAGTCGCTGCGGATCAGCGGTACCACTTCCTCGCGGACGAAGGCGTCGTAGAGGTTCTGGACGCGCGAGCAGTACTCGGGCGAGTGCTGCTTCGAGATCCAGTGCTGGCCGGCGACGCTGTCGATCGAGTACACCTTGAGGCGGCCGGCGTCGATGAGCCCGGACAGCGTGCCGATGAGCCCCTGCCGCTCGGCTTCCTCGCAGTCGCCTCCGGCGGTCGGGAAGAGCAGCAGCGGCCGACCCCAGTGGCCCCAGCGCACGACACGCGCGCGACCGGGCAGCCGGTGCGTGTGCCACTCCCAGGCGTCGCGTCTCATCGCGCACCGCCTTCGACTTCGCGCCACCGCTGGATGCGGCCGTAGAAGAGCCGCGTGAAGTCCTCCACCTCGTGCGCCGGGAACAGCGCCGCGACTTTCTGGCGGACCGCGTCCTCCGCGGCCGGCGTGCCGAAGAACTCGTC
>RPQJ01000088.1 GCA_003819815.1 Lysobacterales bacterium
AGGCGGTCGACGTCGTAGCGCATGTAGCGCAGCACCTCGGCCGCGGTGTCGCCCTTGACCGTCTCCTCGATCCACCAGCCGCCCTCGTCGTGCAGCTTGATGTGCACGACGTGCGTGTCGCCGAACAGGTTGTGCAGGTCGCCCAGCGTCTCCTGGTACGCGCCCACCAGGAATGCAGCTATGTAGTACGGCTCGTCGTCGCGGAGCTCGTGCAGCTCGAGCGTGCGCTTGGTGTCGCGCGGGCTCACGAAGTGGTCGATCTTGCCGTCCGAGTCGCAGGTGATGTCGGCGAGCACGGCGTTGCGCGTCGGGCGCTCGTCGAGACGGTGGATGGGCATCAGCGGGAAGAGCTGGTCGATCGCCCAGCTGTCGGGCAGCGACTGGAAGATCGAGACGTTGCAGAAGTAGATGTCGCTCAGGATCGTCTCGAGGCTCTCGAGCTCCTCGGGCACGGACGGCAGGCGACGGCAGAGGTCGCGGATGCGCGCGCAGGTCGACCAGTAGAGGCGCTCGGCGAGGCCGCGGTGCTCGAGGCTCAGGTAGCCCAGGTTGAACATCTGCAGCGCCTGCTCGCGAGCCTGCACGGCGTCGTGGTAGCACTCGACGAGGCGGCGGTCGGCGATCGAGCGGTAGGCGTCACGCAGGTCGCGGAGCGGCTGCGGCACTCCCGCGCCGTCCGCGAGGTCGCGCGCGTCCTGCTCGCTGATCGAGAAGCGGTCGAGCGCCGAGCTGCCGAGCGCATTGCAGACGAGTACGCTGTGGTGCGCCGTGATCGCGCGGCCCGACTCGCTCACGATGATCGGGTGCTCGATGCCGCGCGCGTTGCAGACGCTCGCGATGCGGTAGACGACGTCGCTCGCGTACTCGGCGAGCGTGTAGTTCATCGACGAGGCGTAGTTCGAGCGGCTGCCGTCGTAGTCGACGCCGAGCCCGCCGCCCACGTCGATGTAGCGGAGCCCGGCGCCCATGAGCTTCAGTTCCGCGTAGACGTGCGCGAGTTCGTTCACCGCGTCCTTGACGCGACGGATGTCCTGCAGCTGGCTGCCCGGATGGCAGTGGACGAGCTGCAGGCAGTCCTCCATGCCCTGCTCCTTGAGCACGCGGACGAGCTCGAGGATCTCGCTCACGAACAGGCCGAACTTCGACTTCTCGCCCGAGGATTCGCGCCAGCGGCCGGCGCCCTCGCTCGCGAGCTTCACGCGCACGCCGATCCTCGGCCGCACCTCGTACGCCTTCGCGTGCTTAAGGATCAGCGCGAGCTCGCCGAAGTTCTCGACGACCGGGATGATCGTCCGGCCCAGCTTTGTCGCGAGCACGACCGCCTCGATGTAGCTGTCGTCCTTGAAGCCGTTGCAGACGATGATCCGCTCCGACTCGCCCTCGGTGAGCGCCATGACGGCGAGCAGCTCGGGCTTCGAGCCCACCTCGAGGCCGAAGCCGAACTCGCGGCCGTAGCCGTACACCTCCTCGACCACCAGGCGCTGCTGGTTCACCTTGATCGGGAAGACCGCGGTGTACCGGCCGCGGTAGTCGTTCTCGGCGATCGCGGCGGCGAACGCGTCGTGCAGGCGCTTGAGCCGGTGCCGCAGGATGTCGGAGAAGCGGACCACGACCGGCGTCGTGAGGTCCCGCGCCTCGAGGCCGCGGATCACCTCGTGCAGGTCGATCTCGCGGCCGTCCGTCTGGTCCGGGCGGACGAAGACGTGTCCGGCCTCGTTGACGCCGAAGTAGCCGTTGCCCCAGGCCTTCACGCCGTAGAGGTCGGCGGAGTCCTCGGTGCTCCACGGGCTGGCCGTGGCGATCCTGCGTGCGGTGTTCTCCAACTTGCGCGGCTCCGTGGACGGGGTGCCGAAAGAGGCGCGAAAGATAGCAGATGCGTGCGGCGGAATAGCGTCGGTATTCGCCGCCGGCTCAAGGCTCCGGGCCGGTCGCCACGGGGCGGGCGGGATCGCGGGACCACTCGCTCCACGAGCCGGGATAGAGCCGCGCGCCCGGGAGCCCGGCGTGCTCGAGCGCGAGCAGCAGGTGGCAGGCCGTGACGCCCGAGCCGCACATCGCCACGGTCCGCCCGGCCGGCACGCCGTCGAGGCTCGCGAGCAGCGCAAGGCGCAGGTCGTCGGACGACTGGAAGCGTCCCGACGGGTCGAGCGACGCCATGAAGGGATGGTTGCGGGCGCCCGGCACGTGGCCTGCGACCGCGTCGATCGGCTCGACGTCGCCGCGATAGCGCTCCGGCGCCCGCGCGTCGAGCAGGCGGCGGGCGGGATCGCGGCCGATCGCGAGGATCTGCCCGGCGTCGACCGCGGACTCTGCCCGCGGCCGGGCCGCGAACGAGCCGGGGCGGCGGGCGGGCACCTCCTGCGTGACGGGCAGTCCGAGCGATCGCCAGCGCTCGAAGCCGCCGTCGAGCACGGCGACGTCGTCGTGCCCGAGCCAGCGCAGCATCCACCACAGACGCGCGGCATACATGCCGTTGCCGTCGTCGTAGGCCACGATGGACGAGTCGTCGTCGACGCCCCATTCGCGCAGCCGGCGTCCGAAGGCCCCGGGGTCCGGCAGCGGATGACGTCCGGAGGTCGCGGTCGGCGGCGCCGAGAGGTCGCGATCGAGGCCGGCGTAGGTCGCGCCGGGCAGGTGCGCCTCGAGGTAGCGCTCGCGGCCGACATCGGGCCGGGCGAGATCGAAGCGGCAGTCGAACACGCGGATCTTCGGGTCGCCGAGCCTTTCCGCAAGGGCCTCTGCGGCGATCAGGGTCCTCAACGGCATGGGTCGCTCCTTGCGGCAGTGGTGCCGCGTCCTCGGCGACCAGTACAATCGCGCGCCCGTGCACGCCGTGACCCGCGGGCGGCGGAGGTTCCTCGATGGCGCTCGAACTCTACTGGGGCAGCGGCAGCCCGTACTCGTGGCGCGTGCAGCTCGCGCTCGAGTACAAGCAGCTCGCGTACGAGTCGCGCCTCCTGCAGTTCTCGATGCAGGAGCACAAGTCTCCGCAGATGCTGCGGATGAACCCGCGCGGCCGCGTGCCGGTCCTCCGCGAGGGCGACTTCGTCGTGTTCGAGTCGCTCGCCTGCCTGCTGTACCTCGACCGCAAGTATCCCGAGCCCCCGCTCTTCGGGCGCACGCCCGAGGAGGCCGCGACGATCATGCGCGTGATCTGCGAGTACCAGTCGTACGCGGAGAGCCACCTGATGCAGATCGTCTCGGCGGCGTTCTTCGAGACCATCGACGAGCGCGCAGAGGAGGTCACGCGGGCCACGCACATCGTGGCCGGCGAGGCGCGCACCATCGAGGCGCGGTTGAGCGGCTCGGACTGGCTCGTCGGCGACCAGGTCTCCGCGGCCGACCTCGTGGTGTTCCCCGGAATCATGCTGCTCCTGCGCGCGATGGAGAAGCGCGAAGCGGGCGACCTGCGCTCGCGGTTCCTGCCGCTCGAGACCACGTATCCCGCGATCTCGCGCTGGATCCGGCGGGTTGCGGCGCTGCCCGGTTACGAGCGCACCTACCCGCCGCACTGGCGCGACGGCGCGCCACGCGGCTGAGCGCCCGCGCGCAGGCGCCACTGGGCTCGTTCCGGCCGTTTGCGGATACACTACCCGGCCTCCAGCCGTTCCGTTCAACGCCACTCACACCGAGAAATCATGACTCAATACCCGGTCCACGTCGCGTTCCCCGGTCGCCTCATCATGGTCGGCTTCGGCAGCATCGGCCAGGGCGTGCTGCCGCTGATACTTCGCCACGTCGGCATGCAGGCCGACCAGATCACGATCGTGACCGCGGACGAGGCGGGCGCGAAGGTGGCCGCCGAGTTCGGCGTGCGCCACGTCAGGCACCCGCTCACGCGCGAGAACTTCCGGAACGTGCTCGACCCGCTGGTCGGCCGCGGCGACTTCCTTCTCAACCTCTCGGTCGACGTCTCGAGCGTAGCGCTGATCCAGCTCTGCTGGGAGAAAGGCGCGCTGTACCTCGACACGTGCATCGAGCCGTGGCCGGGCGGCTACACCGACCCGACGGTCGCGCCCGCGCGCCGCACCAACTACGCGCTGCGCGAGACCGCGCTCGCCCTCCGCGAGACGATGAAGCGCGCACCGACCGCGGTGCTCACGCACGGCGCCAACCCGGGCCTCGTCTCGCACCTGGTCAAGCAGGCGCTGCTCAACGTCGCTGCCGACACGGGCGTCGACGGCAAGGAGCCGAACTCGCGCGAGGAGTGGGCCGCGCTCGCCCACAAGCTCGGCGTCAAGGTGATCCACATCGCCGAGCGGGACACGCAGGTCGCCGCGACCCCGAAGGAGCCCGGCGAGTTCGTCAACACCTGGTCGGTCGACGGCTTCGTCGGCGAAGGCATGCAGCCCGCCGAGCTCGGCTGGGGCTCGCACGAGAAGAACTGGCAGCGCGACGGCAAGAAGCACGACTTCGGCCGCGGCAGCGCGATCTACCTGATGCAGCCGGGCGCGGCGACGCGCGTGCGCACGTGGACGCCGATGGCCGGCCACTTCCACGGCTTCCTGATCACGCACGGCGAGTCGATCTCGATCTCCGACTACCTCACCGTGCGGAAGGGCGAGCAGGTCCTCTACCGCCCGACCGTCCACTATGCCTACCACCCCTGCGACAGCGCGGTGCTCTCGGTGCACGAGCTCGCGGGCCGCAACTGGGAGGTGCAGGAGCGGAAGCGGATCATGATGCACGAGATCACGAAGGGAGTGGACGAGCTCGGCGTGCTCCTCGCGGGCCACAAGAAGAATGCCTACTGGTACGGTTCGCAGCTCTCGATCCAGGAGGCGCGCCAGCTCGCGCCCCACAACAGCGCGACTTCGCTGCAGGTCACGGTGTCGGCGCTCGCAGGCATGATCTGGGCCATCGAGAATCCGAACAGCGGCGTCGTCGAGCCGGACGAGATGGACTACAAGCGCGTGCTCGAGATCTGCCGTCCGTACCTCGGCCTCGTCGTGGGCGAGTACACCGACTGGCATCCGCTGGTCGGTCGCGGCCGCCTCTTCCCCGAGGACCTCGACGAGACCGATCCCTGGCAGTTCAAGAACGTGCGGGTGGTGTGACGACGGGCATCACCAGCGGCGGCAGCGATTCCGCTTCGGCCCCGGCCGGGGCGGACGTCCGCCCCGGCGGCTGTCTCTGCGGCGCGGTCCGCTACCGCATTGCGCTGCCGCCCAAGTGGGTCGCGCACTGCCACTGCTCGATGTGCCGGCGGGCGCAGGGCGCCGGCTTCGTCACCTGGGTCGGCGTCCCCGAAGGTGCGTTCATGCTCGAGTCGGGCGCTGACGTCCTTTCGCACTACAAGTCGTCCCCGGCCGCGGTGCGTTCGTTCTGCTCGCGGTGCGGCACTCCGCTCTTCTTCCAGTCCACGCGCTGGCCCGGCGAGATGCACGTGACCCTCGCGACGCTCGACTCCGCCGATGGCCTCGAGCCCCAGGCCCACAGCTACTGGAGCGTGCACGCCGAGTGGGCCGACTGGCGGGGTCGGGAGCTGCCGAGGGTGGAGCCGGACGAGTAGAGCGGACAGCTGCTGCCGGGTAGGCCGACTCTGCCCTGTCCCCTATTCCTCCCCGTACCTGATCTCCGTCACCACGTACGTCTTCCGGCCCCCGGGCACTTCCACCGTCACCTCGTCGTCCAGCCCGCGGCCCATGAGCGCGCGGGAGAGCGGGGCGTCCATGCTGACGTAGCGCCGCGCGGGATCGATCTCGTCCGGGCCGACGATCCGGAACACGGTCTCGTGTCCCTCGTCGTCCTCGATGCGCACCCAGGCGCCGAAGTAGATGCGGCGCGGGTCGTCGGGAGGGCGCGACACGACGACGAGGCCGTCGAGGCGCTTGCGCAGGAACCGCACTCGGCGGTCGATCTCGCGCAGCTGCTTCTTCCCGTAGGTGTATTCGGCGTTCTCCGAGCGGTCGCCCTGGGCTGCGGCCTCCGCGACGGCGCGCGTCACCTGCGGACGCTGGACGCGCCACAGGTAATCGAGTTCCTCGCGCAGGCGGCGGGCGCCCTCCGCAGTCGCGTACTTCGAGCCCGGGCGCTCCGGCTTCCGGTAGCGCGTCATGGTTCCGCGGCCCGGCGGCCCGCACTCGGCAGAGTGTGCGCGTCGTCACGGAATCCGCGGCGGCTCATCGGTACGTTTCCTCCCCATGGCCACGAAGTACTACGCGCACTTCCTCGTCGAGGAGCCGGACCCCCGCGGCCTGCAGGAGTACCGTGGCGTGGTCGAGCTCGACGGGCAGCTCGCGCGCAACGGCCGCGAGCTGCGCGAAGCGGCGAACGTGATCGCCCGCAACATGGGCCGTGCGCTGCGCGACGTCAAAGTGCTGCAGTGGTCGCGCCTGCACTGAGGAGCACCGTACCGATCCCCTGGCGGACTTTTCCCTTCCCTTCGACCAAAGTCCGCTACTCGACCCCGGGCCCAAAGCCCGGGGTTTTTTTATTCCAGCGTCCTCCGCGTCAGGGCTGGCCGATGCGCAGCGCATCGATGGCCACCCGCACCTCGAGCAGGAAGCTCACGAGCGCGCCGACGAGCGCGAGCATCGCGAGCACGAACAGCAGCGCGACGGGTCCCGCGAGGTTGATCGGCACGAACGTGCTCGCGAAGATCAGCGCGACCACCAGCGCGACGAGCAGCGCGGCGACGGTGCCGAGCGTGATCGACGCATTCATGAGCCGTGCGCGTCGGGCCGCCACCGCGAGCTGGGTCCGCGCGTCGTCGGGATCGCCGCTGGCCGCTTCGCGCAGCGAGTCCTCGACCTTGCGCGCGCGGTCGACGATGCGGGCGAGGCGGTTCGTGAGCACGCCGAGGAACACGCCGATGCCCGACAGCAGGAACACGGGCGCGAGCGCGAGCTCGATCGCGTGCGCGATGTCGACGACTTCGATTCCGTCCATGCGCGCATTCTAGGCGACTCGTCGACACCGCCCGCCAGGACTCCACGACGGTGCCCAACGGGATGGCCGCTCGCGCGACGGGGCTCGGGACCTATTCGCCCGGGCCGCGTGAACCCTTCCCTGGGGCTCCCGCGCCGCGTCCCTGCGGCGCACGGCCCGGCCGAATAGGTCCCGAGCCCCGTCGCGCAAGCGGCGGAGCGCGCCTCTGACCGGCGCGCGGATCTACCACGCATCGCAGCACTGACCGGCAGTTGTCGCGTCGGCCGGCTCCTCCTCCGTCTCTTGAAGCCGCACCTGCCGCAGCGTGTCCGGGCGCGGGGTTGCCGGCCCGGGCCGTGCGCGGCACGGATGCCGCGCCGGAGCCCCAGGGAAGGGTCCACGCGTCCCAGGCCGGCAATCCCGCGCCCGGACACGCGGTCGACTGCGCCCACGAGCGCCACGGCACAGGGCCGCACGCCGCGACGAGTGCGCGGCCAGTCGCGCTAAGCTCGACGCCGCGATGAGCTTCAAGGACCACTTTTCCCGCCAGGCCGACGCGTACAGCCGCTACCGGCCCGAGTACCCCGCGGCGCTGGTCGACTTCGTGGTCGCGCAGGCGCCCGGCCGTGCGCTCGCGGTGGACTGCGCCACGGGCAACGGCCAGGCGGCGGTTGCCCTCGCCCCGCGATTCGAAGCCGTGCTCGCGGTCGACGCGAGCCGGAGCCAGCTCGCCCGCGCGCAGCGCAACCCGCGCGTGCATTACGCCGCGAGCCTCGCGGAGCAGCTCCCGCTGCGTTCGGGCACCGTCGAGCTCGTCGTGGCCGCGCAGGCGGCGCACTGGTTCCGGTTCGACGCATTCCAGGCCGAGTGCCGGCGGGTGCTCGTCCCGGGCGGCGTCGTCGCGTGCTGGACCTACGAGAAGTTCAGCGTCGACCCGGAAGTCGACGCGATCGTCGACGAGTTCTATACGGAGACCATCGGCCGCTACTGGCCCGCCGAGCGCCGCTACGTCGAGGCCGGCTACCGGACGCTCCCGTTTCCCTGGGACGAGGTCCCGGCGCCCGTCTTCGTGCTCGAGACCGACTGGGCGCTCGAGCAGCTGATGGGCTACCTCGGCACGTGGTCTGCCGTGCAGCGCTACAAGGACGACCGCGGGCACGACCCGCTGCCCGCGCTCGAGCCGCGGATCGCGCCGCACTGGCCCCCTGGCGGCACCCGCCGGCTGCGCTGGCCGATCCACCTGCGCCTCGGCCGCGCCTGATCCCTTATACTGCGCGCCCTTCGCCCCGCCCGCCGGGCGGGGCCCCTCGATGGAGATACGGATGATGCGCTGGTCCCTGTCGGCCGCCTGTCTGCTCGCCCTGTGTGCCTACTCGCTGTCCGTCCACGCAGGCCCGTCCGCGGAGCCTGCGGCCCCGGCTGCTCCCGCAGCCGCTCAGGCGACCGCCGCTGCTCCGGCGCGCGCGTCCGGCGTGCTGCTCGAAAATTTCGACAAGACGGTCCGCCCGCAGGACGACTTCTACCGCTACGTGAGCGGCGTGTGGCTCGCGAAGACGCAGATCCCCGCCGACAAGTCGAACTACGGCCTGTTCGGCAAGCTCGAGGACGACGTACAGCGCCAGCTGCATGCGATCGTCGACGAGGCCGCGGCCGCCAAGGCGGCGCCGGGCAGCGACAAGCAGCTCGTCGGCGACTTCTACGCGAGCTTCATGGACGAGACGCGCATCGAGAAGGTGGGCCTCGCGCCGCTCGAGCCCGAGTTCGCACGGATCGCCGCGATCGACGACGGGGCCGCGCTGCTCGACTACCTCGCGCACGCGCAGCTCATCGGCCTCAACACGCCGATCGCGCTCGGCATCCTGCCGGACGCCAAGCGCCCCGAGTTCGTCACGGTCTGGACTCAGCAGTCCGGCCTCGCGATGCCCGACCGCGACTACTACCTCGAGGACGAGGCGCGCTACGTCGAGTTCCGCAAGGCCTACGTCGCGTACCTCACCGACGTCTTCGCGCGGCTCGGCCGCAAGGACGCCGCGGAGGCGGCCCAGCGCGTCATGGATTTCGAGACGCGGCTCGCCCGCTCGGCGTGGTCGCAGGTCGAGCTGCGCGACGTGGACAAGAACTACAACCCGTACGATGTCGCAGGAGCCACGAAAGCGTCGCCCGGCCTCGACTGGAATCGCTATTTCGAGCGCGTGGGCATCCGCAGCCACGACCACCTGATCGTCGGCCAGCCCAGCTACTTCGCGGACCTCGGCAAGGCGCTCGGCGACGTGCCGCTCGAGACGTGGCGCGACTACCTGAAGATCCGCGTCGTCGACTCGTTCGCGCCGTACCTCGACGCGAAGATGGTCGAGCGCAACTTCGACTTCTACGGCCGCACGCTCTCCGGCACGCCCGAGCTGCGCCCGCGCTGGAAGCGCGGCCTCGCCGAGACCGAGACCGCGATGGGCGACCTGCTCGGCAAGACTTACGTCGAGCGGCACTTCCCGCCGCAGGCGAAGAAGCGCATGGACGAGCTGGTCGCGAACCTCACGAAGGCGTTCGGCCTCTCGATCGACGAGCTCGAGTGGATGGGGCCCGAGACGCGCCGCGAGGCGCACGCGAAGCTCCAGGGCTTCTCGGTTAAGATCGGCTATCCGGAGAAGTGGAAGGAGTACCCGGGCCTCGAGGTTCGCCGCGACGACCTGGTGGGCAACGTGCTGCGCGCGCGCGAAGTGAACACGAAGCGAGAGCTCGCGAAGCTCGGCCGCCCGGTGGACCGCACCGAGTGGTACATGACGCCGCAGACGGTGAACGCGTACTACAACCCGCTCGGCAACGAGATCGTGTTCCCGGCGGCCATTCTGCAGCCGCCGTTCTTCGACATGAACGCCGACGACGCGGTGAACTACGGCGGCATCGGCGCCGTGATCGGCCACGAGATCAGCCACGGCTTCGACGACCAGGGCCGCAAGTTCGACGGCACGGGCGCGCTGCGCGACTGGTGGACCGCCGAGGACAACGAGCGCTTCAGTGCGCGCACCCAGAAGCTCGTCGGGCAGTACGCGGCGTTCAGCCCGCTGCCGGGGCTCAACGTCAACGGCGAGCTCACGCTCGGCGAGAACATCGGCGACCTCTCGGGTCTCGCGGTCGCGCACAAGGCTTATCGCCTGTCGCTCGACGGCAAGCCGGCGCCCGTGCTCGACGGCTACAGCGGCGACCAGCGCTTCTTCATCGGCTGGGCGCAGGTCTGGCCTCGCCTGTATCGCGAAGACGAACTGCGCCGCCGGCTCGTGACCGATCCGCACAGCCCGTCCGAGTATCGCGTGAACGGCATCGTCCGCAACATGCCGCAGTTCGTCGAGGCGTTCGACCTGAAGTCCGGCGACCGCCTCTACCTGCCGTCCGACCAGCAGGTCCGCATCTGGTGACGCGCGAGGCATCTGGAGTTTCGCGCGGGAGTGACCATAATACGGGTCGCCCCGGGGGGGGGAGATCACCCAGCCAAGGAGAGCCCGAGATGCGTGCTGTCAGAGTAGCCCTGGTCGCGGTCGCGAGCGTGTTCCTCTCGGCCTGCGGCTACAACACGCTGCAGGTGCAGGACGAGGCGACCAAGTCCGCGTGGTCCGAAGTCGTGAACCAGTACCAGCGACGCGCCGACCTGATCCCGAACCTCGTCAACACGGTCAAGGGCTTCGCGGAGCAGGAGCAGGCCGTGCTCGTGGGCGTGACCGAGGCCCGCGCGAAGGCGACGCAGATCACCGTCGATCCGGCGAACCCGGAGTCGCTGAAACAGTTCCAGGCCGCGCAGTCCGAGCTGTCGGGCGCGCTGTCGCGGCTGATGGTCACGGTCGAGCGGTATCCGGAGCTCAAGTCCGACCAGAACTTCCGCGACCTGCAGGCGCAGCTCGAAGGCACGGAGAACCGCATCGCGGTCGCCCGCAACCGCTACATCCAGGCGGTGCAGGACTTCAACGTGACCGTGCGCAGCTTCCCGAGCAACCTGACGGCGATGCTGTTCGGCTACAAGGTCAAGCCGAACTTCACCGTCGAGAACGAGGCCGCGATCGCCCGGCCACCGACCGTCGACTTCTCGACGCCGGCACCCACCCCGGCCCCCGCGCAGTGAGGCAGCGCGGCGCCGCCCCCGGGGCGGCGCCGCCTACGCCCGTGACGGCTCTCGGCTTGCGATGGTTCAGGACGACGCTCGCGGCCCTCGGGCTCGCGGGCGCGCTGCTGCTTTCGCCGGCGGCGTCCGCCCAGGACCTCGTCCCGGTCCCCCGGCTCGTCTCGCCCGTCACCGACCTCACGCGCACGCTGTCGCCGGACCAGATGGCCGCGCTCGAGGCCAAGCTGCGCGCGTTCGAGCAGCAGAAGGGCAGCCAGGTCGCCGTGCTGATCGTGCCCACGACGCAGCCCGAGGCGATCGAGCAGTACTCGATGCGCGTCGCCGAGGCGTGGAAGCTCGGCCGCCAGGGCGTCGACGACGGCGCGATCCTCGTGGTCGCGCTGAACGACCGCAAGTTCCGGATCGAGGTCGGCTACGGCCTCGAGGGCGCGCTGCCCGACGCGATCGCGAACCGCATCCTCGACGAGGACGTCGCGCCGCAGTTCCGCCGCGGCGACTTCTACGGCGGCATCTCCACCGGCGTCGACCGCATCCTGCGCGTCATCGACGGCGAGCCGCTGCCCGAGCCGGAGCTCGACTCGCCGTCCCAGGGCGTGCCCGGCCTCTTCTCGGCGCTGCCGTTCCTTTTCATCTTCGCGTTCGTCGGCGGCTCGATCTTCCGCCGGATGTTCGGGCGCGTCGGCGGGGCGCTTGCGACCGGCGGCGTGGTCGGGTTCCTCACCTGGCTGTTGGTCGGCATCCTCGGCCTCGCGTTCGGCGCAGGCGTCCTGGCTTTCGTCTTCGCTCTGCTCGGCGGCATCGGCGGCGGGCCGACCGGGGGCAACGGCTGGTACAGCCGGCGCCATGGCAGCGGCTGGGGTTATCCAGGCGGCTTCGGGGGCGGGGGATTCGGCGGCGGTGGCTTCGGTGGAGGCGGCTGGAGCGGCGGGGGCGGCGGTTTCGGTGGCGGCGGCGCCTCGGGAGGCTGGTAGTCCATGCACTGGAAGCGCTGGTTCCGCCACGTCTTCGCCACGCGCTCATCCGTGCTGCGGGCGTTCCCGCCCGCCACGCTCGACGCGATCGAGATGGCGATCGACGATTCCGAGCACCACCACCGCGGCGAGATCCGCTTCGCCATCGAGGGCGCGCTCGAGCCCCGCGCCGTGTGGGCGGGCAAGACGCCCCGCGAGCGTGCGATCGAGGTGTTCGCGGCGCTCGGCGTCTGGGACACCGCGGAGAACAACGGCGTCCTGATCTACGTGCTCCTCGCCGACCGTGACGTCGAGATCGTCGCCGACCGCGGCTTCAACATGCGCGTGACGTCGGAGCAGTGGCACGCCGTGTGCGAGGAGATCGATCGCGAGTTCGCCGCCGGCCGTCACCGCGAGGGCGCCGTGCTTGGCGTACAGCGGGTCGGGCGTATCATTGCCAACTTCTTTCCGCAGCTGGCCGGCCGGCGCGACGAGGACGAACTGCCGAATCGACCGGCGATCCTCTGAAGCGAGGCGCGGTCCATCCCACAGGGGTACGAATGGCGAGACCAGTAGGAACATCATGGGCTGCCCGCGGCTTGGCGCTCGTCGTCGCGACGGGCGTGCTCGCGGGCTGCTCCATCTTCCAGCCG
Source organism: Lysobacterales bacterium (assembly GCA_003819815.1). Taxonomy (GTDB): domain Bacteria; phylum Pseudomonadota; class Gammaproteobacteria; order Steroidobacterales; family Steroidobacteraceae; genus RPQJ01. The sequence goes on from RPQJ01000088.1 coordinate 12,582, forward strand.
CGCCACGCGGAGCCCGAGGTGCCTGCGGTGCCGCCGCCGCCGCCGCTCGCGGCCCCGCTGCCGACACACCTGTTCCCGTACGAACCCAAAGTGACGGGTGTCGTCGGCGAACTCCAGGTCACCTTCGCGCGCCACGAGGACACGCTGTCCGACATCGCGCGCCGCTTCAACCTCGGATTCGACGAAGTGGCCCGCGCGAACCCGGGCCTCGATCCGTGGCTGCCCGGCGCGGGCACGCGCGTCGTGCTGCCGACGCAGTTCGTGCTGCCGGACGCGCCGCACGAGGGCATCGTCATCAACGTGGCCGCGCTCCGGATGTTCTACTTCCCGAAGGCGGAAAAGGACGGCAGCCGCGTCGTGATGACCTATCCGATCGGCATCGGGAAGGTCGGCTGGGCGACTCCGATCGGTACGACGAAGGTCGTCTCGAAGCGCAAGGATCCGTGGTGGACGCCGCCCACCTCGGTCCGCAGGGAGCACGAGAAGGAAGGCGACCCGTTGCCCGCCCGCGTACCGCCCGGTCCCGACAATCCGCTCGGTGCCTACGCGATGAACCTCGGCTGGCCGAGCTATCTCATCCACGGCACCAACAAGCCGGCGGGCGTCGGCCTCCGCGCGAGCCACGGCTGCATACGCATGTATCCCGAGGACATCGACGCGGTGTTCGAACGCATCCCGGTCGGCACCAAGGTCACGGTCGTCGACCAGCCGTTGCTGTATCGCTGGCACCAGGACAGCCTGTACGTGCAGTCGTATCCGCTCCACGCGAAGAACGAGGCGGAGGACGCGGCCGGGCACAAGCCGAAGTTCACCACCAGGACGAAAGACCGCATGTGGCAGCGCGTGAAGCCGCACGGTGGTGCGGTCGACTGGATGGTCACCGAGCAGGTCGTCACGGAGGCGCTCGGCATCGCGGTGCCGGTCTCGCGGCGCGGCATCTCGATGGCCGGGCACCTGGCTTCCGCGCGCGAGGTCGAGAACGCGGTGCCGGCCGGCGCCAACTGGGACGGCCGCGACGACACGGCGATCGCAAAAGGCGCAACCCCGAAGCCGGTCACCGGTGCCCACAACACGAACTGACCGCAGCGCGCCGCGCGCAGCGCTCCGCTGCGGCGCGGCGGCTGTCCTCGCGCTCGGCTTTCTCGGGGCTACCGCTGCGAGTGCGGCGGGCCTGGACCCGCACTCCTACGCCGAACCCGAGCGGTTCGTGGTGCGCCACGCGTCGCTCGACCTGCGGGCGGACTTCGACGCGCGGCGCCTCGAGGGCTCGATCGAACTGAAGCTCGAGCGCCGGGCGCCCGACGCCGACGAGCTCGTGCTCGACAGCCGCGACCTCGAGATCCGCCGCGTGGCGCTCGTTGCGGCGGATGGTTCCCTGACGGAGCTCCGCTACGCAGCAGGCCCCGCGGATCGGGTGCTCGGCCAGCCGATCCGCATCGCCATGCCGACGGAGGCGCCCGCGGAGCCGCGCGTGCGGATCGAGTACGCGACGGGAACGGCGTCGCGCGCGCTGCAGTGGCTCGCGCCGGAGCAGACGGCCGGACGCTCGCGCCCCTTCGTCTACACGAAGTC
>RPQJ01000089.1 GCA_003819815.1 Lysobacterales bacterium
CCGTCATGACGCCGAGACTGATGATGGAGGTACGCATGGCTCTAGTTCCTCGAGTTTTAGGTTTGGCAGTCGCTGGCCACCCAGGGCCCGCGTGCCCTGTACAGAGCAGGAACCGTGCCAGCGCCGTAACCTGCTGATCTGGATGGAAAAGATCGGGTGCACCCGGCGTGGCCGCCACCGGATCGTGTAGTGTTCCGACGCTAAAAATCCCTTATGTAACAGAGACTTGACGGCATATGTTCAATGCCGTCCGCAAATGGGCCCGCCCGTCCGTCGAATACGGGCGGGAAGCGGAACCGGGACCGTGCCTGCTACGCTACGCGGCCCTCCCGCGAGCCCAGCCACCGTCCACGATCATGGCCGTCGACCGCAGTTTCGAACGTCGCATCGCTGGCCTGGTCAACGGCCGTTCCGCAGCGGCCCTGCGCGGCGGACTGAAGGGCGTCGAGAAGGAATCGCTGCGCGTCACGCCCGTGGGCCGCATCGCGCAGACGCCGCACCCGCGCGCGCTCGGATCGGCGCTCGCGAACGAGCACATCACGACCGATTACTCGGAGGCGCTGCTCGAACTCGTCACGCCTCCCTTCGCCGAGACCTGGGAGCTCACGCAGTACCTCTGCGACCTGCACCAGTTCGTCTACCGCCACCTCGGCGACGAGCTGCTCTGGGCGACGAGCATGCCGTGCGCGATCGAGGGCGAAGAGAGCATCCCGATCGCCCGCTACGGGTCGTCGAACGTCGGCACCATGAAGACCGTCTACCGGCGCGGGCTCGGGCTGCGCTACGGCCGGGTGATGCAGGCGATCTCGGGCGTGCACTTCAATTACTCGTTCCCGGAGCACCTGTGGCCCGTGCTCGCCGACCTGCTCGAGAGCCGCGAGACCGCGCAGCCGTTCCGCTCCGGGACGTACTTCGCCCTGCTCCGCAGTTACCGGCGCCATGGCTGGATCGTCCTTTATCTCTTCGGCAACTCGCCGGCGCTGTGTCCCTCGTTCCTGCAGGGCCGGCGCGTGGACTGGCTCGAGAAGCTCGAGCCGGGCACGCTCTACGCACCGCACGCGACGTCGCTGCGCATGAGCGACCTCGGCTACCGCAACAAGAACCAGGCCGGCCTCTCGGTGTCGGTCAACACGCTCGAGCACTACGTGCGCGACCTGACGCAGGCGATCACGACGCCGCACCCCGACTACCAGCGGCTCGGCGTCAAGGTCGACGGCGAGTACCGCCAGCTGAACGCGAACGTGCTGCAGATCGAGAACGAGTACTACAGCTATATCCGCCCGAAGCGCGTGGCGGCGTCCGGCGAGCGCCCGACCAAGGCCCTGCTGCGCGGTGGCGTGCAGTACGTCGAGATGCGCTCGCTCGACGTGAGCCCGTTCGATCCCGTGGGCGTCAACCAGGCCAAGCTCCGGTTCCTCGAGGCATTCGCGGCGTACTGCGTGCTGCGTGCGAGCCCGCCGATCGAGTCCGCCGAGCAGGCCGAACTCGACGGCAACCACGCGTGGGTCGCGCGCGAGGGCCGCCGGCCCGGGCTCGTGCTGCGCCGCGACGGTCGCGACGTGCGGTTGCGCGACTGGGCGCTCGAGATCCTCGACGGCATGCGCGCGGTCTGCGAGCTGCTCGACGCGGGCGACGAGTCCCGCCCGTACACGAACGCGCTCGAGTTGCAGGTGGCGAAGGTGCACGACGTTGCGCTCACGCCTTCGGCCCGCACGCTGCAGGAACTCAGGACCACCGGGCAGTCGTTCTTCGACTACGCGCTCCGGATGTCCGCGGTCCACAAGTCCTATTTCCTCGAGCTGCACTCGCCCAACGCGTCGCGACAGGACGAGTTCGCGCGCGAGGCCGAGGAGTCGCTCGCCGCGCAGTCGCGCACCGAGGCCTCCGACACGTCGAGCTTCGACGACTACCTCGCGCGGTATTTCGCGGCCTGATCCGACCGCCAGCGGCGGGCAGCCATGCGTCGCGACGAAGGCGTGTCGGCGCCGTCCTACGCGCGCATGCGTTATGTCGTAACCATTGGTGGTTCATGTGGATTCTGCCGGGAATCCCGTGCATCTGGGCTAGAATCCCGAGCGAACAGGCAGGCGCTGCAATGCAGGCGTCACGCGGGCATCCGATACTGGGGTCCGGCGCGAGCCTCGTGGACAGTGCCCAGGAAGGGCGCCTGAACAGGGGAATTAGGGAAATGAACGAACGCAGGAATTCGGAAGGCGCCGTCGGCGGCGATGCCGGGTCGAACACCTCGTCCGGCGAGAGCGGCCGCCAGCTTCCAGTGGCCGCGTGCGGCGCGGCGTGGGATCCCTACGACGTCTGGCTCAAGCGGGTGAAGCAGCCGCGCGACGCCCGAGTGAGAAAGTCGGCTGTGCGTGCGGTTCCGGCCGACACCGTGGCCGCCGGCACGACGCAGGCCACGGCGATGTCCCCGCCTGCCTCGAATCTCTCGCTCGCGCCGACCCGCTGACCGGCTGACGTCGGGCCCGGCGGCGCGACTCCCCGGCGGCTGCGGCGCGCCCGTCAGTCCTGCAGCAATCCCGTCACCAGCAGCCCGCGCGAGTCCATGGCACCGCGCAGCATGCCTTCCGAGTTGAACGGCAGCGCGACGCGGCCGTCGCGGCCAACGGCGATCACGCCGCCCGAACCGCCGAGCCGTACGAGCTGCCCCCGCACGACTTCGTCGGCGGCTGCCACGACGTCGAGGCCGCGGTAGCGCATCAGCGACGCGATCTCGTGTGCCACGGCGGCGCGGATGAAGTATTCGCCGTGCCCGGTCGCGGACACCGCGCAGCAGTCGTTCGCCGCGTAGGTTCCGGCGCCGATGATCGGCGAGTCGCCGACGCGGCCCCACTTCTTGCCGGTCATCCCTCCCGTCGAGGTCGCGGCCGCGAGATTGCCGTGCGCGTCGAGCGCCACCGCTCCGACCGTGCCCATAAGCGACTCGCGACCGGCCTCGGCGCGACCCGCGAGCATCTGCTCGAGCTCGAGGCGACGGCGCTCGGTTGCGAAGTGGGTGTTCGGCACGGGGACGAGGCCCTGCTCGAGCGCGAACTCCTCGGCGCCGGGCCCCGCGAGCATCACGTGCGGCGAACGGTCCATCACGAGGCGCGCGAGCACCACCGGGCTGCGGACGTGACGCACGCCGGTGACCGCGCCGGCACGGAGGTCACGGCCGTCCATCACGGAGGCGTCGAGTTCGTGCTGCCCGTTCGCGGCGAGCACGGCGCCGTGTCCCGCGTTGAAGAGCGGATCGTCCTCGAGCACCTGGACGGCGGCCACGACGGCGTCGAGGCTCGCGCCGCCGGAATCGAGCACGCCGAACCCAGCGCGCAGCGCCCGCTCGAGGCCGTCGCGATAGGCGCGTTCCTTCGCGGGCGTCAGGTCGGCGGCGGGCAGGGTTCCCGCGCCGCCGTGTACGGCGATGGCGTGCATCAAGGGGTCCTCGGTTCCGTTGGGAGACACGGGCTGCGGCCCGACGGCGCGATGAGCTTATCATCGCGGTCGTCTTCCGATTCACGCACGCCATGCCGACGCAGGACGACCCGACGCTCGCTCAGGAGCTGACGCAGCTGTACCCGGCGCTCGACGGGCTCGACTCCGCACGTCTCGAACGCACGCTCTCGCAGGCGCAGGTCGTGCGGTTGCCGGCCGGCACGCCGCTCTTCGGCGAGGGCGCGCCGTGCCGCCAGTTCCCGTTCGTGCTCGAGGGGGCGATCCGTGTCGCGAAGCTGGGCGACGGCCGCGAACTGCAGCTCTATCGCGTGACGCCCGGTGAAAGCTGCGTGCTCACGAGCAGCTGCCTGGTCGGGCGGCGCGACTACCCGGCGACGGGGGTGGTCGAGCAGGACGTGCGGCTCGTCGTGCTGCCGCTGCCGCTGTTCGACGAGCTGATGGCGACGCACGCACCATTCCGCCAGTACGTCTTCTCGCTCTTTGCCGAGCGCCTCACGGAGCTCATGTCGCTGGTCGAGGCCGTGGCGTTCCACAGGCTCGACCGGCGCGTCGCGGGTGCGCTGCTCGGCAAGGGCCGGGTCGTGCATGCGACGCACCAGCAGCTCGCGGACGAACTCGGCAGCGTGCGCGAGATCGTCACGCGCGTGCTGCGCAGCTACTCGGACCAGGGACTCGTCCGGCTCGGCCGCGGCTCGATCGAGGTGCTGGACGCCGCGGGGCTCCGACGCATCGCCGACGGCGGCTGAGGCTCGGTGACCTAGGTTACTGACGGCCCGCCGCCGCGGCCGTACTCTCCCTCCACGCTGGCCCGGCAGGACGGGGCGGCACGCAACAAGAGGAGAACGACCATGGCTGCCAACGTCGGTGGAATCGATCGGACGCTCAGGATCGTCGTCGGGATCGCGCTGCTCGCGCTTTTCTTCGTGCTCGAGGGCAACGCCCGGTACTGGGGCCTGGTCGGGCTCGTGCCGCTCGCGACCGGCCTGATGCGCTTCTGCCCGCTGTATTCGGTGATCGGGCTCAGCACCTGCCCGATGAAGCGGGCCTGATCCCCGGGCTCAGCCCAGGGCGGTCGCGACCCAGCGCGCGAGCGCATCGGCGCCCATCGCGCCGGAGTGACGCGCGACCTCGCGGCCGCCCTTGAACACGATCAGCGTCGGGATGCTGCGGATGCCGTAGCGGCCCGCGACGGACTGTGCCTCGTCGGTGTTGAGCTTGCCGAAACGCGCCGCAGGCTCGATCCGGCGAGCCGCCTCCGCGTAGGCGGGCGCCATTGCCCGGCAAGGCGCGCACCAGGGAGCCCAGAAGTCGACGACCACCGGCAGGTCGCCGTCGCCGACGTGGCGGTCGAACGTCGATTCGGTCAGCTCGACGGGCTCGCCCTCGAAGAGCGGCGTGTGGCAGCGCGGACAGCGCGGGCCGTCGCGCAGCCGGTCGGCAGGCACGCCGACGAGCCCTCCGCAATGCTGGCAGGCGATCCTGTGCTTCCCGGTCATGTCGGCACCCGCATAAGGATTCGAGGCCCGTTGAATGGGGACGTTCGGCGCCGCCGGCAAGTCCCGCCCTCTTGCCGTCCGGGCATTTCGCCACCACTGTGGAGGTAAGCCGCCCGGACGGGGCGGTGCGGACCGCGGGGCTTGGGCACGGCGATGCGTTACAAGGATTACTACCAGGTCATGGGCGTCCCTCGCACGGCGAGCCAGGACGAGATCAAGCGCGCCTATCGGAAGCTCGCCCGCAAGTACCACCCGGACGTCAGCAAGGAAAAGGACGCCGAAGAGAAGTTCAAGGAGCTGCAGGAGGCCCACGAAGTCCTGCGGGACCCGGAAAAGCGGGCCGCTTACGACCAGCTGGGCCCCGATTGGCAGGGCGGCCAGGACTTCCGGCCCCCGCCGGACTGGGGCAAGGGCTTCGAGTTCTCCCGCGGCCGGGCGCCGGGCGGGGAAGAGGCGGCCGAGTACAGCGACTTCTTCGCCGAACTCTTCGGCTCCCGCAGTCCCTTCGGGCATGGCGCGGGGGCGGGGCGGGGTCCCCGGGGTTTCCGTGCTGCGGGACAGGACCACGTGGCGCGGGTCGACGTCGACCTCGAGGACGCATTCCGCGGCGGCACGCGCACGATCGAGCTGCGTACGCCCGAGATGACCGCCGACGGGCACGTCGTCACGAAGCCGCGCACGCTGCGCGTCTCGATTCCGGCCGGTGTCACGGAAGGCCAGCAGATCCGGCTCGCGGGCCAGGGAAGCCCGGGGATCGGCGGCGGGCCGCCGGGCGATCTCTTCCTCGAGATCAACTTCCGCGCGCATCCGCATTTCAAGGTCGACGGCCGCGACGTGACGCTCACGCTGCCCGTTGCGCCGTGGGAGGCGGCGCTCGGCGAGACGGTGTCCGTCCCGACGCTCGGCGGCCCGGTCGAGATGCGGTTGCCGGTGGGCGCGAGGGCCGGGCAGAAGCTGCGCCTGAGAGGCCGCGGCCTGCCCGGAGCCACCCCGGGCGACCAGTTCGTGCTGCTCAAGGTCGTGCTGCCGCCCGACTCGCCGCGCACGCGCGAACTGTTCGAGCAGATGAAGCGCGAGGTCCCGTTCGACCCACGCGCCGACTTCGACCGGTGAGGACGCCATGACGATCGATCGCATCCTTGAAGGCCGTCCGCTCGACGAGTGGATCGCGCTCGCCGAATTCTGCAGGTGGCTGCGCGTCGAGCCCGCGTGGGTGATCGAGCTCGTCGACGCCGGCGTGCTCGAGCCGCGCGGCCCGGCGCCCGACGCGTGGAGCTTCCCGGCCGGCGATCTGCTGCGCGCGCGCCGCGTCGTGCGCCTGGTCGACGACCTCGGCGTGAACGTCCTGGGCGCGGCCGTGATCCTCGACCTCGTCGAGGAACGCAGCGCGCTCGAGCGCCGCCTCAGGATGCTCGAGCGGCTGCTGGAGGAGTGAAGGCGCTCAGGCGTGCCCGACGGGCGGCGCGCGCAGCAGCTTCTGCACCTGTTTCAGGATCGCGATGTCGACGTACGGCTTCTCGATGAAGTCGGTCGCGCCCTCGCGCATCGCGGCCACCGCGGTCGGCACGTCCGACTCGTCGGCGAGCAGGATGACCGGCACGTCGCTGCCCGAGCTGCGCAGGCGACGCAGCAGCTCGAGTCCCGACATGCCGGGCAGCAGCAGGTCCACGATCAGGCACCCGACGTGGCGGCCGTTCGCGGCGAGCAGGTAGCTCTCGGCGCTGTCGAACGTCGAGACGTCGATGCCGAGGCCGTGCAGCAGCGTGCGCAGCCCGGACCGTGCCACCGGATCGGGCTCGATGACCCCGACGATGGGTGGGGTGTCCTGCGGCGCTGGCGGATGGTGCATAAGTGGCTGCGACCACGGTCCGCCCGGCTCAGCTTGCGTCGCGATGAAGATCGAAGACGATCCGCTGCGCCGCGGCCCGGGGTCGCATGCGATGGAGTGTTCCCGCCGCCCCGGAACCGGAGAATCGTGATTTATACCTAAAACCGGCGGCCCGTCCGAGGCGCCGGCCGGCGGCCGGAATCAGGCCTCCGGGTGCTCTACTTCGAGCACCATGCGCACGAGATGCGCGAGCGAATGCGCCTCCATCTTCTCCATCACCCGCGCGCGGTGGATCTCGACCGTGCGCTGGCTCAGGTTCAGGTCGCCGGCGATCACCTTGTTGGCCTTGCCCGCGACCACGAGGTCGAGCACCTCGCGCTCCCGCGGCGTGAGCGACTCGAGCCGCTTGCGGATCATGTTGCGCTCCGCAAGCATCCGGCGGCTGCCGGCGTCCTTCTCGAGCGCCTGGTTGATGCGGTCGAGCAGGTCCTGGTCGCGGAACGGCTTCTGGATGAAGTCGACGGCGCCGGCCTGCATGGCCTCGACCGCCATCGGCACGTCGCCGTGGCCGGTGATGAAGATGATGGGCAGGATCGAGTGACGCTCGTTCAGCTTCACCTGCAGCTCGAGTCCGCTCATGCCCGGCATGCGGATGTCGAGCACCAGGCAGCCCGGCCGGTCGTCGCGCTCGGCGTCGAGGAACTCCTGCCCCGACTCGAACACCTCGACGGGCAGACCGACCGACTTGAGCAGCAGCCGTAGCGAGTCACGGACCGCCGAGTCGTCGTCCACCACGAACACCGTGGGCTTCTGTTCCTTGATCACGCGTCATTCTCCCGTCGTCACGGCCGGCGACACCGGCAGCGTGAAGTGAAACCGCGCGCCGCATTCGGCATTCGGAGTGTGCCACAGCCGCCCGCCGTGGGCGCGCACGATCGACCGGCTGATCGCCAGACCGAGGCCGGTGCCGCTGGCCTTGGTCGTGAAGAAGGGGTTGAAGAGGTGCTCCGTCGCCTCGGGCGCGAGGCCCGTGCCGTGGTCGGCCACGACGATCTCGACCTCGTCCTCCGAGGCCTTGCGCGAGCTCAGCAGTACCTCGCGGCGCTCCTCCGGCACCTCGGCCATGGCGTCGATCGCGTTGCGGACGAGGTTCAGTACGACCTGCTGCAGCTGGATCGGATCGGCGTAGACGGTCGGCAGGCCGACGTCGGAGTCGATGCGCAGCCGGATGTTGTGCAGCCGCGCGTCCGTGTCCGCGAGCATGCGCAGGTCCTCGAGCAGCCGCGTGCAGTCGACCGGCTCGCGGCGAACCTCGCGGTTCTTCACGAACGTGCGCAAGCGGCGGATGACCTCGCCGGCGCGGAGTGCCTGGGCGTTGATCTGCTCGAGCGCGTCGACGACGTCCTCGAGCGCGGGCTCGGGCAGCCGGATCAGCCGCTGGCAGGCCTGTGCGTAGGTCGCGATGGCCGAGAGCGGCTGGTTGATCTCGTGCGCGAGGCCCGCGGCCATCTCGCCCATGGTCGAGAGCCGGCTGAAGTGCGTGAGCCGCTCCTGCAGCGCGCGCGCCTCGTCCTCGACCCTGCGACGGTCGGTGATGTCGTGGATGGTGCCCACGTGCTTCACGAGCTGCCCGCCCGGGCCGAACACGGCCTGCGCGAGGTGGTGCAGGTGCCGGACGGCCCCGTCGGCGAGCACGATCCGGTACTCGACGTCGAGCGGCGCGGTGCCGCTGTCCATGCGGGCAAAGGCTTCCTCGAAGCGCTCGCGATCCGCGGGATGCACCCAGCGGTCGAGGTAATCCTCGCGGGTGATCCGCTGCTGGTCCGGGTGCAGCTGCAGGATGCGGCAGAGCTGCGGCGAGACGTAGTCGCCGCCGCCGTCGCCGCCCGCGACGTAGTTGCCGAGGTTCGCGAGTTCCTGCGCGAGCCGCAGCTCGCTCTCGCTGCGCCGCAGCTCCTCCTCCGCGTGCTTGCGCTGCGTGATGTCGCGGATGAAGCCCACGAATCGCGGCGGATCGCTCCCGCGGACCTGGCCGACGGCGAGGTCGCACGGGAATTCCCGACCGTCCTTGCGCAGCGCGACGACCTCCCGGCCGATGCCGATGATGCGGCGCTCGCCGGTGCGGAGGTGCCGGTGCATGTAGCCGTCGTGCTGGCTCCGGTACGGCTCGGGCATCAGGTCGCGGACGTTGCGGCCGACGACTTCCGCGGCTTCGTAGCCGAACAGCTGCTCGGCGGCACGGCTGAAGTCCTCGATCGTCCCCTCGTGGTCGATGACGACGATGGCGTCGACCGCGGCGTCGAGCAGTGCGCGGAACTCCAGCTCACGGCTGGAACGGGCGCGGCGTCCAGCGGAGCCTCCCCGCGCCGAATGTGGTCTGTGCGGCATTCCTGGTAGATCTGCCTGTGTGAGCCCGGCAATCGTAAGTGAACGGCGGCGCGCGGACTAGGTATTGTCGGTAGCCGATTTACGAGTCGGTCCGACTCCTGCGACTCGCCTCCCGGGCGGAGAATGATCCCAGGGCACGGCGCCAGCCGTGCGTCACGGTGAGACCGGGGAAACCCGGGGAGGGAGCCATGAGACTCACGAGATACGAGCCGTTCCGCGAGATGGACGAGTTCTTCAAGGGACTCGGCCCGCTGTGGGGCCGGTTCCCGATGCCGCGCGCCGGCGAAGGCATGGACGAGTTCCTGCCGCCGGCAGACATCATCGAGCGCGAGAAGGAATACCTGATCAAGGTCGACCTGCCCGAGATCCGCCGGGAGGACGTCAAGGTCCTCTTCGAGGGCGGCGTGCTCACCGTGAAGGGCGAGCGCAAGGTCGAGAAGGAAGAGAAAGGCGAGCGGATGTTCCGTACGGAGCGCTTCTACGGCACGTTCGAGCGGAGCTTCGCGCTGCCCGAGGACGTCGACGCCGAGGGCATCCGCGCCGAGTGCAAGGATGGGGTCCTGATGCTGCACCTGCCGAAGGTCGAGGGGGAGAAGGCCCGTCCGCGGGCCATCGACGTCCAGTAGGCGCGGCGAGCGGCGCCGCTCGGGGAGGCGGCGCGCCGGACGGGGCGCGGCCCCTGCCGCGCCCCGTCCTTCATTGGGGATGGTGGCCGGCGTGCGGATCGTCGGTTGCCGGCGCGGCAGGCATTTCGTGACCCGCGTGCCCGCTGCCGGCGTGCCCGGAACGGGCACTGCCGTGTCCGGCCGAGGCGTGGTAGAGCGCATTGCCGGCCGTCCAGAGGCCGAACCCGAGCAGCAGCGCGCCCGCGACGTTCCGCAACGTGGCGCGTGCGCCCAGCGTGCGGGCCATGCGCTCGAAGGCGACCGTGGCGGTCACCATCGACGGCAGCGTGCCGAGCCCGAACGCGAGCATGACGCCGGCGCCCGTCGCGGCGCTTGCCGTCGTCGCGGCCAGCAGCAGCATCGAATAGGTCATGCCGCAGGGCAGCCAGCCCCACGCGAGCCCGAGAGCGACGGCGCCCGCGATGCCACCCTGGCGGCTGCGACGTCCGGCCCAGGGCGTGACGCGCCGCCAGAGGCCGGCGCCCGCGGCTTCGAGCGGGTCGAGCAACCGCCAGCCGAACAGCAGCCGCCCTGCCGCGGCCAGCATGACGAGCCCGGCGAGCACCCGCAGGGCCACCGACAGCGGCGCTACGTCGACGGCCTTGAGCAGGGTGCGGCCCAGGAGCCCGGCGAGGGCCCCCGCGATCGCATAGCTCGCGACGCGCGACAGGTTGTAGGCGAGCGCGTGGCCGACCTTGGCGCCGAACGTGGCGTCGGGTCGGCGCATCGCGAGCGCCCCGGCGATGCCTCCGCACATGCCGAGGCAGTGGCCGCTCGCGGCGAGGCCGGCGAGCAGCGCGGCGGCGTAACTCAGTGTTCCGGGATCGGGCGTCATGGCTGCGGCGGCTCGTCCTTGCGGTCGGGATTGGCGGGCTTCGTGTCGTCTTCGAGCACGGACCAGCCGGGGCTGTCGAGGTCGTCGAACTGGCCGTCGCCGGTCGCCCAGAAGAATGCCCACAGGCCGAACCCGACCAGCACGAGCCCGAGCGGGATCAGCACGTAGAGGATGGTCATCTCAGGCGGCCTCGGCCGGACGGGCTGCCGGCCACTGCGGGTCACGGCGGCCGTGCGTCCCGCGCGAGAGCCGCATGGCGTTCAGCACGACGATGACCGAGCTCAGCGACATGCCGATCGCGGCGAGCCACGGCGGCACCCAGCCGAGCGCCGCGAGCGGCAGCGCGGCGAGGTTGTAGACGATCGACCAGGTGAGGTTCTGGCGGATCACGCGCTGCGTACGCCGCGAGAGCTCCACGACGTGGGGCAGGTCGTCGAGCGAGTCGCGCACGAGGATCAGGTCCGCGCTCGTCTGGGCGAGCGCCGAGCCGCGGCCCATGGCGATCGCGACGTCGGCGCCCTTCAGGAGCGGCGCGTCGTTGATGCCGTCGCCGACCGCGACGACGACGTGGCCCGTCGACTGCAGTGCCTGCAGCCGCTCGAGCTTGCCCTGCGGCGAGAGGCGCGCGGCCTGCTCCGGGATGCCCGTGCGAGCGGCGATCCGCGCCACCGCTGCCGTCTCGTCGCCGCTCACGATCGCGGACGGCAGGCCGAGCCCGGCGAGTCGCTCGACGCACTCGCGGGCCTCGGGGCGCAGCGGGTCGGCGAGGCGGAAGGCGGCCACCACGCCCTGCCCGGTACCGAGGTAGGCCCAGCTGTCCCCGTCGCCGGACGCATCGGGTTCCGGGGCCACGGAAGACGCGGTCGCCGCGGCTCCCGGATCGGCCGCGCCGCTCGCGAATTCCCAGGTGCCGATGCGCATGCGCCGCCCTTCGACGAGGCCCTCGATGCCGCGCCCGGCGTGGACCGCGACCTCGGTGGCCGGCGTCGCGGTCGTCGACGCGCCGAGGAACGCGCGGGCGATCGGGTGCTCGGACAGCTGTTCCAGCGAGGCGGCCCATGCGAGCGCCTGCGCGGCGTCCACGTCACCGTGCGTGCGGACGTCCTCGATGCGGACCAGGCCGCGGGTCAGCGTGCCGGTCTTGTCCCACAGCACGCGCGTCGCCTTCGCCAGGGATTCGACGGCGTCGGTCCGCGCGATCAGCACTCCGCGCTTCGCGAGGGCGGCGGTGGCGGCGGCGAGGGCCGTGGGCGTCGCGAGCGACAGCGCGCAGGGACAGGTGACCACCAGCACGGCAAGCGTCGCGGCGAACGCACGCGACGGGTCGACGAACCACCACACGGCGAACACGATCGCCGCGCCCACGAGGATGCGGCTCAGGAACCACGCCGCGGCGCGGTCGGCCGCGCGCGCGAGCCGCGGCCGCTCGGTCTGTGCGCGCTCGAGCAGCGCCACGATGCCGGACAGCACGGTGTCGCCGGCGACGGCCGTCACGCGCAGCCTGAGCGGCGAACCGAGGTTCTGCGTGCCCTGGTGCACCGCCGCGCCGGGGCGTTTCGCGACCGCGGTCGACTCGCCCGTCAGCATCGACTCGTCGACGCGTCCCTCGCCGTCGAGCACGGTGCCGTCGGCCGCGAAGACCTCGCCCGTGCGCACGAGGAGCTCGTCGCCGACGCGCAGCTCGACGGCCTGCACGTCCTCGGCGACGCCCTCGCGGAGCCGGCGCGCCGTGACGGGCGCGAGCCGCGCCAGCGCGTCCGCGACGCTGCCGGCGCGATGGCGCGCGATCATCTCGACGTAGCGGCCGAGGCCGAGGAAGAACACGAACATCGTGACCGAGTCGAAGTAGATCTCGCCACTGCCGCGCAGCGTGTTCCACACGCTCGCGACGAAGGCGAGCACGATGCCGAGGCTCACCGGCACGTCCATGCTGATGCTGCGCGCGCGCAACGCGTGCCACGCGCCCTGGTAGAACGGCCAGCCGGCGTAGAGCGCGACCGGCACAGACACCAGCATGCTCACGATGCGCATGTACTCCTGCATGTCGGGGTCCATGCCGTTCGCCGCGCCGAAGTAGAGCGGCACCGCGAACATCATCACCTGCATGTTGCCGAAGCCCGCGACCGCGAGGCGCTTGAGCGCGCTGCGGCGCTCGAGCAGCGCCACCTGCTCCGACGGCTCGCCTGCGAGCGGGTGCGGCCTCAGGCCGACGTGGTCGAGCACGCGCAGCAGGTCGCCGAGGCGCACCTTCGCCGGATCCCAGACCAGCCGCGCGCGTGCCGTCGCCGGGTTCACGCTGACGTCGAGCACGCCGCTCTGCAGCGACAGGGCCTTGTCCGCGAGCCAGCTGCACGCCGCGCAGCGCAGCCCCTCGAGTAGCACGGTGATCGAGCGGGCGCCGCCCGGTTCCGCGCGCGTCAGTCGCTCGACCAGCTCGGGGCGGTCGTAGGCAGACCAGCGGTCGGGCCGCGGCGGCTCGTCGGCGCGCGTGCTCGAAGTGTCGCGGTAGCGGTAGTAGTCGCCGAGCCCGGCGCCGGCGATGAATTCCGCCACGGCCTTGCAGCCGTGGCAGCAGACGGGTTCGTCGCGGCCGTCGACGCGGGCGTGGATCGTGAGCCCGCGCGGCAGGGGCTCGCCGCAATGGAAGCAGGCCACGGCGGCCCCGTTCATGGCGCCGGACGAGGCTCGCCGTCGCCGCGGTGGGCGTCCTCGAGTACCCGCGCGGCTTCCTCTCCGCAGACCATCGTCACGCCGTCCTTGAAGCAGTCCTTGCGGACCAGCGCGTCGGGGCGGGTGAGCGCGAGGTAGAGCACGAACATTCCGCCGATCACCGCCGCGGCCGGCGGGACCATCAGGAGCCAGGGCCAAAGGTGCCGGTACCACGGCCTCGGTGCACTTGCGTTCATGGCGGCGAGCCTATCAGTCCGTGGGCGCGATGAAACGGGCCTGGCCGCTCGCCCCGAGCCCGGGCAGGTCCGCCGCCTCGATCGCGATGACG
>RPQJ01000090.1 GCA_003819815.1 Lysobacterales bacterium
CCTTGACGAGCGGCAGCGCGACGCCCGGCACGAACCCGCCGAAGGACTGGAAGCCCTTCATCAGCGTGCGGTCGAGCGGCCCGAAGAACCGCGGTATGCCCTGCACGTCGAGGATGTGCGTCAGGTGCTCGACGGCGCGCGCCGGGTCGCTCGTGCGGAACGCCTGGTCGGTCATGAGCGCGAGCGTCGCCTTGTCGGACGGGGTCTGCAGCATCCGGTCGAGTTCCGCCTGCTGCCGTCGCTCGGCCGGCGTCTGCAGGGCGCGGGCGCGCTCCTGCAGCCGTCGCGCCACGAGCAGTGCCTTCTGGATCGACGGTGTGTGCGTCGAGGCGGGATCCGGGCGGAAGCCGTCGAGCAGCGTACCGAGCGTGGCGAGCGTGTCGCGGGCGTGTGCAACGGACATGGCGATCCCTCCCGGGGTCAGCGCCGGAAGAACTTCACGAGCGGCGCCAGCCTGAGCGGCTTGCCGCGGCCGAGCCAGTGCCAGGCGGCGAGCGTACCCCAGCTCGCGGCCGCGGCGAACGCAAGGATCCCGGCGACCGCGAGGCGCAGCGTCGATTCGGTCGACTCGGGCACGGCGATCGCGGTCGCGATCGTCGTCGAGGCCGCGAAGGTCGCGAGCGCGATCCGGCTGCCGAGCGCGTGCACCAGCCGCGGCAGGTCGTCGAGCTCGGGCGTGACGGCGCGGACCCTGATGTTGCCGGTCTCGAAGTCGTGCAGCAGCTGGTCGACCTGGCCCGGTACGGTGCGCAGCATCGAGCCGATGCCGGACGCCTCGCTCGCGAACTCGCCGAGCAGGCGGCGGGGCGACAGGCGCTTCTGGACGTAGTCGTCGAGGAACGGTCGGGCGATGCCGACGATGTCGACCTCCGGGTGCAGCGTCCGGACGATGTCCTCGATTGTCGCCGCGGCCTTGGCGAGGATGGCCATGTCCCGAGCGAGCCTGATGCGGTACTTGCCTGCGGCCCTGGAGAAGGCCTCGATGAAGCCCGCCGAGTCGTACTCGCCGAAGCTCGCGACCATGAGGTGCTGCTCGCGGATCCGCGTGATGTCCGCCTTGAGCTCGCTCAGGTTCACGCGCTGCGTGGGCGTGCCCATCCTGAGCAGGATGCGCGCGATCGTGGTCGGGTCGCTCGCGATCGTGGCGATCGCGAGCGTCACCATGTCGTCCCGCTGCCCGGGGGTCACGCGCCCGACCATTCCCAGGTCGATCATGCAGACGGTGAGCGCGTCGTCGTAGAGCAGGTTCCCGGCATGCGGGTCGCCGTGGAAGACGCCGTCGACGAACACCTGCTTGAGTGCCGTGCGGACGATCTCGTCGACGATCGCCCGTGCTTCCGCACTCTTCGGCACGAGCTTGCGGATCGGACGACCCTCGAAGAACTGCATCGTGAGCACGGTGCGCGCCGAGAGCTCCGGGTGCGGCCGGGGCACGACGACCCGGCGGCCGGGCTCGAGATTGCGCTGGAACTCCAGCAGGTTTGCGAGTTCCTGGTGGAAGTCGAGCTCCTTCAGGAGCCCTTTCTCGAACTCCTCGACGACCGAGACGACGCCGACGAACTGCAGTTCGTCGATACTCGCCTCGAGCACCTGCGCGGCCAGGTACATGAGGTCGAGGTCCGCCCGCATCGTGGCCTCGATGCCCGGCCGCTGCACCTTCACGACGACCTCCTCACCGTCCCGGGTGCGCGCGCGGTGCGTCTGCGCGATCGATGCAGTGCCGAGCGGCTGCTCGGAGAACGTCTCGTAGAGGTCCTCGAGCCGGCCGCCGAGGCTCGCCTCGACTTGCTCGCGGATCGAGGCGAACGGCAGCCGCGGCGCGTCGTCCTGCAGCGTCTCGAGCGCGGCGATCCACTCGGGCGCGAGGAGATCCTTGCGCATGGAGAGTATCTGGCCGAGCTTGATGTAGGTGGGCCCGAGCGCCGCGAGCAGCCTCGCGAACCGGACGGGCGCCGCCTGGTCGCGCAGGGCGGCGTCGCCTTGCGGCGTGTCCTTGAAGAGTCGGCGCCCCAGCGGCGTCCGTATGAGCAGCGGCCCGAACCCGTGCTTCGCGACGGTGAGCGCGACGCTCTGCAGGCGCGCGAGGTCGCGCACGGCGATGCCGACGACGGACGGCGACTCCGGCCTCGTCCGGGGTGCAGGTCCTGGCGTGCTCACGCGGGCGGTCTCCTCGGACGCCCGCGCGGCTCCGCGGGCCGTCCGGCCACTTTGCGCCGTCCGCGGTCGCAGCGGTAGCCCGGACGGGCGCAGCCTCCTCGCGCCTGCGGGTGTCACGCAGGAGACTAGCGGAGTTCGCGTATTGCGCGATCGGCCTCGTCGATGGCCGCGTGGGCGTATGCGGAGCCCGCGGAGTCCGAGTTTGCGAACGCGATGCGACCGACCGGCACGCGCGCGACCGCCGTCGGTTCGAGTCCACCGGCCGGCGGCGGGTCGTAGAGCGGGTTGCCGCCGTAGGCGTAACCGTGGCCCCAGCGGTTCACCGTGATCGCG
Source organism: Lysobacterales bacterium (assembly GCA_003819815.1). Taxonomy (GTDB): domain Bacteria; phylum Pseudomonadota; class Gammaproteobacteria; order Steroidobacterales; family Steroidobacteraceae; genus RPQJ01. Next base: position 2,491 of record RPQJ01000090.1, read on the forward strand.
GCGACGTCGCGGTCTGCGTCGAAGCCGCCGGGGCCCGCGATGCGGGTGAGTTCGTCGCGCGCAGCCGACTCGAAAGCCCCGAACGGCATCGCCTGCAGCTGCGCGCGCGCCGCCCGGAAACGCGCCCGCAGGTCGTCGCCCGGCTCGCCCGCGAGCGGGACGTGCACCAGATGCAGCACCATCGGCTGGTCGGGCGAGCGCGGAAACGCATAGCTGCCGAGGCTCACGGGATAATCGAGCTTGAGGCGGCTGTAGAACCCCATCGGGTTCGTCACTTCGTGCACGCCGCGACGCACCCACGGCCGCCAGTCGCGCACGGCGACCTTCACGTACACCAGCGGCGCTTTGACGTTCGAGGCGAGCGCGGCACGCTGGCCCTCGCCGAGCTCGGGCACGAGGTAGTGCGACATGGTGTGCCAGCAGGCGAGCACCGCGTGGCGCGATCGGACGCCGTGGAGCCGTCCGTCGCGGACGTAGATCGTCTCGACGCCGGGCGACGCCTGGGTCCCGCCGTTGCGCACCCTCAGCACCGTGCTGCCGAGGCGCAGGCGCGCGGGGGCTCCGGCGACGTCGAGGCGCGAGTAGTCGAACGGCGCGAGCACCACGTCCTCCATGTCGCGGCCCGGCGCAACGCCCGGGACGAGCGACCGGACCAGCAGCCGCGCGAGCGACGCGTTGCCGTCGGGGAAGTGGTGGATGTACGGGTCGTCCATCTCGGGCGACGCCGCGCCGGCGTCCTGCAGGCCGAGCCCGCGAAAGCCGGGATAGCCGGTTTCCATCGCCCAGGCCGCCGGCACCGCGTCGGTCGCCGTCGCGAAGAAGTCCAGGGTGCGGCCGTGGAAGGTGTCGGCGGCTTCCTCCGTGAGCGCCCAGTGCCGCAGCAGCCACTCCCGGTAGCTCGTGCGCTCGAGCACGCGCTGCTTGTCGCCGCGCGTCATTCCTGCCAGCGGGTCACGGTTCGACGTGTAGAGCTCGACGAGCTGACGGCGGGAGGCTTGGGATACCGGGAAGTCGGCGACGAACTCGGCGACGGGCCGCGCGTTCATCCGCCCGGGCGGCACGTCGTCCGCGACCATGCGCTGCGGATCGCCGGTCACGAGGCGATCGGTGCCGAAGTGCTCGCGCTTGAAGAGCACGCCGCGCGACAGCCCGAGGCCTGGATAGAGCTCGCGGTCGAATGCCGTCTCGAAACGGTCGACGTCGACGCGGAGCGCGGCCAGGAGATCGCGGGCCACCGGGCTGTAGAGCGACTTCGGCGACTGCAGCGACTCGCTGCCTCCGTAGCTCACCAGCCGCCGCCCGCCGACGACGAACTCGTTGCGCTGCGCGTGCCCGCCGAAGTCGTCGAGCGGATCCAGCAGCAGGATGCGCGCGCCCGGGTGCTCGCGGCGGTAGAACCACGCCGCCGCGAGTCCGCTGATGCCGGCGCCGACGACAACGAGGTCGACCGACTCGTCGAACGTCGCGTCGTCGAGCGCGAACCGGGTGCCGTCGCGCAGTGCGTGCGCCGCGCTCCAGGTGCCTTCGGCCGCGCCGCGGAATCCGCCCAGGGCCGGCGGGTAGGCCACCGGCCCGGTGGTCGCGGGCGCAGCACCGATCGCGCCGGGCAGGGCGCTCGCCGCGACGCCGAGCGCGACGCCGTTCAGGAAATCCCGCCGGGTGATCGAGCTGCTCACTTACCTCCGCGAGTGATCCAGCGGTCGAGCTTGGCCTCGAGCGCGCTGAACGGCAGCATCCCGTCCTCGAGCAGCACCTGGTGGAACGCGCGCACGTCGAAATCGTCGCCGAGCGCCTTTTCGGCACGTGCGCGCATCTGCGCCCACTGGATGCCGCCGAGCGGATAGGAGTGCACGAACCCGGGCAGACTCGCGATCAGCGCGACGGACTGCGGCATGCGGCTCTCCGGTCGCATCGGCAGGTTCTTCTTGAGGTACTCGACGGCCTGGTCGGGCGTCCAGCCTTCGAGCTGCATGCCGAGGTCGGCGACCATCATCGGCGCAATCGAGGCCATCAGGCCGCCGGCGTAGTCGAGGTCGGAGTCGTACAGCCCGAGTTCGCGGGCGAAGTCCTCCGAGTACGAGGCCCAGCCTTCGCCGGGGCCGCTGAAGAACAGCAGCCGCGCCACGGGGTGCAGCGCGCCTTTGCCACGCTCCGCGAGCAGCGCGACCTGGAGGTGGTGTCCGGGCCAGGTCTCGTGGAGGATGACGTTCTGCAGCGACAGCCGGTAGAGGTCGTCGACCACGTTGCGGAACAGGTACGTGGCCGGGCGGCTGCCGTCGTCGGCTGCCGGGATGTACTGGCCACCGGGCGCGGAGGCCTGCTGGAACTCCGGGAACGGCTCGAGCACGACTTTGGCCTTCGGCGGTTCGAGCACCATCCGGGCAGCGGCGGCCTCTGCGCGATCGATGGTCGCCTGGGTGTAGGCCTGTACCTCCTCGCGGCTCGCGAACTTGTTGCGCGGGTCCGCCCTCATGAGCGCGCCGAGCGTCGCCCAGTCGGTCGCCTTGTCGCCGTACAGGCCGCGGCCGAGTTCGAGCGCGAACGCCTGCTCCTCCGCCACCTTCGCCTTCGCCAGCTCGAAGAGCGCCTGAGGATCCGCGTCGATCGTGGTGTAGCCGAAGATGAGCGCCCGGTAGCAGTCGCGGCCGTTGGGGTGGCCGGCGATCGACGTCGAGGCGCGCGCCTTCGGCAGGTAGTCGTCGCGCAGGAAGTTGCGATAGCGCTCGAGCGCCGGCCACAGCGTGCCGGCCACGATCGCGGACCACTCCTTGGCGAACGGTCCGGTCCCGTCGCGTTTCGCCATCTCCATGTAGGCGGACTCCTCGGGCTTGCCGGCAAGGAGCGAGTCGAGCTGGCCGAGCGTGGACTGCACCGAGGTCTGCGTTGCGGAGTACCCGAGTTTCTGGCCTTCGCGCAGGTTCGCGATCTCCTGGTCGATCCAGGCGCCCATGCCTCGCCACCTCGCGAGCGCCTGGGCCCGGGCCTCGTCGGTTCCGACCGGCTGGATGCCGGCCACCTGCGGCAGGCTCGCCTGCCAGCCGAGCGGCGACACCGACCACAGTTCCTGCCGGCACACCTCGATCGCCGCGTCCTGGCGCAACGCCTGGTTCATGAACTGCCACGTCGTCCACTCGGGCCGTCCCACGAGCGAGTCCGCGGGGAGCGTCGCGAGCTCCTGCGCGAGCCCGCGCTGGAACGCGCGCCATTTCGCGACATCGGCCGGGGCGTTGATGTCGATGCCGTCGTGGCGCTCCATCGGCATGCCGCTGAACGAAAACGAGATCGGGTAGATCCGCTTGAACTCGGCGACGTAGCGGTCGGCGATCGAGGTCACGTGCTTCGCGGCGTCCTCGGCGGTCGCGGCGCGGGACGGACCCGCGGCAACGAGCGTGGACAAGAGCAGCAGCAGGGCGAGACGATGCTTCATGGCGACTCCTCGGACTGTCCGGCGAGAATGCCGGTCCGCCCTCGATGAAGTCCATAGGGAGCCGGTGCGTGGTCAGCCGGTCGGGGACCGTGCGTCCGCAACCGGATGCCGCGGCAGCCGTTTTCGACTACGGTAGCGGCTTTCCGTGGCTACGCCGTCTCCAGGTGACCCGATGAGCGCGAGTCCGCGGCCGGACCTGACCGAAGTCGACCGGTTGCTCGCACGCGGCGACCACCGTGCCGCGTACGAGCGGCTCGCCGTGCTGCTGCGCGCGCGTCCCCGCGACGGGCGGGTCCTCTGCGCGATGGGCCGGCTCTATCTCGCGCTCGGGCAGCACGCCGACGCCGAGCAGGCGTACCAGCGCGCCCAGCAGTTCGAGCCGCGCCTCGCCGAACCGTGGCAGGCGCTCGCTGCGCTGCGCACGCACCACGGCGATGCCGAAGGGGCCGTGGCGATCTACCGTCGGGCGATCGGACAGGGCGTCACCTCGCCTGACCTGCAGCTGGGCCTCGTCGTCGCGCTTGCGGACGCGGGACGGCGCGACGAGGCGGCGGTCGAAGCCGCGCGGGTCGTCGTGGAAGTGCCGTCGAACGCCCGAGCGTGGCGCGTGCTGGGCGAGCTTCTCGCCACGCTCGGGCGACAGGCCGACGCCGTCGCGGCCTTGGAGCGCAGCGTCGCGCTCGACCCCCGGCCGGCAGAAGTGCACCACAACCTCGGCCTCGCGCTCGATGCGAGCGGCGAGCGTGCGCGCGCCGCGCAGGCGATGTCGGCCGCGCTCGAGCGGGATCCGGAATGCTGGCCCGCGCTCGCGCAGCTCGTGTTCCTCAAGCGGCAACTTGCGGACTGGGACGGGCTCGACGCGCTGTCCGCACGCCTCCGGGGCGCCGTCCGCGACGGGCGTCCGGGCATCACGCCGTTCTCCTTCCTTTCCGAGCCCGCGACGCCCGATGAACAGCTCTCATGCGCGCGGACCTGGGCACGGCTCAGACAACTCGATGCAGGTCGCGCCGCGCCGCGCCTCGCCCACTGGCAGCCGCCGCGCAGGCCCGCCGACGCGCCGATCCGCGTCGGCTTCGCGTCCTCCGGCTTCCACAATCACCCGACGGCGCTGCTCGTCGTGGACCTCGTCGAGCGGCTGCGCGACGGACCCCTCGTCACGCACGGATTCGCCACGGCGCCCGACGACGGCGGCGCACTCAGGCCCCGCATCGCCCGCGCTTTCCGGCACTTCGACGACGTGAGTACGCTCGACCATGCATCCATGGCGCGCCGCATGCGCGAGGCCGACCTCGACGTCGTCTTCGACCTGCGCGGCTACGGCGGAGGCGCGATCACCGAAGTGTTCGCGCTCCGCGTCGCGCCGTTGCAGGTGAACTGGCTCGCGTATCCGGGGACGTCCGGCGCGCCCTTCATCGACTACCTGCTGGCCGACGCCTGGGTCGTCCCGCCGGCCGAGCGCGCTTCATACAGCGAGGCCGTCGTGCGGCTGCCCCACGCGTTCCAGCCGTCCGATGCCACGCGGATCATCGGCGATCCGCCGGCGCGCAGCCAATGCGGACTGCCCGACTCGGGACTCGTGCTCGCGAGCTTCAACAACGGATACAAGTTCACTCCGGAGGTGTTCGCAGCCTGGGCGCGGATCCTTCGGGAGTTGCCGGACGCGGTGCTGTGGCTGCTCGGCGCGGACCAGGGCGAGCTTGCGTGCGGGTTGCGTCGTCACGCCGCGGCATCCGGCGTCGATCCGCTGCGCCTGCGGTTCCAGCCGAAGCTGCCGCACCTGCAGTACCTGGCGCTGTACCGCCACGTCGACCTGTTCCTCGACACGTGGCCGTACGGGGCCCACACGACGGCGAGCGACGCGCTATGGGCCGGCTGCCCCGTCCTCACCTGGCCGGGCCGCACCTACGCGTCGCGCGTCGCGGGCTCCCTGCTTCATACGCTCGGTCTCGACGAACTGATCGCAGGATCGGTCGAGGATTACGTCGCTCGCGCAGTCACGCTCGGCCGCGACCGGGAGGGTCTCGGAGCCTTGCGCATCCGTGTCGCCGACGCCCGCCGGATTTCGCCGCTCTTCGACATGCCGCGTTTCGCCGCGGACTTCACCTCCGCCGTGCGCTCGATGGTCGGGCGGCAGCGCGCCGGCCTGCCGCCCGCGGACTTCGACCTGCCGGTCGTTCCGCGCTGATCGCGACGAGCGCCCCGATCAGGGGCTCGGCCGATGCTCTCGCTCCGACGCCCTGCCGCGGACCGAGGTCGTCTCCGGTACGAAGGGCTCGAGCGACCGATGGGCCGGCCCCTGGAGCACCTCGCCGTCGGTCGAGAACTGCGAGCCGTGACAGGGGCAGTCCCAACACTGCTCGAACCCGTTCCAGCGGACGACGCACCCGGCGTGGGTGCACGCGGCCGCGTGCAGTTTCAAGTCCCCGCCGGGAGTACGGTAGGCCGCGACCGTCGTGCCGTCGATCCTGGCGATGGCGCCGTGGCCCGCGGGCAGCTCTTCCACGGAATCGATCTCGCCGCCGCCCAGGTGGGCGGCCCAGTGCCGCGCCGCGTCGGCGTTCTCGGCGAGGTATTCGCGCAGGCCGTGCAGCATCTTGCGCGACGGTTCGTAGAGCTCGCCCCAGCGGTGCTCGCCGCCCGTGACCTGCTCGCCCAGGATCAGCGAGGCCACGACGCCCGTCGTGAGGCCCTCGCCGCTGTCGCCCGTGACCAGCCAGACGAGCTCGTGCTGCGGGCTGCGGCCGATGAACGGCACGTAATCCGACGGCTCGAGGACCTGTCCGGACCAGCGGTGAGTCACGGTACCCATCGCGGGGTACATCGCGCGGGCCCAGCGCTCGAGCTGGTCGAGGTGGTCGGACGGGTGCGAGTCCGCGCCCGTCTTGTGGTCCTCGCCGCCGACGATCAGCACGTCGTGGTCCGCTCCCGGCTGTATCCGGACGTAGTGATAACCAGGCTCGACCGTGTCCCAGACGAGCGCGTCTGTCACGGCTCCCTTCGGAATCTGCGCCGCGATCACGTACGTGCGGTACGGTGCCTGCTTCGTGTGGATCGGGATGCGCAGGTGGAAGGGGGAGTTGGTCGCCACCACGACCGCGCGTGCCGTGATGTTGCGGCCGTCGGTGGTGCGCGCGACGACCGTGCCGTCGCGTTCCTCGAGCTCGTCGACGGCCGTGTCACCGTACACTTCGACGCCGCGCGAACCGAGCGCCGCAAGCAGGCCGTAGAGGTAGCGCAGCGGATGGAAGCGCGCCTGGCGCGGATAACGGATGGCCGGCAGGCGCGACCACGGGTCGGGTCCGCGCTCCTGCCACTCGGCGCCCGTGAATCCCGCGAGCCGCGAGTGGGCGAGTTCCTCGCGCAGGCCGGGGACGTCGGACTCGCTGGCGGGCACGAGGTAGCCGTCGACCCGGGCGAAGTCGCAGTCGATGCCTTCGTCGCGGCAGACCTGTTCGATGCGGTCGATCGCCGCGGACTGGCTCTCGAACCAGGCCCGCGCGGCTGCCTCGCCACGGACCCCGAACAGCTTGCGGTAATAGTCGTCGATCTCGGAGGCAAGGTGTGCGCTGGTGCGCGCGCTCATGCCGCGCGCCGGCTGCCCGCGGTCGACGACCGTGACCTGCCGACCGCGCAGCGCGAGCTCGTAGGCCGTCGAAAGACCCGCGATGCCGGCGCCGATCACGAGCACGTCGGTCGAAAGATCCCGCGCGAGCCTCGGCGCCTCGACTGACGGCAGGTCCATCCAGAGCGAGCGGCTCCGTTCCTCGTCGACGTTCATGATGCGCGACCCCCGTGTCGTGGGCGGCACGGCCGCCCGGATCGGCACGAGATTACGGAGTCCGCCGCGCCCCGCATGTCGGGCAGGGTCCGATGCGCGTGACGGCGGGGCGCCCGCAGTCGCCGTGGCGGCGTCTCGGACCGCGCGTCACCCGATCTCGCGCATCTCCTCCGGCGTGAGCCGCATCGCGGCGGCTGCGACGTTGTCCTCGAGGTGCTTCACCTTCGAGGTGCCCGGGATAGGCAGCATCACCTTCGAACGGGCCAGCAGCCAGGCGACGGCGGCGTGCGGCACCGACACCCCGCGCTTCGCCGCCAGCGCCTCGAGCTTCGCCCGCGACTCCGCGCCCGCGTCGCGCGGCCCCTGCGAAAGAGGTGACCACGGGATGAACGCGATGCCGTCGCGCTCGCAGGCGGCGAGCACCGGGTCCGACGAACGGTCCGCGACGTTGTAGCGGTTCTGCACCGACACGACGTCGACGATCCGGCGGGCGCGCTCGAGTTCGTCGGCCTTGAAGTTCGAGACCCCGACGTGCCGGATCTTGCCCTCCTTCTGCAGGCGCGAGAGCTCCCCGAGCGACTCCTCGAGCGGCACCTGCGGATCGATCGCATGCAGCTGGTAGAGATCGATGCGCTCGAGCCTGAGACGCTTCAGGCTCGCCTCGCAGGCCTCGCGCAGGTGCTGAGGCCGGCCGTCACGCTCCCACTGCTCGCGCGCGGGCCGGACGATGCCGCCCTTGGTGGCGATCACGAGTCCGCGCGGGTAGGGGTGCAGGGCCGCCGCGATGAGTTCCTCGCTGGTTCCGGGTCCGTACGAATCGGCGGTGTCGATGAAGTCGACGCCGAGCTCGACTACGCGCCGCAGGAGACGGATCGCAGCCTCCCGATCCTCGGGCGGCCCCCAGATTCCCTCGCCGGTGACGCGCATCGCGCCGAAACCCAGGCGGTTCACGACGAGGTCCTTGCCGATCGTGATCGTGCCCGCCGCGGCCGCAGGCGACGCGGCCCGTGGCGCCCCGGTCGATCGTGCCGCAGTGCCCGCAGACTCCCTGCTCGAAGTCGACGGCGTCCCCGCCGCCACCGACTGGCGGCCAAGCGCCAGCAGCGCCACGGCAGCCGTTCCCTCGATCAACAGCCTTCTGCGCACTTCGTCGTGGGTGTGCATCGCATTCGCTCCTTCGGTTCAACCATACAGCCGCGCGATCGTGGCCGCGTACTTCGCCTCGATCGGGCGGCGCTTGAGCTTCATCGTCGGCGTGAGCTCGTCGCCCCCGGGCAGCCAGTCCGCATCGACGACCTCGTAGCGCTTGATCTGCTCGACGCGCGACAGCCCCTCGTTCGCGGCCGCGACGGCGGCCGCCAGCGCGTCGCGAAGCGCCCCGTTGTCCGCCGGTGAGCCGCCGAAACTGCGCGCAACCGTTTCCCGATCGAGCACCAGCAGCGCGACGTTGTAGGGGCGGCGGTCGCCGACGCACACGGCGTGCGCGATCAGCGGACTCGCCGCGCGCAGCTTGAGCTCGATGTTGGCGGGCGACATGTTCTTGCCCGCCGAGTTGATGATCAGCTCCTTCTTGCGGTCGACGATGCGGACGTAGCCGTCGTCGTCGATCCGGGCGATGTCGCCGCTGTGCAGCCAGCCGTCGGCGTCGAGCGCCTCCGCGGTGCGTTCCCGGTCGCCGCGGTAGCCCTTCATCACGAGCGGTGCGCGCACGAGGAGCTCGCCGTCGTCCAGTAGCTTGAGCTCGACGCCGGGCAGCGCGCGGCCCACCGTGCCGAAGCGAACGTCGCCGGGCGGGTTGATCGTCGCGAAGCAGGACAGCTCGGACATGCCCCAGCCCTCGTTGAGCCGCAGCCCAAGCGCGTCGAAGTAGCCCATGACCTCCATCGACGCTGGCGCCGCGCTCGTGATCAGCACCTCGCACAGGTCGAGGCCGAGCCGCGTGCGCACCAGAGCCTTGCCCGCGTCCGGGAGCTGCGACGGATCGCGCAGTCCCGCCGATTCGAGCCCCGCCTTGAGTTTCTCCCACACGCGCGGCACGGCTCCGAAGAAAGTCGGGCGGACCTGGGCCAGCGCGGCCGGCAACTGCTTCAGGTCGGCGAGCGAGACGACCGTCGTGCCGTAACACAGCGACGAGCCGTAGTGGCTCAGCGCGCGGTCGCCGACGTGCGCCGACGGCAGGTAGGAAATGATGCGGCCGCCCGGGCGGATCGGGATCGCCTGCGAGAGCGCGCGGCACTCGAACAGGACGCTGCGGTGCGTGAGCTGTACTGCTTTCGGCGGGCCCGTGGTGCCCGAGGTGTAGATCAGCGTCACGACGTCGTCGGGCTCGACCGCGCGCCACGCCGCCTCGAAGTCGAAGCCGCGCACGCGGGTGGCCGCGACGTCCTCGAGGGCCAGGGTGTCGTCGTCCGTGCCGTCCACCAGCACGACGTGCCGGATCTCCGTCGTGCGGGCTTCGAGCACGCGCGGCAGGAATTGCTTCTCCGTGACGACCACCTGGTTGCCGGCGTTCATGAACAGGTGGTGGACCTGCTCGGGGCTCAGCGTGTTGTAGACGGAATAGGGCGTGGCGCCGAGGTGCAGCGCGGCTACGTCGGAGAGGCTGAACTCCGGCCGGTTGGAAAGCATCAGCCCGACCGTGTCGCCGCGTCGGACACCGAGCCCGTGCAACCCCTCGGTCAACGCACGCACCCGGGAGGCGAAGTCCGCGTAGGTCCACCCGGGACCGCCGCCGTAAGCCCGGTGCGCGACCTGGTCGGGACGCGCGGCCGCGGTGATCTGGAACGCGCCGCACAGGGTGTCGGCTCCGAGCGAGTCGTGCCGCGGTGCCTCGTGTTGCCTGGCCTCGGTCATGCAATTCCCCCGTTTCGTACTCCGTCGGTCGTCATTCCTCGCGCCGCGGCCACTGTGCCAACGGGCGGCTCGCATCCGGTGCTATCGGCTCGCCGCCGTCGCGCTCGCGCACGGCCTGCTTGAACCCGACCTCCTCGGCGCGCCGCTTGAACCACATTCCCTCGGGACTGTGCCTCGTGATGCCGTCGAACAGCGTGGCGAAGCGCTGCGTGTTCGCGAGCCCCATGGCGTCGTAGGCCTGGTTGACCATCAGCTTCTGCATCATGAGCTGGTTCTTAGGCACCGCCGCGATGCGCGCCGCGATCGCGGCGACGCGCGCGTCGAGTTGCGCCCGGGGCACCGCCTCGAGCACGAGTCCGAGCCGCGCCGCCTCGCGGCCGTCGACGAGGTCGCCGGTGAACAGCATGCGCTTCGCGCGCTCGGCGCCCAGGCGGTAGACCCACATCGCGGTCGTCGGACAGCCCCAGACGCGAGCCGGTGGGTAACCGATCACCGCTTCCTCGGCCATGATCACGAGGTCGCAGCACAGCGCGATGTCGCTGCCACCGGCGACCGCGGGCCCGTGGACGCTCGCGATCGTCGGCTTGTGGCTGCGCCACAGCGACATGAACTGCTGCGTGTACTCGTGCATGCCGAAGAAGTCGGCCATGGGATCCCAGGGCCGCGGATCGCTGGCGCCGGCGAGCTGCGACCCGGGCCGCTCGCCCGCCGCCTCGGCGAACTCCTTGAGGTCGTAACCGCTGCAGAAGCCTTCGCCCGCGCCCGTGAGCACGATTACGTGCACGGCGTCGTCGCGGTTCGCGCGGTCCACGGCCTCGGCGATCTCCCCGGGCATCGCGAGGTTGATCGCGTTCATCCGCTCGGGGCGGTGGAGCGTGATCGTGGCGATGCGGCCGTCGACCGAGTAGCGGAGGGTCTGGAAGTCCATCGTGTCCCCCGGGGGCCTCGAGGTCCCGCAGGCACCGACTCTACACCAGCCACC
>RPQJ01000091.1 GCA_003819815.1 Lysobacterales bacterium
AGGCCCGCCGCCACGACTGGGCGGCGACGCGCGCGAGCCCCGCCGGCGACATCATGGGGTCGAGTTCCGGATCCTCGCGGATGATGCGCTCCCACACGAGCAGCGCCGCGCTCGCGGGAAGCCAGCGGCCGGTGCGCCCGCCGCGCCCCCGGTCCCGCGCATACGCCCGCGCGACGAACTCGTCCCACGGCAGGACGTCGGGCGCGACCCAGGCGTCGAGTCCTGCGGCGAGGCACGTCGCGTCGTGGCGCGCACGCAGGTGGTGGGCGAGACGCCGCGTGGGCGTCACCCGGCTCAGCGCGGCGGTGGTGTCAGTTGCGTCCTGCAGCGTCGACGACCCGCAGCGCCGGATTCGCGCGCGTCGCCGGCTGGTCGCCCGCGGCGTAGCTGTCGAGCAGCTCCTCGATGCGGGCGAACACGTCGGCGATCACCTGCGGCTCCGGCAGGTTCGTGATCCGGAAGTGGTTGCGGTAGGACACGTTGAAGCTCGAGCCCGGCGCCACGAGCACGTGCTTGTGCTCGAGCAAGTCGTACGCGAACTGCTGGTCGTCGAACTCAGGCAGCGCCCCTTCGCGCACGCCGACGAACGCATAGAGCGCGCCCATCGGCGGCGCGAGCGTCAGGTAGCGGCTGCGGCCGACGGCCTCGACGATCGCGCGACGCGAGGCGTGCAGCCGGCCCCCGGGTCCCACGAGCTCGCGCACGCTCTGGTAGCCGCCGAGCGCCGTCTGCACCGCCCATTGGCCGGGCACGTTGCTGCAGAGTCGCAGCGACGTCAGGAGCTCGAGCGCCGAGAGGTATTCGCGCGAATGCTCGACGTCGCCCGAGAACACGGCCCAGCCGACCCGGTATCCGCACGCGCGGTACACCTTCGAGAGCCCGCTCAGCGTGCCACAGAGCGTGTGCTGCACGAGCGTGGCCATCGGCACGAACTCGGCGCCGTCGTACGTCATCTGGTCGTAGATCTCGTCGGCGAGCACGAGCAGGTGGTGCTTCTCGGCGATCGCGGCGATCGCCTCGAGCACCGCGCGCGGATAGACCGCGCCCGTCGGGTTGTTCGGGTTGATCACGACGATCGCGCGAGTGCGCTTCGTGACCAGCGACTCGATCTCCTCCGGGTCGGGCACGAAGCCGCGCTCCGGCCGGCAGGGGTAGTGCACCGCGCGGCCACGGTTCAGGTTCACCGCAGCGGTCCAGAGCGGGTAGTCGGGGCTCGGCACCAGCACTTCCTCGTCCGCGGCGAGCAGTGCGCGCAGCGTCAGGTCGATGAGCTCGCTCACGCCGTTGCCGATGAAGACGTCCTCGGCCGTGACGCCGCGCACGCCGCGCTCCTGCTGCTGCATCACGACGGCCTCGCGGGCCGGGAAGATGCCCTTCTGGTGGCAGTAGCCCTCGGCCGAGCGCAGGTTCTCGATCATCGCGAGCCGCATCGTCTCGGGCGTGCGGAACCCGAAAGCGCCGGGGTTGCCGATGTTGAGCGAGACGATGTCGTAGCCGAGCCGCTCCATTTCCTGGGCTCGCCGTGCCAGGCGGCCGCGAATCTCGTAGCGTACGTTGGCGAGGCTCGGGCTCGAACGGATGGTGCGGGTCGGCATGACTTCGGCTCGCTGCGACGGAACCTCCCAATTATCGCTCGCACCGCGCGCCGGTGCACGGGTACGGTTTCACGCAATAACGCCGCGGGCCGCAAGTCCGTCGAGCGTCGGGTGGTCGAGGCCGAGCCGCTTCGCCAGGATTTCACGGGTGTCGGCCCCGAGCAGCGGCGGCGCCCGGCCGTCGTCGAGCGCGCTCCGCGAATAACGCACCGGATTCCTCACGCCGGGCACCGTGCCGCCGAGGGCGTGCGGAAGCTCGAAGCGCAGCCCGCGGTGGCGCACCTGCGGCTCCTCGAACACCTGCTCGAGATCGTTGATGGGGCCGCACGGCACCTGGGCTGCCTCGAGCGCCTCGAGCCAATGCCGCGTCGTCCGCTGCCCGAGCAGCGCGGCGACGCGTGGGACGAGTTCCGCGCGATGTGCGACGCGCTTGCTGTTGGTGCGGTAGCGCGGATCGTCGGCAAGCGCCGCGTCGCCCGCGGCGGCGCAGAAGCGGGCGAACTGGGCGTCGTTGCCGACCGCGAGCATCAGGTGGCCGTCCGCCGTCGCGAAGGCCTGGTACGGCACGATGTTCGGGTGTGCCGTGCCCTGCCGTCGCGGCGGCACGCCGGACACGAGGTAGTTCAGGTTCTGGTTCGCGAGCCAGGCGACCTGCGTGTCGAGCAGCGAGAGGTCTATGTACTGGCCGAGACCGGAGCCCGCCCGCTCGTGCAGCGCCGCGAGGATCGCGGACACCGCGTACATGCCGCACATCAGGTCCGCCACGGCGACGCCGACCTTCTGCGGGCCGGCGCCCGGCTCGCCGTCCGGCACGCCGGTGACGCTCATGAGCCCGCCCGTCGCCTGGATCATTGCATCGTAGCCGGGCTTCGCGGCGTCGGGTCCGTCCTGTCCGAACGCCGAGATCGAGAGGTACACGAGCCGCGGGTTCAGCACGGACAGCGCGTCCCAGCCGAGCCCATGGCGTGCGAGCCCGCCGACCTTGAAATTCTCGACCAGCACGTCGGCCTCGACGGCGAGACGGCGGACGAGGTCCTGCCCTTCCGGCTTCGAAAAATCGATCGCGAGCGAGCGCTTGCCGCGGTTGGTCGCGAGGTAATACGCGGACTCGCCCGTCTCGCGGCCCGCGCCGTCGCGAAGCCACGGTGGACCCCACTTGCGCGTGTCGTCGCCACCTTGCGGGTGCTCGACCTTGAGCACCTCGGCGCCGTAGTCGGCCAGCACCTGCGTGGCCCAGGGGCCGGCCAGGATCCGGCTCAGGTCGAGTACGACGACGCCGTGCAGCGGACCGGCCACTCTTCAGCCGCCCTACAGGCCGAGGAACACGATGCCGAGCCCGCAGAGACTCAGGGCCCCGCCCGCGAGCGCGTGCGAGTAGCGCTGCATCGCGTCCATCGGCAACCGCTCGATGCCGCGCAGCGCGAGCCAGACGACGGAGAGCATCGTGGCGATGGTGGCCGCTCCGAATGCGAGGACGACCGCGACGGTGCCCCACACGCTGTGCTGCGACGCCGGGTACATGAGCACGGGGATCAGGGGCTCGCAGGGACCGAGCACGAAGATCACGAACAGCGCCCACGGCGTGATCGAGCGTGCCCGCGATTCGTCCACGTGCGGGTGCAGGTGACCGCCCTGGTGCGTGTGACGGTGGCCGTGGTGCGTGCCGTCCGCGTGCACGTGCTCGTGCACATGCGGCCGCGCGCGCCACGCGTGCCGGAGTCCCCACGCGAGATAGGCGAGGCCGAACCCGGTGAGGAGCCACGCGGCCGCGTCGCCGCGGACGCCCTCGAGCCACTCGAGCCGGTGCAGCGACACGCCGATGCCGATGCCGATCGCGCCGATCGCGACCGAGCCGAGCACGTGACCCACGCCGCACAGGCTCGTGATCCACAGGGTCCGCGACGTGGTCCAGCGACGGGCTGCCGACATCGCCACGAAAGGCACGTAGTGGTCGGGCCCGAGCAACGTGTGCACGACGCCGATCGACGCTGCCGTCAACACCAGTAGACCCAGGTCGATCGTCATGCCCGTCCCGCTCCGGCGTATGCAGAATTGGCGAAAAGGTAATCCCAGCCCGGCCGGGGCCACAAGGACGGTAAAGACGTATACCGGCCGGCTCGACCGCTACCCCGCCGTCGACAGCGGGTGGTGGCAGGCCACGGCGTGGCCGGTGCCGGTCGTTGCGAGGGCGGGAATCCGCGCTGCGCACTCGGGACCGGCGCGTGGGCAGCGCGGACGATAGTCGCATCCTCCCGGTGCCGGGCGGACGGACGCATCGAGTGCCGCCGGCACGGCGGAGGAACGCCGGGCGACGACCGGATCCGGCGCCGGCACGGCATCGAGCAGCGCCCGCGTGTACGGGTGGCGCGGGCTTGCAAAGATCGCCTCGCGGGGCCCGCGCTCGACCACCCGGCCGCAGTAGAGCACGACCACCTCGTCGCACAGGTGGCGCACGACGGCGAGATTGTGGCTGATGAACACGAGCGCCATGCCGTGGCGACGACTCAGGTCCGCGAGCAGGTTCACGATCTGCGCCTGCACGGAGACGTCGAGCGCGCTCACCGCCTCGTCGCAGACGAGCAGGCCCGGGCGCGCGATCGTGGCCCGCGCGATCGCGGCCCGCTGGCATTGCCCGCCGGATACTTCGTGCGGGTACCGTGAGGCGAGCGACGGGTCGAGGCCCACTTCGGCCAGGGACGCCGCGACCCGGGCTACGACGCGCGCTCGCGGCGTCGGCCCTTCGAGCGCGACGAGCGCCTCGGCCACGCTGTCGGCGAGCGTCATGCGCGGGTCGAGGCTGCCGAACGGGTCCTGGAAGACGATCTGCGCCTCACGGCGCAGGCGGCGCAGCGCCGAACCGTCGCCGCGCGGCACGGGTACGCCGCGCCACGCGATGCTGCCGGACTGCGGCGCGACGAGCCCGAGGATGGCCCGGGCCAGCGTCGACTTGCCGCACCCCGACTCGCCCACGATGCCCACCGAGCCGCCGGACTCGACGTCGAGATCGACCCCTGCGAGCGCCGGGTTCGCGTGGCCGCTGCGGCCCCACCCTGCCCGGCCGGGATAGGTCACGCGCAGGTCCCGCACTTGGAGCAAGCGTTCGCTCACGGAGACACCCCCGCGCCCGTGAGCGGCGCCACGCATTCGACCCGACGCTCCCCGTTCGCATGCGACGGGGGCATGCGCGTGCGGCACGCATCGCGTGCCTGCGTGCAGCGCGGCGCGAACGAGCAGCCGGCGCCGATCTCGCCGGGCCGCGGCGGCTGGCCTTCGATACCGGCGAGGCTCGTCGCGACGTCGCCCGAGAGCCGGGGCACCGATGCGAGCAGCGCCGCCGTGTAGGGATGCGCCGGGGACGCGAACAGTGCCTCGACGGGCGCCACCTCGACGACCCGCCCGGCGTACATCACCGCCACGCGGTCGGCGATGCCGGCGACGACGCCGAGGTCGTGGGTGATCATCACGAGCGACCGGCCGTCGCGACGCACGTCGCGCAGCACCTCGAGCACCTGGGCCTGCACCGTGACGTCGAGCGCCGTCGTGGGCTCGTCGGCGATCACGAGCCGCGGGTCGGTCATGAGCGCCATCGCGATCGCGACGCGCTGGCGCTGGCCGCCCGACAGCTCGTGCGGGTATTGACGGAGCCGGGCCTCGGGCTCCGGCAGGCCGACGCGCGCGAGCAGTTCGAGCGAGCGTTTCCTGGCGGCCTCGGCCGACATGAGCCCGCGCTCGAGCACGGCCTCGCCGAGCTGGCGCCCGAGCGTGAGGTGGGGAGTCAGCGCGTTCATCGGATCCTGGAAGACGAATCCGACCGGCCCGCCCCGCACTTCGTCGAGCAGACCGCGCGGCGCCGCGACGAGCTCGCGGCCGTCGAAGCATGCAGAGCCTGACGCGCGGCCCTGCGCCGCGAGCAGGCCGAGGCACGCGAGGAAGCACTGGCTCTTGCCCGAGCCCGATTCGCCGACCACGGCGAGACACTCGCCTTCGCCGACCTCGAGGGACGCGCCGCGCACGGCCCGCACGACGCCGCGTGGCGTGTCGAACTCCACCTCGAGCCCGCGGACATCGAGCAGCGCCCTGCCCGCCATTCAGGCCTGCCTCGGGTCGAGGGCGTCGCGGAGCCCGTCGCCCAGGAAGTTGAGGCACACGAGCAGCAGCGCGAGCACGGCGGACGGCACGAGCAGCTGCCACGGCGCGGTCTCCATCTCGACCGCCCCTTCGGCGACGAGCCGGCCGAGGCTCGTGAGCGGTTCCTGCACGCCGAGGCCGAGGAAGCTCAGGAAGCTCTCGAAGAGGATCACCTGCGGGACGGTGAGCGTCGCATAGACGACGACGGTGCCGAGCACGTTCGGCACGATGTGCCGCGCGATGATGCGGTGGGGCGGGAGCCCCAGCGTCACGGCGGCCTCGACGAACTCGCGCCGGCGCAGCGCGAGCGCCTGCCCGCGGACGATGCGCGCCATCGTGAGCCATCCCACCGCGCCGATCGCGAGGAAGATGAGCCACAGGCTGCGCCCGAACACGACCGTGAGGATGATGACGAAGAACATGTACGGCAGCGCGTACAGTACGTCGACGAAGCGCATCATCCAGCCGTCGAGCCGGCCGCCCACGTAGCCGGCCGTGGCGCCCCAGCCGACACCGATCGCCACGCTCACGACCGTCGCGAGCAGCGCGACGAGGAGCGATACGCGGGAGCCCGTCCAGACGCGCACGAAGAGGTCGCGCCCGTTCGCGTCGGTGCCGAACCAGTGGCCGTTCGCGAGCGACGGCGGCTGGGCGAGCGGCGTGAGCGACCAGTCCACCTGGTCGGCCCGCCACGGGCTTGCGAGCGGCCCGAGCAGCGACACCAGGACGAGCAGCGCCAGCAGCGCCGCCGCGACGAGCGCCGCGCGGTTGCGACGCAGGCGACGCACGGCGTCGCTCCAGTAGCCGCCCTCAGTCATGGCGGATCCGCGGGTCGAGCCAGCCGTACAGCAGGTCGACGGCGAGGTTCAGCAGCAGGATCAGCGCGGCGTAGAACACCACCATGCCCATGACGAGCGTGTAGTCGCGATTGATCGCGCCCTGCACGAAATAGCGTCCCACGCCCGGCAGGCCGTACACCTGCTCGACCACGAGCGAGCCCGTGAGCAGCGCCGCGGCGGCGGGTCCCAGGAAGCTCACGACCGGCATCAGCGCGGGCCGCAGCGCGTGCCGGCGCAGGATCACGCCGGGCGGCAGGCCCTTCGCGCGCGCGGTGCGGATGAACGGCGACTGCAGCACCTCGAGCAGGCTGCCTCGCGTCAGCCGCGCCACGTACGCGACGAACGGCAGCGCGAGCGTGACGACGGGCAGCACGGCGTGCGCGAGGCTGCCCCGCTCCCACCCGCCCACGGGCAGCCAGCCGAGATGCACGCCGAAGACCAGTGCGAGCACCGGGGCGACGACGAAGTTCGGCACCGCGATGCCGGCGAGCGCGACGCCCATCACCGCATGGTCCGCCCAGCCGTTCTGCCGCAGCGCGGCGACCATGCCGAGCGGCACGCCCATGGCGAGCGCCAGCACGAGCGCGGCCACGCCGATCGTGAGCGTCACGGGCAGGCCGCGCGCGATCAGCTCCGCGACCGTGAAGTCCTTCATCCGGAACGACGGGCCGAGATCCCCGCGCACGAGGCCCGCGAGGTACTGGCCGAACTGCACGTGCACGGGCTGGTCGAGGCCATACGCGGCCTGCAGGTTGGCTTCGATCTCCGGGGGCAGCGTCTGCTCGGCGTCGAACGGCCCGCCCGGCGCCGCGCGCATCAGGAAAAACGCGGCCGCCACGATCAGGAAGAGCGTCGGGACGAGGCCGAGGAGGCGCCGCAGCGCGTAGCCGAGCATGTCGTCGCTCAGTCGCCGGACCCGGCACCGGCGCCGAGCCGACGACGGAACTCGGCCTCTTCGACGACGGGCACGCCGAGTTCCTGCGCCTTGCGCAGCTTCGAACCGGCATCCGCGCCGGCCACCAGCATCGTGGTCTTGCGGGTGACGGAGTCGGTGACCTTAGCGCCCGCGGCGCGCGCGGCCGCGCGCGCCTCGTCGCGCGTGTAGCCCTCGAGCGTGCCCGTGATGACCAGCGTCTCGCCGGCGAGCCGGCCCGACGTCGCTGCGCGGGGCGCCTCGGCCTCCGGCCAGTGCACGCCGTGCCGGCGCAGCGCCGCTATGACCTCGCGGTTGCGCTCCTCGTCGAAGAAGTCACGCACGTGGGCCGCGACGATGGGTCCGACGTCGCGGACGTCCTCGATGTCCTCGCGACTCGCGGCCTCGAGGCGCTCGAGCGTGCCGAAATGACCGGCGAGCGCGAGGGCCGTCGCCTCGCCGACGTCGCGGATGCCGAGCGCGTAGAGGAACCGCGGCAAGGTCGTTCGCCTGCTGCGCCCGAGCGCCGCCACGACGTTCGCGGCCGACTTCGACCCCATGCGGTCGAGCGCCGCGAGCTCGTCTGCCGTGAGCGTGTACAGGTCGGCGGGCGTGCGCACGCGGTCTGCCGCGACGAGCTGCTCGACCAGCTTGTCGCCGAGCCCCTCGACGTCCATCGCGCGGCGCGAGGCGAAATGCCGCAGCGCTTCCCGGCGCTGGGCGCCGCAGACGAGCCCGCCCGAGCAGCGCGCGACCGCCTCGCCCTCGGCACGGGACACGTGCGAACCACACTCGGGACACCGGGCGGGCAGCTCGACCACGCGCGCATCGTCCGGACGGAGGTCCGTCACGACCCGCACGACCTCCGGGATCACGTCGCCCGCGCGCCGCACGACGACCGTGTCGCCGACGCGCACGTCCTTGCGGGCGAGCTCGTCCATGTTGTGCAGCGTGACGTTGCTCACCGTGACGCCGCCCACGAACACGGGCTTGAGGCGGGCAACGGGCGTCAGAGCGCCGGTGCGTCCGACCTGGAATTCGACGTCCAGGACGACGGTGGTCTCCTCCTGCGCGGGGAACTTGTGCGCGATCGCCCAGCGCGGGGCGCGGGCGACGAAGCCGAGGTCGCGTTGCCAGTCGAGGCGGTCGACCTTGTAGACGACGCCGTCGATGTCGTAGCCGAGTTCGTCGCGCGCACGGCCGATCCGGGCGTGGTAATCGAGGCACCCCTCGATGCCGTCGACGACGTCCGTCGCCGGGCAGGTGCGGAGTCCGAGCTGTCGCAGGGCCGCGAGCACCTCGCTGTGTCGCGGCGGCACGGGCCACCCTTCGACGGCGCCGAGACCATAGAAATACACGTCGAGCGCGCGGTTGGCCGTGATCGAGGGGTCGAGCTGCCGGAGGCTGCCGGCCGCGGCGTTGCGCGGGTTCACGAACGTCTTCTCGCCGCGCTCGGCGGCGCGCCGGTTCACGAGCTCGAACGAAGAGCGGCGCATGAACACCTCGCCCCGCGCCTCGAGCACCGCGGGCGGCGACGGGACCCTGAGCGAGAGCGGCACCGAGCGGATGGCGCGCACGTTCGCCGTCACGTCCTCGCCCCGGGTGCCGTCGCCGCGGGTCGCCGCGCACGCGAGCCGTCCGTGCTCGTAGCGCACGCTGATCGCGAGACCGTCGATCTTGGGCTCCGCGGAATACCGCACGGATTCGACGTCGAGGCGTTCCCGGACGCGCCGGTCGAAATCGCGGACGTCCTGTTCGGTGAACGCGTTCTCGAGCGAGAGCATCGGCACTGCGTGCACGACCACGCCGAATGCACCGGCCGGGGCGCCGCCGACGCGCTGGGTCGGGGAGTCGGGCGTGCGCAGCCCCGGGTGGGTCTCCTCGAGCTCGCGCAGCTCGCGCATCAGCGCGTCGTAGCGCGCGTCGGAGATCTCGGGATCGTCGAGGACGTAGTAGCGGTGGTCGTGGCGGCGGATCTCTTCCCGCAGCTCGTCGACGCGGCGCGAGGCCTCGCGGCTGGTCATCGCGCCGGTGGCCCTACCGGGCGGCCCTGGCCCGACTTCGATCGAACTCGGCGACTTCCTCGCGCAGGTGGCCGATGCGCTGCACGCTGAGCGACGCTCCGCGGTCGTCCTGCAGCACGCCGCCGAGCCGCGCGGCGAGCGACCTCGCCACCTCGACGAGCTCGTCGAACGCGACCTGCGACGGAATCGGGCCCGGGAGCACCGCGAAGAGCGCGACGCCACGGTATTCGAGCAAGTCCATCGTCTCCGGGTCGAAGGTGCCCGGCTCGCGCAGGCTCGCGAGGCTCACGATCGGGCGGCCCGTGTCGTCGAGGCGGTGGTAGATGTCGTAGCGGCCAAACTCGAAGCCCTGGTCGACGATCGCTTCGCGCAGTGCCGCGCCGCCGAACGCGGCGGCGGCGGGTGCAGCGACCCTGAGCGCGACGATCTTCTGGGGAGGCCTGCGCGGTTCGGCGGGTGGGCCTGCCGGCGGCCGACCCGGGTCTTCGGCCGCGACCGCGGGGCGCCTCGATGCCGCGGCGGGTGCGTCGTCTGGCGCGGCGTCCCGCCGGGGCGACATCTCCGCGTGATGCGCGGGCGCGGAATCGTCGTCGGCGCGGATCTCGGGAAGGTCGTCGTCGACGGCTGGAGGGTCGTCGTCGAATTCCATGCGGGGCTCGCGCCGCGGCTCCGACCACGGCGCGGGCTCGTCGGCGGGCGCCTGCGGACGGGCGTACGGCTGCTCGACACGCGTACTGCGTTCGGGCTCCGGCGCGGCGGAGCGCCGCCGCGAGCGCATGCCCCACGCGTAGATGCCCGCGAGCAGCAGCAGGCCAGCGACGAGCAGGATCCAGCGGAGTTCGCTTTCGGTCATGGCGGCACCGTCAGACGGCCGCGAGGCGCACGGCCTCGTCGACGTCCACGGCGACGAGACGCGACACCCCGGGCTCGTTCATCGTGACCCCGAGCAACTGGTTCGCGAGTTCCATCGTCGACTTGTTGTGCGTGACGAAGATGAACTGCACGCGGCTCGACATGTCGCGAACGATCTCGCAGAAGCGGCCGACGTTGTTGTCGTCGAGCGGCGCGTCGACCTCGTCGAGCAGGCAGAACGGCGCGGGGTTCAGCTCGAAGATCGAGAACACGAGCGCGACCGCGGTGAGCGCCTTCTCGCCGCCCGACAGCTGGCTGATCGAGCTGTTCCGCTTGCCGGGCGGCCGCGCCATGATCGCGACGCCGGACTCGAGCACGTCGTCGCCGACGAGCTCGAGGTAGGCCTGGCCCCCGCCGAAGAGGCGCGGGAACTTGTCCTTGAGGCCGGCGTTCACGCGGTCGAACGTGTCCTGGAAGCGGCTGCGCGTCTCGCGGTCGATCTTGCGGATCGCGTCCTCGAGGATCGACAGCGCGTCGGTGAGGTCGGCGAACTGCCGGTCGAGGTACTCCTTGCGCTCGGACTGCTCCTGGAATTCGTCGATCGCGGCGAGATTGACCTGGCCCAGCCGTTCGATCTTCTCGGACGTCTCGCCGAGACGCTGCTCCCAGGTCGGAGCGTCCGCCTCGGGCGCGAGGGCAGCCGTCACTTCCGCGATCTCGAGCCGCGTGGCCGCGAACTGCTCGAGCAGCGACTCGCGCCGCACCTTGAGTTCCTGCACGGAGTAACGGACGTTCTCGAGCGCCTCGCGCGCGGCCAGCACGGCCGTCTCGGCCGTGAGCCGCCTCTCGTCGAGGCTGCGCAGCGCCGCATCCGTCTCCTCGAGTGCCCGACGTGCGGTGGCGAGCTCCGCCTCGATCGCGACGCGGAGCCCGAGCGCCTCGTCCAGGCGCGCCTTGAGCTCCGCTTCCGCGCGCTCCCCGGCCGTGAGCTGCGTCTCGAGATCGGTGCGGCGCAGCTCGAACTGGGCGATCTGCCCGTCGAGCCGCTCGATGCCGGCGAGCAGCGAAGCGTGCGCCGTTCGCCGCGACTCGGCGCGGATCGCGACCTCGCGCGCGGTGTTGCGGCACTGCTCGGCCTGCTGGCGTGCCGCGGCGAGCGACGCACGCAGCTCGTCGCGCTCGAGCTCGAGCGCCTTGCGACGGTCCTCGAGCTCGGCCATCGCGGCGACGGCCTCCTCGAGGCGGCCGCGCGTCGTCCGGCTGCCCGCGTTCGCGATCTCGAGCGCCTGGCCGAGTTCCGCGAGTTCGACGGCAAGCTGCTGCATGCGGGCGGCACGCTGGTCCGCACGGGCCTTGAGCCCGTCCAACTGCGAACGGAGGTTCATGTGCGCGGCGCCGCTGCGCCCGACCTGCGCCTGTTCCTCGCCCAGGCGGTCCTCGGTGTCGCGCACGCGGACGCGCGCCGCCTCGAGTTCTTCCTCGAGCTCGCGGACCCGCGTCTGCAGCACCTCGAGCTCCGTGCGCTGGCGGCGCAGCTCCTGCTCGCGCTCGATGACGCCTTCGTGCGCGTCGCGGTCGCGGCTCACGCGGAGCCAGTCCGGGCCGATCCAGATGCCCTCGCGGGTGATGACGGATTCGCCCGCCTGCAGCCGCGGCCGGATCGCGAGCGCCTCGCCGAGCGAGCCGGCAGCGACCACGCCGTCGAACAGCGGGTCGAGCCCCGAAGGTCCCTGCACCTTCGAGCGGAGTCGGTCGCCGCCGTGCCCGCCGCCCGAAGGACCCTGCGCGCCCGCGAAGAACGTGACCGTGCCGGCCGAGAGGCTCTCGAGCATTCCGGCGACGTCGTCGATCGAGTCGACGCAGACGGCCTCGAGGTACGCGCCGAGCACCGTCTCGACCGCGCGCTCCCAGCCGGCATCGACCGTCAGCTGCTGCGCGAGCCGCGGACTCCCCTCGAGTCCGCGCGACTTGAGCCAGTCGACGACCTTGCCCTGCCCCTGGCCGAGCGCCGCGCGCTGCAGTGCCTCGAGCGAGACGATGCGTCCTTCGGCCTGCTGCAGCTCGCGACGCGCCGCTCGGGCGGACTCGGCGAGCTCGCGCTCGCTCGCGCGCTCGGTCTGCAGCGCGGCGATCGACGCCGCCACGCACGCACGCTCGGCATCGAGCGCGGCGCGCGCCTCGGACTCCGCGGCCTCGGTCGAGGCCAGCGCGGACGCGACGTCGGCGACGTCGAGCGCTGCGTGTTCCTGCGTCGCGCGATCCTGCTGCGCGAGCATCCGGCGCAGCTGGTGATCCATCTCGCCCAGGCGCGCACGTTCGGCCTCGGCGGCCGACGACGCGCCACGCAGCGACTGGTTGAACGACTCCCAGCGCTCCTGCCAGTCGTGCATCGAGGTCTCGGCGCGGCCGAGGGCGGCGGCGGCGGCTTCCTCGGCGGTGCGGGCGGCCTCGAGCCCCGGCTCCAGTTCCGCGAGCGCCGCATGCATCTCCGCGGCCTGCGCGAGGTCGCGGGTGCGGTGCACCGCGGCTTCCTGCACGCCCTGGGCGATCTGCTCGAGCTCCTGGCGCGAGCGAGCGCGGATCTGCCTCGCGTGGTCGACCGCCTGCTCGCCGCGCGAAATCTCCGCGCCCACCTGGTAGTAGCGGCCCTGCACTTCCGAGACCACCGTCGACCGTTCGTCGTGCTCGTGCCGTGCACGCTCGATCGCGGCCTCCGCGGAACGCTGTTCCGCGAGCGCGGCCTGCAGCACGATGTCGCGTTCGGACAGGATCGCCTGCCGGGCGCCCGATTCCGTCTCGACCTCGCGCAGCCGAAGCGCGAGCAGCTCAGCGTGGAGCTGGCGCTCCTCCTGCTTGAGGGCCTGGTAGCGACGCGCGGTCGCGGCCTGGCGCTGCAGGTGCCGCAGCTGCTTCTCGACCTCGTCGCGCAGGTCCGAAAGGCGCGCGAGGTTCTCGCGCGTGTGGGCGATGCGAGTCTCCGTCTCGCGACGGCGTTCCTTGTAGCGGGAGATGCCGGCCGCCTCCTCGAGGAACGCGCGCATCTCGTCGGCCTTGGCCTCGATGACGCGCGAGATCATGTTCTGCTCGATGATCGCGTAGCTGCGCGAGC
>RPQJ01000092.1 GCA_003819815.1 Lysobacterales bacterium
CGAAGGTGATCGTCATCGCGAGCGAGCCGTTGCCGGCGCTCGCCGAGCGCAGGTAGAGCATGTCGTCGACGCCGTTGATCGCCTGCTCGAGCGGCGCCGCGACGGTCTCGGCCACGGTCTCGGCGGTCGCGCCCGGATAGAACGCCTGCAGGTCGACCTCGGGCGGCAGGATGTCCGGGTACTGCGCGACCGGCAGCGCCCGGAGCGCCGCGAGGCCCGCGATCACGATGAACGCGGAGATGACCGACGCGAAGATCGGCCGGTCGACGAAGTACCCCGAGATCACGGCGCGTCCCCGGGCCCGGGCGACGGTCCCGGAGGCTGCGCCGGCGCGGCTTCCGACGACACCACCCGCACCTGCACCCCCGGCTGCACCTTGAGCACCCCCTCGACGACCACGCGCTCGCCACCCTGCAGGCCCTCGGCGATCACCGTGCGCTCGCCGACCGCGGGCCCGAGTCGGACGGGTTTCAGCTCGACCTTGTCGCCGTCGCCGACCGTCCACACGAAGATGCCCTGCGCGCTCGACATCACGGCCCGGCGCGGCACGGTCACCGCGTCCGGTATCGCGACACCGCCGATGCTCGCCCGAACGAACTGCCCGGGCACGAGCCGGCCTTCCGCGTTCGGCAGCACGGCGCGGGCGCGCACGTTGCCGGATCCCTGCTCGACGGCGTTGTCGACGAACGTGAGCGTGGCCGGGGTCGGCAGCGTGGTGCCGTCCTGCAGCGTGAGCCGCACCGCCGGCGCGGCGCCCTTGGCCAGCCGGGCGCGCACCAGCGCGGCCTCGGCCTCAGGCAGTCCGAACTCGACGTAGATCGGGTCGACCTGGACGATGCGCGTGAGCAGGCTCGACTCGTCGCCGGCCGTCACGAGGCTGCCCTCGGACCGCACTTCGCGGCTCGCGAGGCCCGAGATGGGCGCGCGCACCGCGGTGTAGCCCAGGTCGAGCCGTGCCGAGCGCAGGCGCGCCATGGCCGCCGCGACGCTCGCCTGCGCGACCTCGAACGCCGACACGGCTTCGTCGTACTGCTGCTGGCTCACCAGATCGCGGTCCACGAGTGACAGAACGCGGTCCCGCAGGCGACTGGCCTCCGCGAGCCTCGCGCGCTCGACCGCGACCTCGGCCTCGGCAAGGTCCACTGCGGCACGATAAGGCTGGGGGTCGATGCGGAACAGCACGTCGCCCTCGCGCACCGGGCGGCCCTCCTCGTAGCTGCGTTCGAGCACGATGCCGCTCACCCGGGCCCGCACCTCGACCTCGCGCGAGCCGACCGCCCGGGCCGAATACGCGAGTTCGAGCGGCAGCTCGCCACGCGTCACGGTATCGACGACCACCTCGGGCGGCGGCGGTGCGCCGGCCGGTCCTTCCGCCGGCCGATTGCAGCCTGCGAGCAGGAGCCCGACCAGCGCGGCGCAGGCCGCTCCGGCACATCGCTGGAAGAGGCGTTTCATGAACGGGGCTCCTCGGAAGGGATTCGGGGTGCGCAGGCCTCGTCGGCGAGGCACAGCAGCTCGGCCACGATGCGTGCCCGCTGGCCGGGCGTGAACGGCGTGATGCGCCACGCCTCGCCGAGCATCAGGCCGTCGACGGCGAGCAGGATGACGGCCGCGCGCCCGAACGAGTCGCCGAGCGCCTCGAGGCGCTGCACGTGCTCGGCGTAGCGCCGCCGCACGCCGTCGAGCAGCGCCGGATTGTTGGCGGCGGCGGCGAACAGCGCGGCGCCGACCTCCTCGCGCTCGGGCTGGGCCTCGAGCACGCCGACGATCCAGGCCTTGATCTCGCTCGATTCGCAGGCGGGCGGCAGCCCGGCACGTTCGACGGCGCAGCGCGCCTCGAGCAGGCCGACGTGGCGGTCGATCATGCCCGCGAGCAGCGCATCCTTGGTCGGGAAGTGATAGAGCAACCCGCCCTTGCTGACGCCGGCCGTCTGCGCGACGGCGTCGAGCGTCAGGTGACCCGCGCCGTCCCGGACGACCAGCTTTTCGGCGGCATCGAGGATGCGCTCACGGGCTGCCCCGGGAGGCGAAGTGTGTACGAGCATTCGAGGGAAGGAGGACTGTACCGGCCGGACGGTATTGTCCCGGTTCGTCACGCTCGAAGCAATCCGCCGGCTCGGATTGTGCGGTCGGCGACACCCTACTTCGGCGTGCCGACGTCGCGGCGGTTGCGCAGCGCCCACCACAAGCCGGGGACGTCCGCCTGCCACTCGGGGAGCACCCGCATGATCGCC
Source organism: Lysobacterales bacterium (assembly GCA_003819815.1). Taxonomy (GTDB): domain Bacteria; phylum Pseudomonadota; class Gammaproteobacteria; order Steroidobacterales; family Steroidobacteraceae; genus RPQJ01. Next base: position 2,235 of record RPQJ01000092.1, read on the forward strand.
AGTTCCTCGAGGCTCGCAAGCATGCTGAGCCCGAGTCCGAGGTAGAGGAGCCAGGGCTCGAATCCGAAGACGAACAGCCAGCCGACGAACAGGCCCAGCACGTTCGTGACCACCTTCGAGAGATAGGTATGGAAGCTCGTGAGGCGCCGGTAGCGCCAGAGCGCGACCGCGTCGGACGTGAGCCACAGCAGGATCGCGCCCGCGAAGATCCACGGGTGCTCCGTGATCACGTCGCGGTGGAACACCCAGGTGCCGTAGAGCGCGACGACGAGAATCAGCGAGTCGGCGGTCGAGTCGAGGATCGCGCCCAGACGCGACTGCAGCGAAAACGTCCGCGCGATGTACCCGTCCGCGATGTCCGTGAGCAGGGCCGCGATCAGCAGCCACCCGAAGGCCGTCTCGCGCCCCTGCCCGGCAAGCACGAACAGGACGGGAACCGCGAGCAGCCGCGCGATGCTGAACGCGTTCGGCAGCTGGCGCACCCACATGGGCCGGACGGTCGCGACCATGCCGCCAGCATCGCCCGGACCGTCGCCGGGGTCACTCTCGGGTTGCCGCAAGCGAGCGGGCCGGTCCGGTTCAGGGGCGATAATGAAACCCCCTCGGCTCGCGCCCGGGCGCGGCGGCCGCGAGCCCGGCGAACTCGCACAGCCAGCGCCGCGTCTCCCGCGGCGGGACGATTTCCTCGACGTAGAAGCGCTCGGCCGAGCGGAACGGCGAGCGCAGGCGGTCGAGCCGCTCCCGGATCTCGCGTCGCGCCGCCTCCGGATCCGGCGCGGCCTCGATCTGCGCCTTGAAGGCCGCCTCGACGCCGCCCTCCACCGGCAGCGATCCCCAGTCGCCGCTCGGCCAGGCGATGCGGAAGCGGAACCGGGTGTGGTCGATCATGCCGGCCCCGGCGACGCCGAATGCGCGGCGCAGGATCACCGCGCACCACGGCACGGTGGACTGGAAGATCGTCGCGATCGCACGAGTGCCGTCGCGGATCGTGCCCGCCTTCTCGGCCTGCGAGCCGATCGTGAACCCGCCGACGTCGACGAAGTGCACCACGGGCAGCCGGAAAGTCTCCGCGAGCTCGACCAGGCGCGCCATCTTGCGCGAGGCGGCAGCCGTCCACGTGCCGCCCATCTGGCCAGGATCGCTCGCGATCACCGCGACGGGCCAGCCGTCGAGCCGCGCGAGCGCAGTCACGATCGAGCGGCCCCATGCTCGGCCGATCTCGAACACCGTGCCGCGATCGAGCACGGCCTCGAGGATCGGCCGGATCTCGTAGGGCCAGCGGCGGTCCCGCGGGACGGCCCCGTCGAGCCAGGGCTCGGCCCGGTCCGCCGCATCGTCCGCCGGTGCGCGCAAGACCGCGGCTCCCGTCCGGTCCGGCAGGTAGGACAGGAAGCGGCGGGCGCGGGCGAATGCGTCGGCCTCCGTGTCGACCACGTCATCGACGCTCCCGGTGCCGGCGTGCAGGTCGGCGCCGCCGAGCTGGTCCGCGGTCACCTTCTCGCCCGCGGCCGCGACGACCGGCGGGCCCGCGGTGAACATCTGGCTCAGGCCCCGGACCATCACGGAGTAGTGGCTGGCCACCAGCCGGGCCGCGCCGAGCCCCGCCACCGGACCGAGCCCGAGCGACACGACCGGCACGCGGCCGAGGTTCGCGACGACCTGGTCGAACCCCGGAACGTAAGGCACGTAGGTGGCCCCGAGCTTCTCGACCTCCGCGACCGAACCGCCGCCGCCGGTGCCGTCGAGCAGCCGCACGAGCGGCAGGCCGTACTCGGCCGCCATGAGCTCGGCCTGCACGTTCTTCTCGTGGTGGTAGGTCTCGGACGAGCCGCCCCGGATCGTGAAGTCGTCGGCGCTCACGACGACGGTGCGTCCCGCGATCGCCCCGCGGCCGACGAGACAGCTCGACGCGCGGAAGTCGACGAGGCGCCCCTCCTCGTCGTAGCGGCCCTCGCCCGCGAGGCTGCCCCATTCGCGAAAGCTGCCCTCGTCGAGCAGCGCAGCGATGCGGTCGCGCACCGTGAGCTTGCCTCGCGCCCGCTGCCGCCCGACCCGATCCTGGCCGCCCATGCGCGCCGCGAGCGCCTGCCGCCGCCGGATTTCAGCGATCTCTTCGTCCCAGCCGCTGCCCGTCATGCCGCTCCCCGCGCGTTGCCGAAGGCGCCAGTTGAATGCGGCTGGTCGGCGATTTCAACCCGCCCGATGCTCCTGCGCGACAGATGCGGCTCTCCCGGCCTGGGGGTAGGATGCGCGGTCCGTGCGCCCCAACCACCCGAGGAACGACCGAATGACCCGCCATTTCCAGTATGCCGTGCCCGCAGTCCTGGCCCTGCTCGCCGGCCAGGCGCTTGCCGCGGACCCCGCCTCGATGGACGAGACGGCGCGCATGAACTACGCGCTCGGCTACCAGATCGGCCGCGACGTCGCGGGCATCGAGCTCCGCAGCGACGCGCTGCTCGAAGGCCTCAAGGACGCGCGCAGCGGCAAGCCGAAGCTCGAGGACGCGCAGATGGAGGCCGCCCTCACCGCGCTGCAGGCCAAGGTGACCGAACAGCGTGCGAAGTCGCAGGCTGCCGCTGCGCAGAAGGCGAGCGCTGCCGGTAGCGCCTACCTCGCCGAGAACGCCAAGAAGCCCGGCGTGAAGACGACCGCGAGCGGCCTGCAGTACAAGGTCGTCAAGGAAGGCTCGGGCAAGACGCCGACCGCGACGGACACCGTGACCGTGCACTACCGCGGCACGCTCGTCGACGGCACCGAGTTCGACAGCTCGCACAAGCGCGGCCAGCCAGCGACGTTCCCGGTGGGCGGCGTGATCCCGGGCTGGACCGAAGCCCTGCAGCTCATGAAGGTGGGATCGACCTACCAGCTCGCGATCCCTGCGAACCTCGCCTACGGCGACCGCGGCCCGCTCGCGGGCCAGGTGCTGCTGTTCGACGTCGAGCTGCTGGGCACGAGCGCCGGCACGGGCGAAACGGGCAAGTGAGCGGAGCGCTCCCGGCGTGACGCGCGTACGCGCCAACGGCATCGAGATCGACTGCGAGGACTGGGGCGACCCGAGCGCGCCGCCCCTCGTGCTCGTCATGGGCCTCGGCATGCCTGCGGTGCTGTGGCCGGACGAGTTCGTCGGGGCACTGGTGCAGTCGGGCTATCGCGTCATCACCTTCGACAACCGCGACTGCGGCGGCTCGACGCGCTTCGACCACCTGCCGCCCGGCAACGTGCTGCGCGGCATCTTCCGGGCCCTGACGCGCCGCCCGGTCGCCGCGCACTACTCGCTCGACGACATGGCGGCCGACACCGTCGGCGTCATGGACGCGCACGGGATCCGGCGCGCCCACGTCGTCGGCGCCTCGATGGGCGGCATGATCGGACAGGTGGTCGCGGCCCGGTATCCGGACCGCGTCTGGAGCCTCACCTCGATCATGTCGAACACGGGCAACCCCGACCGTCGCCTCGCGTTCGGGCACTGGAAGGCCCTGCGCGCGATCACGTCGCCGCCCCCGCCGCCCGATGACCATGCTGCGGTCGTCCGCCACCTGATCCGCGTTTTCGGCGCCATCGGCAGCCCGGGCTTCGACGAGAACCTGGAGCGCCTGAAGCCGATCTTCGAACGCGTCGCGGAGCGGGGCCTCAGCCGCTCCGGCACGGAAAGGCAGCTGCTCGCGATCCTGCGGTCGGGCGACCGCCGCGAGCTGCTCCGCCGGATCGAGGTGCCGACGCTGGTGCTGCACGGCGCCGTCGACCCGCTGGTGCCGCCGGCGGCCGGGCGCGACGCGGCCGCCACGATCCCGGGCGCGACGCTCGAGATCGTCGACGGCATGGGTCACGACTTCCCGCCGGACCTGATGGCGCAGCTTGCACTGCGCATCGTGGCGCACTGCCGCGCAGCGGAGCCGGCCGGGCTGCGCACGGTCGCGGCAGCGCCCACGGCCGCCGTCGCCGGCTGACTCAGCCGCTGTTGCGCAGGCCCGCCGCGATCCCGTTGATCGTGAGGTGGATGCCGCGCTTGGTGAGTTCCTCGTGGTCGCCCGAGCGGTAGCGCGACAGCAGCTCGACCTGGATGTGATTGAGCGGGTCGAGATACGGGAAGCGGTTGCGGATCGATCGCGCGAGCAGCGGATTCGCCTGCAGCAGGCCACTGCTCCCGGTGACCGCGAGGAGGTTGTGCACCGTCGAGCGGTGCTCTGCGCGGATCCGGGGGAAGATCTGCTCGCGCAGTTCCTCGTCGCCCACCAGCGCCGCGTAGCGCGAGGCGATCGCCAGATCCGTCTTCGCGAGCACCATGTCCATGTTCGACAGCAGCGTCGCGAAGAACGGCCACTCGCGGTGCATCTCCCGCAGCAGCTCGAGTCCGCCGGGGTTGTCGGCGAGCCAGGCGTCGACCGCGGTGCCGAACCCGTACCAGCCCGGCAGCATCAGCCGGCACTGCGCCCACGAGAACACCCACGGGATCGCCCGCAGGTCCTCGATGCGGGTCGACTTCTTGCGCGAGGCGGGACGACTGCCGATGTTGAGTTCCGCGATCTCGCTGATCACGGTCGACTCCCAGAAATAGCGCTCGAAACCCGGCGTGTCGTACACGAGGCCGCGATAGGCCTTGTACGCATGACCCGAGAGCGCATCCATCGCCTCTAGGTACGCCGGTTGCGGCGCGTCGCCACGCTCCGGCAGCAGCGTCGCCTCGAGCGTCGCGGCGACGAGCGTCTCGAGGTTGCGCCGGCCGACGTCGGGATTGCCGTACTTGGCGGCGATGACCTCGCCCTGCTCCGTCACGCGGACCTGACCCTGGACGGCACCCGCCGGCTGCGCGAGCACCGCCTGGTAGGTGGGCCCGCCGCCGCGGCCCACGCTCCCGCCGCGGCCGTGGAACAGCCTGAGCCGCACGCCGTGCTTCGCGTACACCTGGACGAGCGCGCGCTCGGCCTTGAAGAGTTCCCAGCCCGAGGTCAGGAAGCCGCCGTCCTTGTTGCTGTCCGAATAGCCGAGCATCACTTCCTGGGTCGAGTTGCGTGACGGCAGCAGCCGCGCGTATTCGGGCACGGAGAACAGCCGGTCCATCACGCGGCCGGCGTTGCGCAGGTCGCCGATCGTCTCGAAGAGCGGCACGACGTTGACGTCGAGCCGCGCCTCGCGCGGCCTGAGCAGCCCTGCCTCGCGCAGCAGCAGCGCCGCCTCGAGCACGTCCGAGACGCCGTCCGTCTTCGAGATCACGTAGTTCGCGATGGCTGCCGAGCCGTAGCGACCGCGCATCTCCGCGGCCGTCCGGCAGATGTCGAGCTCGCCCGCGGTCTCCTCGGGGTAGTCGACGTAGGGCGAGGCGAGCGGCCGCGCCGTGCCGAGTTCGCCGGCGAGCAGCGCGATGCGTCCCTCCTCGTCGAGCGCACGGTAGTCCACGTCGGGGCGGGCGGCCGCGAAGAGGTCGGCGACCACGCGTTCGTGCACGTCGGAGTTCTGGCGCAGGTCGACGCTCGCGAGGTGGAAGCCGAACACGCCGACGGCGCGACGCAGGCTGCGCAGCCTGCCGCGCGCGAGCAGCGCCGAGTTGCTCGCGTGCAGCGACTCACGGATCACTTCGAGGTCGGCGGCGAACTCCTCGACGCTCGCGTAGCGCGGCGCCTCGCCCACGGCGTGACGCATCGCCTCGAGGTGGTCGAGCTCGCGCGCGGTGGCGGCCATCCGCGCATAGAGTCCCGTGAGCGCGCGCCGATAAGGCTCGTCGGCACGCTGCGGGTGCGTGTCCGGCGAGCGCTCGGCGAGCGCGAGCAGCGCGGGCGACGCCTCGACCAGCGACGTCGCGCCCGGCAGGTCCGCGCCGAGCTCGTGCAGCTGCTCCAGGTACCACGTGAAGAGCCGCGCCGACTGCATGCGCAGCGTCCGGCGCAGCACCTCGGCGGTGACGTAAGGATTGCCGTCGCGGTCGCCGCCGATCCACGAGCCCATGCGCAGGAACGGCGGCGGCTCGCCCGCAGCGTCGGGGTGGCGGCGGGCGAGCTCGTCCTCGACCGTGGCGTACAGGCGCGGCAGTTCCCTGAGGAACGTCTGGTCGTAGAACGCGAGTCCGTTCGCGACCTCGTCGATGACCGCGAGCCGCTGCCTTCGCAGCATCCGTGTCTGCCAGAGGGCGAGCACCGTGCGACGGACGGCCTCGTCGCTGGCCGCGGCCTCCTCAGGCGTGTACCGGACGCGGTCGCGCTCCTCGAGCAGAGACGCGATGCGCCGCTCGGTGTCGAGGACGCTGCGGCGCTGGACCTCGGTCGGGTGCGCGGTAAGCACGGGCACGATCAGCGCTTCGTCGAAGAACTTCGCGACGCCGCGGGCCCCGACGCCGGCCGCGGCCGCGCGGTCGAGCGCGTGCGCGAGGCTGCCTTCGCGGGGCGTCGAGCCCGCGAGCTGGTGCGCCCGCGAGCGCCGGATGTGATGCAGGTCCTCCGCGATGTTGGCGAGGTGCGAGAAGTAGCTGAACGCGCGCACGACGACCATCGTCTCGGCGGCCGAGAGCCGGTCGAGCGTGCCCTCGAGCTCCGCGCGGGCAGCCGGGTCGTTGTCGCGGTGGAAGGCGATCGCGTTGCGGCGGATCGTCTCGATCAGGTCGAACGCGCGCGCTCCTTCCTGCTCGCGCACGGTGTCGCCGAGCAGCCGGCCGAGCAGCCGGATGTCGTCACGCAGGGGCAGGTCCTTGTCGTCGTGGTCGTTCACGCTGTGTGCCTCGCCACGGGCCGGTGCCGGTGGTAACTGCCTAGTGCCGCCGGTCGGGCCGGCGTGCTAGATGGGATCATACGGATGTCCGCGAGGACGTCCCATGCCTCTCATGCAGTCCGTCGTCGTCGGCATCGATTTTTCGCCCGCATCCGTCAGCGCGCTCGCGCACGCCGCGCGTCTCGCGACGGCGGCCGGCGCGCGGCTGCACGCCGTGCATGCGCTCGGCGGTGCGGTCGCCGGCGATCCGGGGCTGCCCGGCCGCTGGGAGCAGTTCCGCAGGCCGGTCGCCGGCGCCGCGGGCGTTGCCCTCGAGGTGCTGGCCGGCCCGGGACACTCGGTGCTGGAGGACGCGATCCGCCGCCACGGCGCCGATCTCCTGGTCCTGGGCGCCCGCGGCGAGGGCGGCGCCCACGTGGGCCTGGGCACGCTCGCATCGCGCTGCATCCGCAGCTTGCCGGTCGACGTGCTCGTCGTACGCGACGACCGCGCCGGGACCTTCCGCACCGTCGCCGCAGGCATCGACTTCTCCGAAGCGAGCCGCCGCGCCCTGGCGTGGGCGGAGTACATCGCGCGCCGGGACGCGGCCAGGCTCTATGCGGTGCACGTCGTGCCCGCCCTCGACGGGTCGCGGGAGACGCAGGCCCGGCTGGCCGCGGAATTCGGGCCCGCGCTCGACGAGTTCGTCGCAGGTACCGTCCCTGCGGAAGGCATCGGAGTGCGTCGCGAGGTCTTTCCCTACACCGGGCACCGCTCCGGCCTGATCGAATTCTGCGCCGTCGTCGACGCGGACCTGCTCGTGATCGGCACGCGCGGGCGCGGCAACCTGCGCGAGGCCCTGCTGGGCAGCACCGCGGAAAAGGCCCTCGAGCACTCGACCTGCGCGGTCCTTGCGGTGAAGCCGCCCACGGGTTGACGGGGCTGCCTCGACACTCCGCATGCACACACTGCCGCCCGACCACCCGCTCAGGATAGAGCTCAACGACGAGGTGCACGCGCGGCCCTCGGAGAGCCTCAAGGCGCCGCTCCGCGTCACGTTCCTCGCGCTCTACTCGGACCCCGCGGACCGTGCGCAGGAGTGGGAACACGTCAGCGCGCTGCTGCGACGCTACGGACACGAGCCGCCGCCGCGCGCGACGCACTACAGCGCGGATCTCGGTCCCTTCCGGCTCAAGTGGGAGCGGCATTCGGAGTTCGCGCGCTACAAGTTCATCGTCGAGGGCGCCGCCCCCGATCCGTTCGAGACGCCGGCCCTCGCCGCGGTGCCCGCGGACTGGCTGGCCGGCCTCGGCGGCCGCACGCTCGTAGCGACGCACGCAGCCGTGCTGCCCGCACCCGCGGTACCGCTCGACTACGAGGAGATCGCCGCGCGGCATTTCGCCGGCAACGTGCTCGTGGGCGCGGCGGTCGCCGACGGCGCCGGCGTCGCGCTCACCGACTTCCGGATCCGGGACGGTTACGGCCGCCTGCTCCTGCTGGACCGCACCATGACGCAGCGGCAGGCAGGCCGCATGCTGCAGCGCCTGCTCGAGATCGACACGTACCGCCTGCTCGCGCTGCTCACGCTGCCGGTCGCGCAGCAGCTCACGCCGTGGCTCACGACGGCCGAGCGCGAGCTGGCCGAGGTCACGTCGCAGCTCGTCGGCGCGACGGAGGCCAGCGAGCCCGTGCTGCTCGATCGCCTCACCCGACTCGAGGCCGAGATCGAGCAGCGGGAATCGGCGCATCACTACCGCTTCACCGCCGCGAGCGCCTATTACGGGCTCGTGCAGCGCCGGATCGAGGAACTGCGCGAGGTGCGCATCCAGGGACTGCAGACGTTCCAGGAATTCACGGGCCGGCGGCTCGCCCCGGCGATGAACACGTGCACCTCGGTGGCGGCGCGGATCGAGTCCCTGTCGCAGCGGGTCGCACGCGCGACGCAGCTGCTCTCGACGCGCGTCGACGTCTCGCGCGAGCGCCAGAACCAACAGGTGCTCGCCTCGCTGAACCGGCGCGCGGAAGCGCAGCTGCGACTGCAGCAGACGGTCGAGGGGCTCTCGGCGGCCGCGATAACGTACTATGTCGTAGGGCTCGTAGGGTACGTCGCGAAGGGTCTGGCGCACGCCGGCTGGCCCATCAGCGTCGAGACCGTCGTGGCGCTCAGCATCCCGGTCGTCGCGCTGGCCACCATCGCCGGCGTACGCCACGTCCGCAAGGTCGTCGCGCGCGCGATCGAGTGAAGCCGACGGACCGCACGCGGCGAACCACCAGTGGACGGGAGAAACATGTGCCAGCCCGCTGCTCTCCACAACGACGGGTCGTCGCTGTCGCGCTGCTGATGCTTGCAGCGCCCGCAGCGGCGCGCGCCGCCGTCTGTGCCCCGGTCGGCGAGTGGCACGCGCCGGGTGCGACGCAGCCGGTGGCCTTCGAGGCTCTCGCGGCGCGGGCCGCCGAATCGCGCGTCGTGCTGCTCGGGGAGACGCACGAAGTCGAGGAGCACCATCGCTGGCAGCTGCAGACGCTCGCCGCGCTGCACGCACACCATCCGTCGCTCGTCGTCGCGCTCGAGATGTTCCCGCGCCGTGTGCAGCCGGCGCTCGACCGCTGGGTGGCAGGCGAACTCGACGAGGCCGCGTTCCTGCGCGAGGCCGACTGGCGCAACGCGTGGGGCTACGACGCGTCGCTGTACCTGCCGATCTTCCACTTCGCGCGCATGAACCGCATCCCGATGGTCGCGGTGAACGTCGAGCGCTCGCTCGTGAGCGCCGTCGGCGACCGCGGGCTCGAGGCCGTCCCCGCGGCCGAGCGCGAGGGAGTCGGTGATCCCGCCCCTGCGCTGCCGGCGTACGAGGACGACCTATTCGAGACGTGGCGCGAACACCTGCCTGCCGAACAGGCCGGGGGCGACGTGGATCGCTCGAACCCCGAGTTTCGCCGCTTCGTCGAGGCCCAGCTCGTCTGGGACCGCGCGATGGCCGAAGGCATCGCGACCGCGGCGGCCGGTCGCCCCGGCGCCGTCGTCGTCGGGCTTCTGGGGCAGGGCCACGTAAGGCACGGCTGGGGCGTGCCCCACCAGCTGCGGTCGCTCGGGCGCAGGACGTCGCTCACGCTGGTGCCCTTCGACCAGAAGGAAGACTGCGCGACCCTCGTCCCGGGCCTCGCGGACGCAGTGTTCGGCATCGCTGCGCCCGAACGCCCGGCCGGACCGCCGCGCCCGCGGCTCGGCATCACGCTCGAGCCCGCGCACGAAGGGGTGAGGATCTCCGAGGTGGCGCAAGGCTCCATCGCCGCGAAGGCCGGCCTGCGCAGCGGAGACGTGATCGTCACGATCGCGGGCGTAGCGCCGAAGCAAGCGGCGGACGTCGCTGCGGCGGTGATGCGGCAGGCGCCGGGCACGTGGCTGCCGCTGGCCGTGAAACGCAATGGGCGCACGGTCGAGATCGTGGCCCGGTTCCCGCCGGCGGCGGAACGGTGAAGCGGCTCGTCGCACTCGCCCTGCTGATCTCGACGGCGGTTGCAGGCCCTGCCACGGCCGCGCCTGCCGTGCAGGCCCGTCTCGACGTGCGGCTCGACCCCACGACACGCGAACTCGCCGGACAGGGCACGTGGCTGCTGCCGCCCGGTCGTGCCTGGCAGATCGTGCTCGACGAACGTCACGGCGTGCAGCGTTTCACGATCGACGGGCGGACCGCCGAAGTCCCGGCGCGCTCGGGCCACGGGCTGCGCAACTGGTCGCTCGACGCCGCCCCACGTGAACGCCGCATCGAGGTGCACTGGCGCGGGCGGCTCGAGCCGATCGACGGACGCATCGATCACCGCTCGGTGCTCACGAGCGTCGCGCCGATCGCCGGACCGAACGGCGCGTTCCTGCCGGCCGCATCGTACTGGCATCCAGTCGTGCGCGATGCCGCGCTCTCGTACCGGATCGCGGTCACCGCGCCCTCGCCGCACCTCGGCGTAGCCCCCGGCGCGCTCCTGTCGGAACGCGCCGGCGCCGGCGGTCGCACGCGGACGTACGCGTTCGAGCAACCGGACGCCGCGATCGACCTGATGGTGGGGCCTTACGTCGTCGGGGAGCGGGAACACCGGAGCGTCGACGGTCGCCGGATCGCGCTGCGGACCCTGCTGCACCCGGAGATCGCGGAACGGTCCGCCGGCGACCTCGACGCGATCGAGCGCTACCTCCGGCTGTACGAGCGGTGGATCGGCCCCTATCCGTTCGACACGTTCAGCCTCGTGTCGAGCCCGGTCCCGACCGGGTTCGGGATGCCCACGCTCGCCTATCTGGGCGTGGACGTGCTGCGCCTGCTCTTCATCCGCG
>RPQJ01000093.1 GCA_003819815.1 Lysobacterales bacterium
CCCGAGCGGACCCTCGGTCGCGACGTGCACGCAGTCCGGGTCCAGCTCCGCGAGTTGCCGCGCTACGCGGCGGTAGGGACGCCAGGCCAGCCGGATCTCCGGGTAGGTCGGGCATGGCCACGTGGGAAAACCGGCCGGCTCGACGATGTCGACGCGATGACCCAGTCGTTGCAGCAGGCTCGTCGTGATCGAGAGCGTGCGGACCACGCCGTTGGTCTGTGGCAGCCAGGCGTCCGTCACGAGCACGAGCCTCATGCGGCGTGGCCCAGCGTCACCCCCGTTGCACACGCGTCCCCTGCGCTCAGCACCTCTACGCTCTCCGTCCAGCGCAGCAGGCTCAAGCGGCCCTGCGCGTCCTCGACGAGCGCGGTGCAGTTCTCCACCCAGTCGCCGTCGTTGCAGTAGACGACGCCCTCGATTTCCGCGATCCCGGCGCGGTGGATGTGGCCGCAGATCATCCCGTCGACGCCGCGCCGCCGCGCCTCGAACGCGACCGCACGCTCGAAGTTGCTGATGTAGCCCACCGCGTTCCGGACCCTGTGCTTGAGGAACGCCGCGACGGACCAATACGGGTAGCCGAACCGCTGGCGTACGTCATTGAACCAGCGGTTGAGCTGCAGCACGAACCCGTAGGCGCCGTTCCCGAGCGACTCGAGCAGCGGGCTCGCCCGGATCACGCTGTCGAACTCGTCGCCGTGCAGCACGAGGAAGCGCCGTCCGTCGGCGACCTGGTGCAGAGCCTCGCGGCGGATCTCGACGTTGCCGAGCACCCAGCCGTCGTAGTCGCGGAAAGCCCGGTCGTGGTTGCCGGGCACGTAGACGACGCGGGTGCCGTCGCGTGCCTTGGCGAGCACCGTGCGGACCACGTCGTTGTGCTGCTGCGGCCAGTAGAAGGAGCGCTCGAGGCTCCAGAGGTCGATGATGTCGCCGACCAGGTACAGCGTCTCGCACTCGACCCGCCGCAGGAAGTCGAGCAGGAACCCGGCCCGGCATCCGTTGAACCCCAGGTGCACGTCCGAGATGAAGACGGTCCGCACGCGGAGCGGGGCTTGCGGCGGGAACGGGCTCATGGCAGATGCTCCATCGACCTCGTTTGCGGGCGCAGCCTGGGGGCGCTGTGTGACATGCCGTTGACACCTCCCGGAAAAAGTCATGAACGTCGACCAGGTAACGCGACTTTCCCGGATGCGGCGCCAGGGGGCGGGGCGCTCGTCAGGAAGCTATTCTTTACACTGAAGACCCGATATAGCCGACGGAGCGAGACGACCTCCCACAATTCCAAGTAATCGTGTCAGATATGTCCTACACGAGCCACTTCGCCGCATTCAACCGCGCAGATCGACACCGGATTCGATGGATGGCAATGTTGAGGACATTTGTGGGATGTATAAGGTATAAATGGATGTCAAGAGGCCTCTCTGTGGGAATCGATTCCACTTTTATTGAGAGCATGAACCCATGATCGGCCTTCTGCAGCGCGTGAGCGCGGCGAGCGTCACGGTCGAAGGGGCATCCGTGGGCGCCATCGGCAGCGGGCTGCTGGTCCTGGTCGCCGTGGTACCGGGGGACACCGCGGACCACGCGGAGCGCCTGGTCGACCGTCTGCTGCGCTACCGGGTGTTCGAGGACGAGGCCGGCCGCATGAACCGCAGCCTCATCGAGACGGGCGGTGGGCTGCTGCTCGTTCCCCAGTTCACGCTGGCTGCGGACACACAGCGCGGACTGCGGCCAAGCTTCACCGGAGCGGCGCCCCCCGGGCAGGGCCGTCTGCTGTTCGAGGTTGCCGTCGCCGCGGCTCGCGCACGACTCGGGGAACGCGCCGCCTCGGGCCGGTTCGGTGCCCACATGCAGGTGTCGCTCACGAACGACGGGCCGGTCACTCTCTGGCTGGAGGTGTAGGCGACGGCCGTCACGAGCCAGCCAACACGATGTCGTATCATGCCGGTCCGGCCCCGGGTGGGCCCCGGAGACCTGCTATGGGCATTGGCTTTCGCGAACTGCTGATCATCCTGGTGATCGCGTTGGTTCTCTTCGGCGCCAAGAAGCTGCGCAACGTGGGCACGGACCTCGGGGCCGCGGTCCGCGGCTTCAAGAAGGCCGTCAATGAAGGCGACAACGACCAGACCCGCCAGCTCGAGGAGCTGACCGGCAAGGACGCCGAATTCAAGGAGCGCGCCAGCGCCGGCAATTCGGACGGCAAGCCGGCCGCCTGAGGGCGCGATGTTCGAGGTCGGCTTCACCGAGATCATCCTGATCCTCGGCATTGCGTTGCTGGTGCTGGGGCCCGAGCGACTGCCGAAGCTGGCAGCCGACCTCGGGCGCTGGGCCGGGCGGGCGCGTTCCATGGCCCGGCAGCTCAGGACCCAGCTAGAGCAGGAAACGCGCTACGACCCGTTGAACGACCCGCCGCCCCAGGCGCGGTCGTCGCCGCCGCCGGCCGCCGCGCCGGACGCCGCTCCCGGTACGCCGGACGAGACCGATGGAACCCGGTGAGGCTCCGCACGACACGCTCGCGGAAGGCACCCTCGTCTCGCACCTGCTCGAGCTGCGCAGCCGCCTGCTGCGCGCCGTGGTCGCCGTCGCGATCGTGTTCGTCCCGCTCGCGTTCTTCGCGAACGACCTCTTCACGCTGATCGCGCATCCGCTGATCGAGAAGCTGCCGGAAGGCACTTCGCTCATCGCGACGAGCGTCGTCTCGCCCTTCATGACGCCGCTCAAGCTCGCGCTGATCGCGGCGCTCTTCATCGCCATGCCGTTCGTGCTTTACCAGGTGTGGTCCTTCATCGCCCCCGGTCTCTACCGGCACGAGAAGCGCTTCGCGCTGCCGCTGTTCGTGACCAGCGTGTTCCTGTTCTACGCGGGCGTCGCGTTCGCCTACTTCGTCGTGTTCCCGCTCATGTTCGCGTTCCTGACGGCCACCGCGCCCGAAGGCGTCCGCATGATGACGGACATGGCAAGCTACCTCGATTTCGCGCTGCTGCTCTTCTTCGCTTTCGGCATTGCGTTCGAGATGCCGGTCGCGACGGTGCTGCTCGTGCTCTCCGGGCTCGTGTCGGTCGAGAAGCTCCGTGCAAACCGCGGATACGTGCTGCTCGGCATCTTCGTGGTCGCCGCGTTCCTCACGCCGCCCGACGCGATCTCGCAGACCTTCATGGCGGTGCCGATGTACATCCTCTACGAGCTCGGCATCCTGCTCGCGGTGTTCCTCGGCAGGCGGCGCGATGCCGACCGCGCCGCGCACGAGGCCACGCCGTCCGGGGAGTGAGCCGACGACGTCGGCGCCGTGCGCGGGCCGGCCGGTCGGGAGGCACCCGGGCACGCGTCGTCGCTGCCCCGGGCAGGGGCGCAGCCAGGCCGGCACCAATTCCCTTGCTCTTGCACCGCGAGTTCGCAGAGACTGCGCGCCACTCTTACGTCCGCCACCAAGAAGAGGCCCAATCGCATGAGCGGCCCCGCCAACGCCTCGCAATCGCTCACCGTCGCCCCGCCGGCCGGGGAGTTCCTCGGTCACCCCCGCGCACTCTGGAACCTGTTCGGTACCGAGTTCTGGGAGCGCTTCATGTACTACGGCATGCGCGCCATGCTGGCGGTGCACGTCGCGACGGCGTTCTTCGCGCACCTGGGGGACCAGGCGAACGCAGAGGCAAGCCGGACCTACGGCGGCTACACCGCCATGGTCTACATGACCGGCATCCTCGGCGGCTACGTGGCGGACCGGGTGCTCGGGTACCAGCGGTCGATCATGCTGGGCGGCGTGCTGATGGCGCTCGGCATGTTCCTGCTCATGTCGCCCGGCCTCGAGATGTTCCTGCTCGGCCTGGCCGTCGTCGTGGTCGGCAACGGGCTGTTCAAGCCGAACATCTCCACGATGGTCGGCAAGCTCTACGCACCCGGCGATGCCCGCCGCGACTCGGGGTTCACGATCTTCTACATGGGCATCAACGCCGGCGCGCTGGTGGCGCCGATCGTATGCGCGAGCTGGATCGGCGCCAGGTACGGCTTCCGCTGGGGATTCTTTGCGGCCGGCATCGGCATGATCCTCGGCCTGATGATGTTCCAGGTGTTCAAGGCATGGCTGGGACAGATCGGCACGGCACCGGCCGGCAAGTCCGGTTACGGCCCGCTGGTCCAGGTGCTCGTGGGCTGCGCGGTGCTCGTGGTGCCCGTCTACTTCCTGCTGAGCCAGAGCGACGTGCTGGGCGTGCTCCTGATCTTCATGATGCTGGCGCTCGTGGCCTATTTCATCTACAGCGGCGTCGCGAGCGGCTCGAAGGAACAGCTGCACCGCTACATCGCGATGATGATCCTCTTTGCGGCCAACATCCTGTTCTGGGCGCTGTTCGAGCAGGCCGGATCGTCGCTGAATTTCCTGGCGCGCGACTACGTCGACATGCCGACGCTGTTCGGCCACGAACTGCATTTCTCGGTGTTCCAGTCCGTCAACCCGGTGTTCATCCTGCTGCTCGCACCGGTGTTCGCCGCGATGTGGCCGGCTCTCGATTCGCGCGGCATCAATCCGTCCATCCCGCGCAAATTCGCATACGGCCTGGTGGCCGCCGCCGTCGGTTTCTACGTTCTCGTCTTCGCGATCGAACACTTCGTCGGCGAGAATGGCCGGATCAGCTGGACCTGGCTCACGCTCACCTACTTCATCCACACGATGGGCGAGCTGTGCCTGTCGCCGATCGGGCTCGCGATGGTCACCAAGCTCGCGCGCCCGGAGGAGACGGGGCTCGCGATGGGCGGGTGGTTCCTGTCGATCGCGATGGCCAATTTCGTCGCCGGACGGATCGCGGCGATCGCTTCCGGCGGCGGCGACGCGCACGAAGCGGCGGGATCGCTGGCCCAGTACGCCGTGGTGTTCGAGCAGATGTTCTGGCTTGGCCTCGTGATCGCGCTGGCCTACCTCGTCTTCGCGCCGCTGATCAACCGACTCATGCACGGCATCAAATGATCAGGCTCGAGGCCGTACCACTGACCCAGGAGTCCGCATGAATCGCACGTTTCACCGGCGCGCGTTCCTTCTGACTGCCGCGATCGCCGCCACATTCTCCTCCGTCCCCGCCGGCGCCGAGACCGCCGACGAGTTCGTCGCGCGCATCAACCGCGAGTTCGCGGACTTCTGGCTCGAGGGCAATGCCGCGGCCTGGACGCAGGCGACCTACATCACGCCCGACACACAGCTTCTGAACGCCCGCGCGATGGAGCGCTGGCTCGAGAAGTTCGGCACGGCGGTGGAGCAGTCGAAGGCGTACGCAGGCAAGCCGATGAGCCCGGCCACGGAGCGGGCGCTCAGGCTCCTCGTGCTCAACACGACGGCGCCGGCGCCAGACGACCCGGCGAAGCGCGCGGAGCTCGCAACACTGCTCGCCGGCATGGAGGCGAAGTACGGCTCGGCGAAGTATTGCCCCGAGGGGCCGGAATCGTGCCGCGACGAGGTGCAGCTCCTCGAGGTCATGCGCACGAGCCGCGACCACGCCGCGCTGCTCGACGCCTGGACGGGCTGGCACGACGCCGCGCGCCCGCTGCGCGCCGACTACCAGCGCTACGCGACGCTCGCGAACGAGGGCGCCCGGAGCCTCGGCTACGCGGACCTGGGCGCCATGTGGCGCTCGGGCTACGACATGCCGGCGGACGATTTCACGAAGGAGGCGGCGCGGCTCTTCGCGCAGGTCGAGCCGCTCTACCGCGAGCTGCACTGCTACGCGCGCGACCGCCTCGCGCGCAAGTACGGCGAGGACAAGGTGCCGGCCGGCAAGCCGATCCCGGCACACCTGCTCGGGAACATGTGGGCGCAGCAGTGGGACGCGGTGTACGACCTGCTCGAGCCCTACCCGGGCGTGAGCCGGCTCGACCTGGACAAGGCGCTCGTCGACCAGGGCTACGACGCCGTCCGCATGACGAAATCGGCCGAGACGTTCTACCGCTCGATCGGCTTTCCGGCGCTGCCACAGATGTTCTGGGAGCGCTCGATGCTCACCCAGCCGCGCGATCGCGACGTGCAATGCCACGCGAGCGCCTGGCACATGGACGGCAAGCAGGACGTGCGCATCAAGCAGTGCGTGCGGCCCACGTACGAAGAGCTCACGACCCTCTATCACGAGCTCGGCCACATCTATTACTACCTCTGGTACCCGCAGCAGCCGTACCTGTTCCAGCAGGGGGCGCACGACGGGTTCCACGAGGCCGTGGGCGACACGGTCAACCTCTCGATGACGCCCGCGTACCTCGCGAAGATCGGGCTCGTGCCCGAGGCGACGCAGAGCCGCGAAGCGGTCATCAACCAGCAGATGAAGATGGCGCTCGAGAAGATCGCCTTCCTGCCGTTCGGCAAGGTGATCGACGAGTGGCGCTGGAAGGTGTTCTCCGGCGAGGTCACGCCCGCGAACTACAACGCCTCCTGGTGGGCGCTGCGCGAACGCTACCAGGGCATTGCGCCCCCCGTCGCGCGCACGGAAGCGGACTTCGACCCGGGCGCGAAGTACCACGTGCCGGGCAACGTGCCGTACACGCGCTACTTCCTCTCGTTCATCCTGCAGTTCCAGTTCCACCGCGCGCTCTGCGACGCGGCCGGCTTCGAGGGCCCGCTCTACGAGTGCTCGATCTACGGTAACGAGGAAGCGGGCCGGAAGTTCGGCGCGATGCTCGCGAAGGGCTCAAGCCAGCCCTGGCAGGACACGCTCGAGGAACTCACCGGCACGCGCGAGATGGACGCCTCGGCGATCATGGAGTATTTCGCCCCGCTGCGCGGCTGGCTCGAGGAGCAGAACCAGGGACGACAGTGCGGCTGGTGACGCCGCTGCCGTCGTAATGACCATAACGACCCCGCGGGGAGCCCGTCCATGAGCCCGAGCCACGTCTCGCCGCCGCAACTCACCTTCCGCGCGGTGACGCTCGCGATCGTGCTCGCGATGATCCTCGCCGCCGCCAACACCTACCTCGGGCTCTTCGCCGGCATGACGATCGCCTCGGCGATCCCCGCGGCGGTGATCTCGATGGCCGTGCTGAGGGTGCTCGGCGGCAGCACGATCCTCGAGAACAACATCGTGCAGACCGGCGCCTCGGCGGGCTCGTCGATCGCCGCCGGGGTGATCTTCACGATCCCGGCGCTCGTGATCCTCGGGCACTGGGCCGACTTCCAGTACCTGTGGGTGCTCGCGATCGCCGGACTCGGTGGCATCCTCGGCGTCTTCTTCTCGGTGCCGCTGCGGCGCGCGCTCATCGTCGACCAGGGCCTCGCGTTTCCCGAGGGCAAGGCCGCCGCCGAGGTGCTGAAGGCCGGCGAGAACCCGTCGCAGGGCGTGCGCATCCTCGGCCTCGCCGCGCTCGGCGGCGGATTCGCGAAGCTCGCGGCGGCGGGGGGACTGCGGCTCTACCCGGACACGGCGTCCGTTTCCGGCTGGCTCGGCTCGTGGCTCGGCTACTTCGGCACGAATCTCTCGCCGGCGCTGCTCGGCGTGGGGTACATCGTCGGGCTCAACGTCGGGATCCTCGTGCTGCTCGGCGGCATGATCAGCTGGAACGTCGCGATCCCCGTCTATGCGGCGTACTTCCTCGACGGCAACGCCGCGCTCGCCGCGCAGGTCGCGGCCGGCTCCGCCGAGGACGCCGCATTCGCGATCTGGTCGGCCCAGATCCGCTACCTCGGCGTGGGCGCGATGCTCGTGGGCGGCGTCTGGGCGCTGGTCTCGATCCGCAAGTCGCTGCTGTCCGGCATCGCGAGCGGGCTCGCCGCCGCCCGGGCCGGCGCCGGGCGCGCGGTCGCGCACACGGAGCGCGACCTGCCGATGAACGGCATCCTCGTCGGCACCGTGCTCTTCACGCTGCCGCTCTTCGTGCTCTACCAGAACATCGTCGGCTCGATCGGCGTGAGCGTGCCGATGACGCTGATCATGGTCGTCGCGGGCTTCCTGTTCTGCTCGGTGTCCGCTTACATGGCCGGACTCGTCGGCTCGTCGAACAACCCGGTCTCGGGCATCACGATCTGCACGATCCTGTTCGCGTCGCTGCTGCTGATCTTCCTGATGGGCCGCACGGCCGAGCTGGGACCGGTCGCCGCGATCATGATCGGCGCGGTCGTCTGCTGCGCGGCCTGCATCGGCGGCGACAACCTGCAGGACCTGAAGTGCGGCTACCTCGTGGGCGCCACGCCCTGGAAGCAGCAGGTCATGCTCGCGATCGGCGCGGCCTCGAGCGCGCTCGTGATGGCGCCGGTGCTGAATCTGCTCCTCAAGGCGTACGGCATCGGCGTGCCGACCCCCGAGCACCCGGACCCGCTGATCGCGCCGCAGGCGACGCTCATGGCGTCCGTCGCCAAGGGCATGTTCGGCGGACAACTGCCGTGGACGATGATCTCGATCGGCGCGCTGATCGGCGTCGTCGTGATCGTCTGGGACCGGTGGCTCGAGTCGCGCGGCTCGTCGTTCCGCGCGCCCGTGCTCGCGGTCGCGGTCGGCATCTACCTGCCGCTCGAGCTGTCCGTGCCGATCTTCGCGGGCGGCCTGCTCGCCTGGCTCGTCGAGCGCCGGCTCGGCGTGCGCGGCGAGTCTCCGGAGGCCGAGCGCGCGAAGCGCAACGGGCTGCTGTTCGCCGCGGGCCTCATAACGGGCGAGGCGCTGATGGGCATACTGATTGCGGTCCCGATCGTCACCTCGGGGCGCGCCGACGTGCTCGCGCTGCCCGGTAGCCTGCACTTCGGCGGCTGGCTCGGGCTTGCGGTCGTGGGCGCGCTCGCGTTCATGCTCTACCGGTTCGGCACCCGGCGGCAGTGAACCCGCCCGCGGCCGGCGACCCGCGGCTGCGGCTCAAGATCGCCGCCGCGTTCGCGGCGATCTACCTGATCTGGGGCTCCACCTTCCTCGCGATCCGGCTCGGAGTGCGCGAGATGCCGCCGCTCCTGTTCGCCGGCACGCGTTTCCTCGTCGCGGGCGCGCTGCTCGCGGTCGTCGCGACGGTGATGCGCGAGCGGTTTCCCGCGACGGGGCGGGAGTGGCGGTACATGGCGCTCTTCTCGGTGCTGATGATCGCCTTCAGCAACGGGACGAGCACCCACGCACTGCAGTACCTGCCCTCGAACGAGGGCGCGCTGCTCGCCGCGGGCTCCGCGCTCTGGATCGCCGCGCTCGGGGCACTCGGGCCCAACGGCCATCACCTGTCGCCGAAGGGCATCGTCGGGTTGCTGCTGGGGCTCGCGGGGGTCGCGCTGCTCGTCTGGCCGCGCGAGAGCGCGCCGCCGGGCCACGTCGCCTGGCAGGCGGCCATGCTGGCGAGCAGTTTCTCGTGGGCGCTCGGCACCGTCGTGTATCGCAACGCCCGGCTCGAGGTGGGTCCCGTCGCGTTCAACGCCGTGATGATGCTGCTCGGCGGCGCGTGGCTGTCGATCGCCGGGCTCGCGGCCGGCGAACTGCCGAGGCTGCACTGGAGCGCGGGCGGCCTCGTGGCGATGCTGTACCTCGCCGTGTTCGGCTCGGCCGTCGCGTACACCGCCTACTCGTGGCTGCTGCAGCGGGTGGCCGCCGATCGCGTCGCGACGTTCGCGTACGTGAACCCGGCGGTCGCCACGGTGCTCGGCTGGGTATTCCTCGGGGAGGCGCTCGCCCCGGCCCAGGTGGCCGGGATGGTCGTGGTGCTGATCGGCGTCGCGCTGGTGACGATCCCTTCGCGGCTGGCGTGACGGCCGGCGCTGCTCAGGGGCGGCGACGCGGAGACATCATCTCCACCTTGCCCTTGGGGCCGATTACGCTCGAGGCGGCCCAGGAGACCAGGCTCACGATCAGCGCCGCACCGACGGCGGTCCAGAAACTTGCGATAGTGAAACCCGGCACCAGCCGGGCGACGAGCGCGATCATGCCGGCGTTCAGTACGAGCAGGAACAGGCCCAGCGTCACGATCGTGACGGGCAGCGTCAGGATGAACGCGAGCGGCCGCACGAAGGCGTTCACGACGCCGAGCACGACGGCCGCGAGCACGAGCTTCGCGACCGAGTCGAACTGCATGCCCTGCAGCAGCTCGCTCGCGACCCACAGTCCCAGCGCCGAAATCGCGGCGCGCAGCAGGAATCCGACCATACGACAGTTCTCCACGGGCCGGCGGCCGTTGACGAGCGGCGCATGGTAAAGGATTCTGCGCGCCGTACCAATTTCACAGGGGAGTGCACGGATGGAAGGCGTCACCGTCGTGATCCTGCTCGCGCTGCTGCAGTTCGCCGTGTTCGGGATGCTGGTCGGGCGAGCGCGCGGCCGCTACGGCGTGCATGCGCCGGCCACGACGGGCCACGAGGTCTTCGAGCGCTACTTCCGGGTGCAGCAGAACACGCTCGAGCAGCTCGTCGTGTTCGTGCCGGCCGCGTGGCTCTTCGCGACGTACGTGAGCCCCACCTGGGCCACGATCCTGGGCGCGGTGTACCTCGTCGGCCGCGTGCTCTACCTGCGCGGCTACGTGGCGGACCCGTCCAAGCGCGAGATCGGCTTCGTGCTGTCCGCGCTGCCCGTCGTCGTCCTGCTGCTCGGCGCGGCGTGGGGCGTGATCCGCAGGCTCGCGGCGTAGCGGACTGCGCGGCGGCGTGCCGCGCGCGCGGGGCCGCGCATCCTCAGGCCTGCGGGCGCTGCAGCCGCTCCTCGACGCCCCGACGCGCGGCAGCGCCTTCCAGCAGCTCGATCAGCTCGAGGGCGAAGTCGATTGCGGTGCCGGGTCCGCGCGAGGTGACGACCGTGCCGTCGACCACGACTGCGTCGTCCCGCAGCGCGAGGCCCGGCGCGGATGCCGGCCCGAGGAATCCGGGGAAGCTCGTCGCGGCACGGCCGTCGAGCAGTCCCGCGTGCGCGAGCACGGAGGGCGCCGCGCAGATCGCGGCCGTGTAGCGGCCTTCCGCGGCCAGCCGTTTCAGCAGGCCGATGACGCGTGGGTCTCGCCGCAGGTGCTCGGCGCCCGGCATGCCGCCCGGCAGCACGATCATGTCGAGCGTGGCGTGGTCGACGTCGTCGAGCGCGACGTCGGCTCGCACCGTGATGCCGTGGGAGCCCGTGACGTCGAGCGGCCCGAGCGCGGCGGTGCGCACCTCGATGCCGGCGCGGCGCAGCAGGTCGATGATCGTGACGGCCTCGATTTCCTCGAACCCGGCGGCGAGCGGAACGAGCACGACGGACATCCGGGCCTCCTGCCCTGCGGGACGGTCAGCGACGCCCGGCGAGCGCGACTTGCGTGCCGGCGAGATTGCGGTCGCGCAGATATTGCAGCGCCGCGCGCACGGCGGGGTCCGCGGCGGGCGCGAGCGGCGGGTCGGCCGGGTCCGACGCGGCGAGCGACAGCGGCACGTCGGGCTCGATGCCGTGCTCGTGGATCGACGCGCCCGACGGCGTGTAGTAGCGGGACGTCGTGAGCTTCAGTGCGCGCCCGTCTCTGAGCGGCAGCACCGTCTGGACGGAGCCCTTGCCGTAGGTGCGCTCGCCCATCAGCGTTGCGCGGCGGTGGTCGCGCAGCGCACCGGCCACGATCTCGGCGCCGGAGGCGGAGCTGCGGTCCACCAGGACGACCAGCGCGGCCGCGCCCAGCGCATCGCCGTCCGTCGCGTGCATCTCGAACGTCGTGTGCGGCGTCCGTCCGGAAGCCCGCACGATCAGGCCGGCCTCCAGGAATTCGTCCGCGACCTCGACCGCGGACTCGAGGACACCACCCGGGTTGCCTCGCAGGTCGAGCACGAGTCCCTCGAGCGGCTGGCCCCGCTGCAGCGCGGCCAGCGCCTCATCGAGGTCGGTGGGGGTGGCGTCGCTGAACTGGGCAATGCGTACGTAGGCGTACGGACCGGGCAGCGACTCGGCCCGTACCGTGAGGACGCGCACGTCCGAACGCTCGAGGTCGAAAACCAGCGGCGCCGCCTCGCCTTCGCGCGCCACCGCGAGCCGGACCTTCGACCCCACGAGCCCGCGCATGCGGTGGATCGCCTCATCGAGCTGGCCGGCCGCGATGCCGTGACCGTCGATGGCCAGCAGGGAGTCGCCGGAACGCAGGCCCGCCCGGCGGGCCGGTGAGCCCTCGAAGCTCGAGACGACCACGATGCGGCCCTCGCGCTCCGTCACCTCGAGCCCGACGCCCGAATAGTGGCCGGAGGTGCTGACCCGCATCGCTTCGTACTGGCGCGCGTCGAGCAGCGCCGAGTGCGGGTCGAGGCTCGCGAGGATGCCGCTCGCCGCGGCCTGTTCGAGCGCGGCGCTCGACACCGGGTCGACGTAGTCGCGCCGCACCCGCTCGCTCACCTCATCGAGCAGCGAGGGCTCGATGATCGCCGCCACCCGGGCGACGGACGGCGGCGGCTCAGGCTCGACGGATCCGCCGCGCGCAAGCATGAGGCCGGCGCCGAGCACCGCGCCTGCGGCCACGGCCGTCAGTGTGTGTAGTCCCCTGGACACCCGCTCTCCCGATCCAGCGAGGTCAGATGTTACCGCCGAGGAGGACTTTGAGCACCTGTTCGAACGGAGCGGGGCGGCCGATCGAGTAGCCCTGCCCGTATTCGACGCCGAGGCCGCGGACGATGTCGCGGATGCGGTCGCTCTCGACGCACTCGGCGACGGTCCGAAGCCCCATGGCACGCGCGAGCTGCACGATCGCGCTCAGCATCGCCTGGGAGCGGTCGTCATCGACGACGTCACGGACGAACGTGCCGTCGATCTTGAGGCACGTGACGGGGAGCGTCTTCAGGTAGGTAAGGGAGCTCAGGCCGCGCCCGAAGTCGTCGAGTGCGACGTCGAAACCGAGCTCGCGGAGGCGGCGCATCAGCGACTCGGCGCGCACGATGTTGGCGACGGCCGCCGTTTCCGTGAGCTCGAACGTGAGCAGCGAGGGCGCGATCGCGCTGTCGCGCAGCGCCTGCTCGAGGAACGAGCAGAACTCCGGGTCGCCGATCGACTGGCCGGAGATGTTGACGTTGAAGCAGGCGCCGCGGCGGGCGAGGTCCGCGCCGCGCGGCGCAAGCATCTGCAGGACGCGCTTCACGACCCAGCGGTC
Source organism: Lysobacterales bacterium (assembly GCA_003819815.1). Classification (GTDB taxonomy): domain Bacteria; phylum Pseudomonadota; class Gammaproteobacteria; order Steroidobacterales; family Steroidobacteraceae; genus RPQJ01. Next base: position 13,000 of record RPQJ01000093.1, read on the forward strand.
GATGGCAGGCGCGAGCTGGTAGCGCTCGGCCGCGGACAGGAACTTTTCCGGCGCCACGCTCTGGCCCGACTCGTCCGTCATGCGCAGCAGCAGTTCGAA
>RPQJ01000094.1 GCA_003819815.1 Lysobacterales bacterium
CGGGTCCCGCGGCGCCGCAATCCGTGAAAGAGGCAAGCCGCGGCTGACCGACCGATCGGTCAGCTTGGGGGCTGCCACGAATGCGCATTGCGCCCGTCCGGCACCCCGGCGCACGCTGGAAGCGGGTCCATTGCAAGGAGGTCAGCCATGAGCCGGATCCGCATCGTCGTCGCCGACCAGGCCGAAGCCATCTTCTACGACACGCCGTCGCTGCGTGCCCGGCCCCGGGAGGTCGCTCACCTGAGCGATCCGGTGGCTCGGCTGCACGACCGTGACCTCGTCACCGACCGTCCGGGCCGCAGCTACGAGAGCGTCGGCAGCGCCCGTCACGCCATCACGCGAGAGGACGACCCTCGCCACCAGGAGGCGGTGAAGTTCGCGCGCCGCATCGCGCGGCGCCTCGATGACGCGCGCCGTCGCGACGAGTTCGACGACCTGATCGTCGTCGCGGGGCCGCCGTTCCTCGGCATGGTACGCTCCGCGCTCTCGCGGCCGACGCGCGAGCGTGTCGTCCACGAGGTGCGCAAGGACCTGGTGCACAGCCCGGTCGCGTCGCTCGTGCGGCACCTGCCCGCGACGAAGGCCGGCCTGCGCCCGGACTGACCGGCGTCCCGGACCCGGGCCGGGACCGTCTGCCGGTCCGGGGAACTGTGACGCGCATCGTGTGGCGTGCGCGTGCCTTGGGGCATCTTGGCGGTCGACCATGAAAACAGTCCTGCTGGCTTACGAACGCGACCAGGACCTGGCCGCCCTAGAGACGCTGCTCCAGGCGCGCGGCCACCGCGTGCTCAAGGCGCGCTCGGGCGTCGAGGCGCTCGAGGCGGCGCGCCAGGACCCCCCGCACGTGCTCGTGTGCGACGTGCTGCTGCCGAAGCTCGATGGCTTCGCACTGTGCCGGCGTGTCAAGGAGGACCCGCTGCTGCAGCACGTTCCCGTCGTGCTCGCCTCTTTCCGCATCGAGGGCCCGAAGTACGAGGCATTCGCGGCCGAGGTGGGCGCGGAGCGGTTCTTCCCGCGCGGTTCGCGGCTCGAGGAGGTCGCGGTCACGGTCGAGGCGCAGCAGGCCGGCTCGGGCACGATGCGAATGCCCGCGCTCGTGCCGGAGATGATCGAGCGTCGCGAGCAGGACCGCCGGCGCGTCGCGGAGCTCGAGCGGCAGGTCCGCGACCTCGAGGCGGCAAACCAGCAGATCACCATCGCCGAGCGCGTGGCGCGCGAGAAGGCCGAGCGCGAGACCCGCAGCCGCATCGACCTCGCGGCCGCGGACGCCGCCCGCATCCAGGAACTCGTGCAGCGGCTGCGGGACGTCGAACGCCGCGGCCACGAGCTGCAGCAGGCCGAGTCGCGCGCCAGGGGCGTGGTCGAGGAAACCCGCGCCGAGGTGGCCCGGGTCGCGCTGCTCGAGTCGCGGCTCGCGGAGGTCGACGCGGCCCGGACGCGCGCGCAGGCAGCGGCCGACGACGCCGAACGGGCGTTCACGGCACAGCCGCTCGCGACCTGGCTTTTCGACATGCAGACGAACGAGGTGCGCGCGGCCAGCGACTCCGCGGCGGCGCTCTTCGGCCAGTCGCCCTCGCAGCTCCAGGGCTGCTCGATCCTCGAGGTGCTGCCCGGGTACGTGCCGGGCGCCGATCCGTCGCGTCCCGTGGACGTCGCGTTCAAGCGGCTCGACGGCTCGGCCGCGATCCTCGAGCTGCGACAGCAGTCCGTCTCCTACGGCGGGCGCGGCTGCTGGCTCGCCACGGCGCGCGACGTGACGACCGAGCGTGCGCGGCTCGCCGCCCACCAGGATGCCGCCGGCCGGGCCGCCGTGCTCGACGCCTCGCCGCTCGCCACCTGCGTGACCGACGCCGAGGGGCGCCTGCAGTACGTCAACGCGGCCTTCCGCACGCTGATGAGATACGACGCCGGGGCCACTCCCTCCGGCAACCTGCGCCAGTTCGAGGTACCGGGCGACGACGAGTCGACGGTGCGCAGCGTCTCGATCGCGGGGTCCGGCCTCGTGATGCGCGAGTGCCCGTGGCGTCGCGCGGACGGCTCCGTGTTCGACGCGGAGCTCTCGATCGCCGAGGCTGGCCTCGAAGGCGGCGCGCGCGTCGTCGCGATCCGCGACGTCACGAGCCGTCGCCGGGCGCAGCAGCGCGCCGAGCGCGAGCACCGGCGCAGCTCGGCGCTGCTCGACATGGCCCAGAAGTCGCACGCGCTCAGCGAGTCCGAGATCCTCTCCGAATCGGTCGAGCTGCTCTCCCAGCTCACCCGCAGCCCGACCGGCTGCGCGTTCCTGGCCCTCCAGGAGCCGACGCAGCTCGAGCTCGCCACGCTCCGCGGTCCCGACGCGCCGGGGCACCCGGTCCCGGTGCTGACCCGCTGGCGCGGCACGCCGCCGGCCGACACCGCGCTCCTCGAGTGCCTCGAGCGCCAGCGCATCGTCGCGCGCGAAGCGGTCGAAGGCACCGGGCCGCTGCAGCAGGCCGGACTGCCGGGCTCGCTGCGCCGCCAGCTGTGCGTGCCCTTCTTCGACGGCGGGCGCGTTGCCGGGGTGCTGATGCTCGCCGACAAGGGCGAGCCGTACGTGGAGGAGGACCACCAGCACGCCGTCCAGGTCGGCGACGCGCTCTGGAAGGTGCTGCGGCGCCGGCGTTCCGACGCCGAGGTCGTGAGCGCCATGGACCACATGGAACGGGTGATGCTCGGGGCCGTCGAGGCGCTCGGCTCGCTCGCGGAGACGCAGGACGGCTGCAAGACGGGCCGCGCGCAGCGCGTGGCCGAGCTCGCGGCCGCCATCGGCACGGCTCTCGGACTGCCCGGGCACTCGGTACGCGGTCTGCGCGTCGTGGGCCAGCTGATCGACGTCGGCATGCTGCAGATCCCGCGCGAGATCCTCTGGCGGCCCGGCCAGTTCACGCCGGCCGAACACGAGCTCGTGAAGACGCACGTCGAGCGCGGCTACGAGACCCTGCGTCGGATCGAATTCCCGTGGCCGGTCGCCGACGCGGTGCGCCAGCACCACGAGCGGCTCGACGGCTCGGGCTACCCCCGCGGGCTCAGGGGCGAGGAGATCCTGCTCGAGGCGCGCATCCTCGCGGTGGCGGACGCGGCCGAGGCGATGCTCTCGCCGCGGCCGCAACGCAGCGCGCTGTCGCTCGCCGCATGCGTCGAGGAGCTTCAATCCCAGGCGGGCCGCCGCTACGATGCAAGGGTCGTCAAGGCCTGCGTCAAGCTGCTGCGCGAACGCGAGACGGAAACCGACAGCGAGCCATCCGCCGGCCAGCGGATCGCCTGAGGATGGAATGCAGCTCGAGTTCTACGGCGCGGCCGGTGAAGTCACCGGCTCCTGCCACCTCCTGTCCGTCGGCGGTCGACGACTGCTGCTCGACTGCGGCCTGATCCAGGGCGGCGGCGATCCCGGGGCGCGCAACCGGGCGCCCTTCCCGTTCGACGCCGCGCGCGTCGACGCGGTGATCCTGAGCCACGCGCACATCGACCACTGCGGTCGCCTGCCGTTGCTCCGCAAGCGGGGCTACCGCGGGCCGATCTACACGAATCCCGCCTGCCGCGACCTCGCGCGCATCCTCCTCGCGGATTCGGCCTCGATGCAGGAGCGCGACGCCGAGCGCGAGACACGCCACCGGCAGCGCGAGGGCCAGCGTGGCCGCGTCGAGCCGCTCTACACGGTCGACGACGCCGCGGCCGTGCTCGAGCAGTTCCGTACGGTGCCCTACGGGGAGCCGCGCGAAGTGCTGCCCGGCGTCGAGCTCACCTTCCGGGACGCCGGCCACATCCTCGGCTCGTCGGGCGTGTGGCTCACGCTGCGTGAGAACGACGAGGAGCGCCGCTTCGTCTTCAGCGGCGACCTCGGCCAGTACGGTTCGCCGATCCTGCGCGATCCGGACGGCGGCGCAGCCGCGGACTTCGTGGTGATGGAGAGCACCTACGGTGGCCGGCTGCACCGCGACCGGGACGCGACGCTCGCCGAGTTCGGCGAGATCCTGCGCGACGCGCGGCGCGACGGCGGCAACGTGCTGATCCCCGCGTTCGCGGTCGGACGCAGCCAGGAGATCCTCTACGAGCTCGCGACCCACTACGACGCCTGGCAGCTCGGCGACTGGCGCGTCTTCCTCGACAGCCCGATGGCGATCGAGGCGTCGGCGGTCTACTGGCGCAACACGGACCTCTTCGACGAAGAGGCGCGGCAGTGGGGCGTTCGGAGCCGGAGCCTGCCGCCGCTCCCGAACCTCACGCTGTGCCGCACGTCGGACGAGTCGATGGCGATCAACCGCATTCCGCACGGCGCGATCGTGATCGCAGGCAGCGGAATGTGCACCGGCGGCCGCATCGTCCACCACCTGAAGCACAACCTCTCGCGGCCCGAGTGCGACGTCGTGTTCACCGGCTTCCAGGCCGAGGGCACGCTCGGTCGTGCGATCGTCGACCGGCGCGAGTTCGTGCGCATCCACGGCTCGCTCGTGAGGGTTGCGGCCCGTGTCCACACGCTCGGCGGCTTCTCGGCCCACGGCGACCGGGACGACCTGCTGCGCTGGTACGGCGAGATCGAGGGCCGCCCGCCCGTCTGGTTGGTGCACGGAGAGCCGGAATCCGCCTCGAGCCTCCGGGACGTGCTGCGCGGGCGCGGCGTGCGCGCCGAGGTGGCTCTCCCCGGAACGCGGATCGACCTGCTGGCCGAGCCGCAATGAGGCGCGCACTCGTCCGGGCGATCGACGCGCGTCCCCACGAGCTCGGCGGGGCGCTCGCGGCGTTCCTCACCGCGTTCACGATGTTCTCGGCTTATTCGATCCTGCGGCCGATCCGCGAGACGATGGGCATCACGTCCGGCGTGCAGACGCTGCCGGCCCTCTTCTGGGGCACGTTCGTGGGCATGCTCGCCGTGCAGCCCGTCTACGGCTGGCTCACGGCGCGCTACCGCCGCTCGACGTTCCTGCCGTGGGTGTACCTCTTCTTCGTGCTGAACCTGTTCGGCTTCCACCTCTGGTTCAACCTGCAGGCGGACCACACCTGGATCGCCCGCGCGTACTTCGTGTGGGTCAGCGTCTTCGTGCTGTTCGTGGTCGCCGTGTTCTGGAGCCTGATGGCCGACGTATTCACGCGCGAACAAGCCGGGCGGCTCTTCGGGTTCGTCGCCGCGGGCCTGAGCACCGGCGGGCTCTTCGGCCCGTTCCTCGGCCAGCAGCTCGCCGAGCCGATCGGCACGATCAACCTGTTGCTCGTGTCGGCCGCGCTGCTCACGGCCTCGCTCGGCGGACTGCTGCTCGTGCTGCGCTGGCACCGCGTGCACGGCGAGAACACCGTGGCCGGCGCGGACCGCGACGAGCGGCTCGGCGGCTCGGCGCTCGCGGCGTTCGCACAGGTGGCGCGCTCGCCCTACCTGCTGCTGATCGCGCTCTTCGTGTTCCTGCTCACCTGGGTGTCGACGTTCCTGTACCTCGAGCAGCAGGCGATGGTCGCCGAGCGGTTCACGGACCGCGACACCCGCACGGCGTTCTTCGCACGCATCGACTTCTGGGTGCAGGCCGGGTCGCTGCTGATCCAGTTCCTGCTGTTCGGACGCCTGTTCCGCTGGCTGGGGTTCCGGGCGCTGATCGTCTCGGTTCCCCTGCTGATGACGCTCGGCTACGCCGCGCTGGCGCTCGTCCCGACGTTCGGGGTGCTCATCGCCGTGATGATGGTGCGGCGCATCGGCGAGTACTCGATCACGCGGCCCTCGCGCGACACCCTGTACACGACGGTCACGCGCGAGGAACGCTACAAGGCCAAGAGCCTGATCGACACGTTCGTGTATCGGGGCGGCGACGCGACGGCGGCTTCGGTCCACGCGCTCGTCAAGGGCGCCTTCGGCCTCGGCGTGAGCGGCATTGCATGGTTCGGCGCGGCCCTCGCGGCCGTCTGGGCGCTCGTCGCGTGGGTGCTCGGCACGCGCCACGTGCGGGTCAGCGATCCACCTCGAAACGGAGCGTGACGCTCGAGCGCTGCGCGACCGCCCGTCCGTTCACGACGCGCGGGCGGTACTGCCACTGCGCGACCGCGGCGATCGCCGCCTCGTCGAACACCGCCCGCGGGTCCGACGCGACGACGCGGATGTCGCGCGTCGTGCCCTGCGCGGTCACCGTGAAATCGACGTCGACCCATCCCTCCACGCCGTTGCGGAACGCCCCGGGCGGGTAGGTGGGCTCGATGCGCACGACCTGCTCGAGGTCGCGGCGCTCGACCCCGGCCGGCGCGGCGACGTCCGCGGCCGGCTCGGGCCGCGACCGCGCGTCCATCACATAGCCTGCGATCGCATGCTCGGGCCCCGGCGGGACGACAGGGTCAGCATCCGTCGCGCGGGCCGGCACCGTCACGCGCATCGAGGGTCCCGAAGGCGAGAGACGCGGCGTCAGCGGGTCCGCCCGGACGACCGGCGGCGTGACGCTGCCGGCATTCGTCTCGATGCGCGTGACCGGGACGCGCGACAGGCGATCCGGGGGCAGGCCCGGCGACGCACCCGCACCCGTCGGCGTCGCCCTCGGGGCCGCGGGGCTGCCGTCGGCAGTGGAGGCGCTCGCGGACGCCGGGACCGGCCTTTCCGGAACCATCGGCGGCGGCGTGCGCACCGCACCGGCGGGCATCTCGAGCCGCCGCAGCAGGGCGCGGGCTTCCGCGTCGCCCGCATCCACGCCGAGCACGCGAGCCGCGAGCCGCCGGGCCTCGGCCGGATCGCCTGCCGTCGCGGCCTCCGTCGCCTCCGCAACCAGTCGTCGCTTCGTTTCGGCGAGACCGTCGCGCGCTTCCGGGTTGTCGGGGCGCGCGAGCAGCACGGCCGAGTACAGGTCGAGCGCATTGCGGCCCGCCGGCGTTTCGAGGCGGCCCGCGGCGAGCGCGGCCCGGGCGCGGGACAGGACCGGATCTGCGAGTGGCGCCGTGGCAGGCCGCGGGGCAGGGCGCTCGGCGGTGCGTGCCGCGGGCGGCGGCGCCGGGCGCCGCGCCTCGTCCAGGGAAACGAGCAGGATCGCGAGCGCCGCGAGGAAGAGCGCGAGGCCCAGGGTGACGAAGGTCCACTTGCGGAAATCCATCCGCGAGCCGATTTCGCCCATGACCGGCAGCAGCGGCTCCGTGATGCGGCCCTGCATGCGTTCGGCGTGGCAGCGGATCGCCGCGTTCAGGAACATGCCCGCCCGCTTCTCGCTCAGCGGCTTGTGCATGAACCGGTAGACCAGCCCCTCGCTGATGAGCTTCGCGAGCGTCGACTCGTCCTCGCGCCGACCCGCCACGACGACGACCACGTCCGGGAACTGCTCGACGATCTGCTCGACGAGCGTCGGAGCCTCGGCCGAGACGGCCGCCATGTCGACGAGCAGCACGCCGCAGCGGCCGGACAGCAGCAGATCGACCGACTCCTCAGCGGAGCGGGCGCGCCAGACCGGGTTGCGCTCGCCGACGGCGCTGCGTACGGCATCGAACAGCGGCATGTCGCCCGTCAGGACGACGACGTTGACCAGCACCGCGGCGGCAGGGCGCGCGGCGGGGGCCGGGGGGGCTTTGCTGGGAACCGGGGACGGCACTTGCGGATTCCGCCGCAGCAGGTCCGCGAGGTCCACCTCGACGCCCCAGAAACCTGAAGCCCGTCAAATTTCCGCGCGCGCCGGCCTCGCCGGCGGTACCGGCGGCCCGCCGGAGCATTGACTCGACATAACGTCGGGGCCCGCGCATGATCGTCGCCGGGTGGCCCGGGACCGACCGTCTGGTCCGAAGGTGGGGGATGAGGGAGCCGATCACGTTTGCTTCGCGAGTCGGCGCAGAGCACCGGGCTGCGCTCGAGCGGCTGTTGTTCTTCAACGGCTGTCAGAACCGCGTCGCGCGTGGCATCGTCGACGTCATCGACCGGTTCGGGCCGCCGGAGATCCACGCCGAGGGCGAGTGGCTGCGCGTGAAGACGTCGGACCTGCCGGACGTGCAGTCGCTCTTCGCGCTCGACGGGCGCGGTCGTCCGATCGGCGTCGCGGTCTACGTGCGCGCCGACCTCGAGCACGTCACCGTGCTGCATCTCGGGCTCGCCGAGGAGTACTGCTCGGGCGGCGACCGGGAAGGCCTCAACCTGCTGCTGCGCCTGATGCGGGAGATCCGTCGGTCGTCCCGGCGCGTGAAGGGCGTGAGACGGCTCAGCGTGCTCTACGGCCAGCCGCGCGGCCGCGCCCAGGCCTGAGACTCCGGCCCGACCTCTGCCGCGACCCCGGGGCCCGAGGCGTCAGTCCGCCGCGCCGGCTCCGCCCATCAGGTCGTCCACCATCGCCCGTACTGCTCGGATCTGCGGGCCGTCGTGCGTCGCGTACGCCTCGCCCTCGTAGCCCCACCAGTCCCAGCAGCCGTTCGGGTTGAGCGGCTGGAAACTGCGCTCGACCTGCGGGAAGAGCAGCACGATACGGTTGGCCTCGGCGACCGACAGGTAGCCCGCGCGGCGCACGAAAGTGTCACCGACGAAACCCGGCCCCTGCTTGCAGCCGTGGAAGACGACGTGCAGGCGGCACGGCCCGGCCGCCCCCGCCTCGCAGCCCGCCGGGACGTAGAGCCAGCCGCGCTCCGCGAACGCCGCGCTGCCTGCGGCTTCGGCGTACGGGCGCTGCTCGAACTCGACGAGCCCGGAATCGCGGGGCGCCGCATCGGCCGCGAGTCCGCCATACAGGTGCTCGAGCAGCTGCCGTGCGCCGTCGATGCCGCACTCCCCGACGAACGGCGAGTCGCTCGCGAAGCAGGGGCCCACACCGCCTTCGCGGGCCGGGAACGTGTGGCCGGCCTGCGGATGCCCGGTGCGCAGGACCTGCGCCGGGTCGACGAGCGCGCGGTAGTACGTCTCGAGCGCGTCGACCACCGGCTTGCGGACGACGATGTCCGCCCCGCCGTGGAAGATCCACACGCGGTCGTCGGCCAGCCCGGCAATCGGGTCGATCTGCTCGTGCAGGGCGAGGACGCTCGTGCTCTCGAGCAGCCGCTCGGTCGGGATCTCCTCGTCGGCCTGCATGCACCGGCCGAGCGCGTGGCGCATCGAACCCTCGGCGCAAAGGTAAGGTCCCGCGGCGAGCACGCCTGCACCCTGGACGGTGCTCGAGTGCGCGACGTGGAACTGCACCGCCATGTAGCCCCCGGACGAGAGACCGGACACGGTCAGCGAGTCGGCTGCCAGCGGCAGTCGGGGCAGCGGTGGCTCCGGAGTCCCGGGCGATTCGCCGCCGCAGCCCGCGAGCCCGCCGAGCGCCACGATCCAGGGAGCCAGCCGGCGTGACGGGGCGGACCTGGGGTACGCGTTCATGCGGTATTCCTGTGCGCGGGATCGTGGGGGCCGCGTCCGACCCCGGTACAATGGTGCCGGCACATTCTTTCATGTCCGCTGCCCGTGCAGGCGCTCCACCGCATCCTGACCGCACTCCTCGCACTGCTGCTCCTCGGCAGCGCGCTCGCGCTCGCGGCACCCCTGGGCTGGCCCTTCGAACTCTTCTCGCACTTCCGCGCCCAGTACGCGGCAGCCGGCGTCGTGCTGGCGGTGCTCCTCGCCTGGCGGCGCCGGTCCGCGCCGGCGGTCCTCGCCCTGGCGATAGGGCTCTGGCATGCGGCCCCGGGAATCCGCAGCGCCGTCGCCGCCAGCGACGCGCCTGCCTGCGACGGCCCGGCGTTCACCGTCGTCACCGCGAACCTGCAGTACTCGAACCTCGACCACGAGGCGCTCCTGGGGTGGCTCGCGACCCGGCCCGCGGACCTCGTGCTGCTGCAGGAGGTCACGGAGGAATGGGCGGAGGCGATCGAGGCGCGGTCGGGCTACGCGCACCGGCTCCTGTCGCCTCGCGCGGATCCCTACGGCATCGGCGTGCTGAGCCGCTGGCCGCTCGAACCGGTCGGGCTGCTCGATCTGGCGAACGACGGCCTTCCGTCGATCGCCGGCACGGTATCGGTCGACGGACAGCGTATCCGCTTCCTGGGGCTGCACACGCGCTGGCCGGTCGTGGCCGAACTCGCGGAACTGCGCGACCTGGCGCTCGTGCGGGCTGCCGCGATCGCCCGCGCGGGGGCGGATCCAGTCGTGCTGGGCGGCGACCTCAACCTGACGCCGTACGCGCCTGCTTACGGGCGGTTGCTCGCGGAGTCGGGGCTCGTGGACGTGATGCAGGGCCGCGGCTGGCAGCCGACCTGGAACGCAGGCTTCTGGCCCCTCGCGCTGCGCATCGACCACCTGCTGGTTTCGCCCGGGATCTGCGTCGAGCACGCCGAAGTCGGGCCCACGATCGGCTCGGACCACCGGCCCGTGATCGCGCGGCTGCGGCTGCCGAAGCCGTCGGGCTAGTCGGCGGGGAGCGTCTCGCCGGTCGGCGGCGGGAATTCCCGGCAGCACTCGACGAGCCAGCCGCGGAAGCGCACGACCTTGGGCAGGGAGAAGTGCTCGGGCGGTGCCACGAGGTACCACGCGCTCTGCTGCTGCACACTCGGCATCATCGGGCGCACCAGCCGCCCCGCCGCGAGGTCTGCGGCAACCAGCGACCAGCGCGCGAGCGCCACGCCCTTGCCCTGCTCGACGGCTGCGAGCGTCGAGGACGCATCCTCCAGAACCGGAAGCGTGTCGGTCCGCGTGGTATCGCCGCCCACGCGCCGCAGCCAGTCGGGCCACGGCTCGGCTCGGCTGTGGATCAGCGGATAACGCGCGAAGTCCGAGAGCGTCTCGATCGGCCCGAGCTTCGTGAGGAGCGCGGGACTGCAGACCGGGAACACCCACTCGTCGAGCAGCCGCTCCGAGCGCAGGCCGGGCCACTGGCCGGAGCCATAGAGGATGGCGGCGTGGAAATCGTCTCGGCTGAAGTCGAGCGCCACGCGCGCCGGGCCGAAGCGCACCTCGATCTCGGGGTGGCGTCGCGTGAACTCGGCGAGGCGCGGCAGCAGCCAGCGCTGCAGGAACTCGTTCGGTACGCTCAGGTTCAGCATGCCGCCGACCCGCTCGCGGCGGATCCGGTCGACCGAGCGTCGCAGCTCGTCGAGCCCGCGCCGGACACCGGGCAGCAGTTCCGACCCTTCCTGGGTCAGCGCGACCGCTCGCGTGTGACGGCGGAACAGCGGCACCCCGATGTCGGCCTCGAGCGCCTTGACCTGCGCGCTGACGGCCGCCGTCGTGACCCCGAGCTCGCGGGCGGCCGCGGTGAAGCTCAGGTGCGTCGCGACGGCTTCGAAGACGCGCAGGGCGTTCAGGGGCAGGCGATCGGAGGGCGCGGCCATGCGGGGTTCCTGGTTAACCGGCGGTTGACAATACGCAGGGCAACGCCAGTCTGCAAGCCGATGTCTGCGATTCTGTCGAGGGAATCTGTAAAAAGCGTCGTCCTCGGCTATGCTCCCGCCATGCCGGTCCGTCCGCTGTTCCCGACCCTTTATTACGCCGCGCCGCTGCAGACGGGCCGCTGGCGCACCTTCAACGAACGCCTGCTCGGGGAGTGCCGCCAGTACGCCGAGGACGACCTCGCCGGCCAGGCGTGGTCGGCGGAGCGCTACCCCGGCGGATACACGTCCTACGGTTCGCTGAACCGCATGCACGCGCTGTCGCCGACCTTCGCGGCGCTCGGCCGCAAGCTCGAGCGGCACGTCGCGGCGTTCGCTCGCGCGCTCGAGCTCGACCTCGACGGGCGGCCGCTCGCGATGACCGACTGCTGGATCAACGTGATGCCGAGGCACGTCGCGCACGGCCTGCACCTGCACCCGCTCGCGACGATCAGCGGCACCTATTACGTGCGGACCCCGCGCGGCACGCCGGGCCTCAAGTTCGAGGACCCGCGGCTCGACCGCATGATGGCTGCGCCGCCACGCCGGCCGGACTGCCGGCCCGAGCACCGGCCATGGGTCACCGTGCCGGCGGTTGCCGGCCGCGTCGTGCTGTTCGAGAGCTGGCTGCGGCACGAGGTGCCCGCGAACCTCGTCGACGCCGAGCGCGTCAGCGTGAGCTTCAACTTCAACTGGTTCTGATCCCGGCACTGCCGCCCGCCCCGCGACGGGCGGGTGGTCGCGGAAACTGCCGTGCGCCGCGCCGCGAATGGACGGGGCACACGGAGAATCCCATGAACCTCACCCGGCCCCTGGGCCTGGCCACGCTGCTCGTGATGCTCACAGGCTGTTCAACGACCCCCGCCATCCCCGTCGCGCCGAAGGTCGACGTCGAGCGCTTCATGGGCGACTGGTACGTCATCGCGAACATCCCGACGGCACCGGAGCGAGGCGCGCACAACGCCGTCGAGTCCTACCGGATCGACCGCGACGGTTCGATCGCGACCACCTTCACGTTCCGCCAGGGTGCGTTCGACGGGCCCGAGAAGGTGATGCGGCCGCGTGGCTTCGTGCGCGAGGGCACGAACGGCGCCGTGTGGGGCATGCAGTTCGTCTGGCCGGTCAAGGCCGAGTACCTGATAGCGCACGTCGACGCCGACTACACCGAGACGATCATCGCGCGCAGCAGGCGCGACTACGTCTGGATCATGGCCCGCACGCCCGAGATCCCGCAGGCCGACTTCGAGCGGCTCCGGGGCAAGGTGGCGGACCTCGGCTACGACATGAGCCGACTCGAGAAGGTGCCGCAGCGCTGGTGAGCCCGGACCGGTCCCGTGCGCGCACCCGCCCCGCCCGCGGGTCGAAGGGTAGACTGCGTGCCGGGGAGCCCATCTTGGGCTCCCGCCCGGCAAGGAGGAACGTCCATGAAGCCGCTGATCGCCGCCTGGCTGCTGATACTGGTTGCTGCAGTCGCACGGGCGGGCGCGCCGGAGGTGCGGCCCGTCTCGCAGGACGAACTGCTCGACCGGCAGAAGAGTGCGACGCAGGCGCCGTACGTGCTCGACGTCCGCACGCCGGAGGAATACGTGGCCGGGCACGTCCCGGGCGCGGTCAACATCCCGTACGACCGGCTCGCCTCGCGGATCGCCGAAGTGCCCAGGGACCGCGACGTCGTGCTCTATTGCCGCACCGGCCGGCGCGCCGGGATCGCAGCCGAGGTGCTCGCGGCCGGCGGCTATACGCGGCTCGAGCACCTCACCGGCGACATCGTCGCGTGGACCGCGCAGGGCCTGCCCCTCGAGACTCCC
>RPQJ01000095.1 GCA_003819815.1 Lysobacterales bacterium
GACGGCATCGGCGGCACGCGCGCAGGCGTCATCGAGACGACGTTCAAGGAAGAGACCGAGACGGATCTCTTCGGCGAACAGGCCGTGCTCTGCGGCGGCGCGACCGAGCTCGTGCTCAAGGGCTACGAGACGCTGGTCGAGGCCGGCTACCAGCCCGAGGTCGCCTATTACGAGTGCCTGCACGAGCTCAAGCTGATCGTCGACCTGCTGCACGAGGGCGGCCTCGCGAAGATGCACAAGTACATCTCGCACACCGCCAAGTGGGGCGACCTCACGCGGGGCCCCCGCGTCGTGAACGCCGCCACGAAGAAGGAGATGAAGCAGATCCTGAAGGAAGTCCAGGACGGGACCTTCGCGCGCCAGTGGATCCGGGAAAACAAGGCCGGCCGCCGCAAGTACGACGCGCTGATGAAGAAGGACCTCGCCCACCCGATCGAGAAAGTGGGCGTCGAACTGCGCGCCCGCATGCCCTGGCTGAACGAAGGCCGCTGAGCGCCACGAGGTGACCTGAGATGTCCACGCCCGACCCGAACCGCGTCCTCATCTTCGACACGACGCTGCGCGACGGCGAGCAGTCGCCGGGCTGCAGCATGACCCAGCCCGAGAAGCTGCGGGTCGCGCGCGCGCTTGCGGAACTCGGCGTGGACGTCATCGAGGCCGGCTTCCCGGCCGCCTCCCGCGGCGACTGGGAAGCCGTCCGCGAGATCGCCCGCGAGGTGCGCGGGCCGATCATCGCGGGGCTCGCGCGCTGCAACCGCGAGGACATCGACAAGGCGTGGACGGCGGTCCGCGAGGCCGCCCGCCCCCGCCTCCACGTATTCCTCGCCACGAGCGCGATCCATCGCGAGCACAAGCTCAACATGGCGAAGGAGCAGATCATCCACACGGCGGTCGAGGGCGTGAAGTACGCGCGGAACCTCTGCGCGGACGTCGAGTTCTCGCCCGAGGACGCCTCGCGCACGGAGCTCGAGTTCCTGCGCGAGGTGGTCGAGGCGGTCATCGAGGCCGGCGCGACGACGATCAACGTGCCGGACACCGTGGGCTACACGGTACCCGAGGAGTTCTTCGAGGTCTTCGACTACCTGAAGAAGAACGTCCGCGGCGCCGACCGCGTCGTCTTCAGCGTGCACTGCCACGACGACCTCGGCATGGCGGTCGCGAACAGCATGGCCGCCGTGCGCGGCGGCGCGCGCCAGATCGAGTGCACGATCAACGGCATCGGCGAGCGCGCGGGCAACTGCTCGCTCGAGGAAGTCGTGATGGCGATGCGGACGCGCGAGGCGCTCTACGGCCTGCGTACGGGCATCGACACGAAGCGGCTGTTCCCGACGAGCCGCCTGCTCTCGAGCATCACCGGCATGCCGATCCCGCGCAACAAGGCGGTCGTCGGCGAGAATGCCTTCGCGCACGAGTCAGGCATCCACCAGCACGGCATGCTGAAGCACCACTCGACCTACGAGATCATGCGCCCCGAGGACGTAGGGCTCTCGCGCTCGCACCTCGTGCTCGGCAAGCACAGCGGCCGCGCCGCGCTGCGCGACCGCATCAAGGAGCTCGGCTTCGAGATCTCCGACGCCGAGCTCGGACGCGTGTTCGAGGAGTTCAAGGCGCTCGCGGACAAGAAGAAGGAACTCTTCGACGGCGACATCGAGGCGCTCGTACTGCGGTCCGAGGCCGGCGCGACGGGTCCGTGGCACCTCGAGAGCCTGCACGCGTCGAGCGACACGGCCGGCACCGCGAATGCCCGCGTCGGCCTGCGTCACGCCGACGGACGCCTGCTCTCGCAGGAAGCGACCGGCGACGGCCCGGTCGACGCCGCCTTCAAGGCCATCGAGGTGGCGACCGGCCTCGTCGTGACGCTCCGCAAGTTCGAGGTCCGCAGCGTGACGATGGGCGAGGACGCCCAGGGCGAGGCGGTCGTGACCGTCGAGCACGACGGCCGCACCTACCGCGCCTCGAGCGTGACGACCGACATCGTGGAATCCGGCGTGCGCGCGTTCCTCGAGACGGTGAACCAGGTCGAGCAGGGCCGCGCCCTGCCCGGCCGCGCCGAACGCCGCACCAGCGAGGCGGCAGTGACCGCCTCGACCATCTGAACGGGCCTGCGCCCGGAGCCTGAATGACCGCGAAGACGCTGTTCGAGAAAGTCTGGGACCGCCACGTCGTCGTCCCGGAGACGCCCGAGACGCCTGCCGTCCTCTACGTCGACCTGCACCTCACGCACGAGGTCACCTCGCCCCAGGCGTTCGACGTGCTGCGCGCCCGCGGCCTGCGGGTGCGCCGGCCCGACCGCACGCTCGTCACGATGGACCACTCGACGCCGACCGACACGGCGCAGGTCTTCGGCGGCAAGCCGATCGTGCTCGAGTCGGCGGCGAAACAGATCCGTCAGCTCGAGGCGAACTGCGCCGAGTTCGGCCTCGACCTGATCGGCCTGCGCGACGATCGCCGCGGCATCGTCCACATCATCGGCCCGGAACTCGGGGCGACGCAGCCCGGCAAGACGATCGTCTGCGGCGACAGCCACACGAGCACTCACGGAGCGTTCGGTGCGCTCGCCTTCGGCATCGGCACCACGGAGGTGGGCTATGTGCTGGCTACGCAGTGCCTGCTGCAGCGCCGGCCGAAGACGCTCGCGATCGAGGCGACGGGCCGGCTGGGCCCGGGCGTCTCCGCGAAGGACCTCGTGCTCGCGATCATCGGCCGCATCGGCGTCAACGGCGGCACGGGCCACGTCATCGAGTTCAAGGGTCCGGCGATCGAGGCGCTCTCGATGGACGAGCGCATGACCGTCTGCAACATGTCGATCGAGGCCGGCGCACGTGCCGGCATGGTCGCCCCGGACGACACGACCTTCGACTACCTCCGCGGCCGGCCGCGCGCCCCGCAGGGCGACGCGTGGGACCGCGCCGTCGCGGACTGGCGGACCCTGCGCAGCGACGCGGGCGCGGGCTACGACCAGCGCGTCCAGATCGACGCCACGGCCGTCGAGCCGATGATCACCTACGGCACGAACCCCGGCATGGTCGCTCCGGTCTCGGGCCGCGTGCCAGAGCGGCCGGGCGACGCCGTCTTCGCCCGCTCGCTTGCGTACATGGGCCTCGCGCCCGGCGACGCGTTGCGCGACAAGCCGGTGCAGATGGTGTTCGTGGGCAGTTGCACCAACGCGCGCCTCTCCGACCTCGAGGTTGCGGCGAAGGTGCTCGCGGGCCGACGCGTCGCGCCAGGCGTGCGCATGCTCGTCGTGCCGGGCTCGCAGCAGATAAAGCGCGAGGCCGAGTCGCGCGGGTTCGCCGAGGTCTTCATCGCGGCGGGCGCCGAGTGGCGCGAGTCCGGCTGCTCGATGTGCCTCGGCATGAACGGCGACCTGGTGCCGCAGGGCCAGTACTGCGTGAGCACGAGCAACCGCAACTTCGAGGGACGCCAGGGCACCGGCGCGCGGACGCTGCTCGCGAGCCCCGCCACGGCCGCGGCCACCGCCGTGCGCGGCCGGGTCACCGACCCCCGCGAGTTCCTGCACTGAGGCCGCCATGGACCCGATCACCGTCATCCGCTCGCGCACGGTCGTGATGCCGTCGAGCAACATCGACACCGACCAGATCATCCCCGCCCGCTTCCTCACGACGACGACGCGCGCGGGCCTCGGCAGCGCGCTGTTCGCCGACTGGCGCTACGGCCCCGACGGCCGGCCGAACCCGGAGTTCGTCCTGAACAGGCCCGAGTCAAAGGGCTGCCAGGTGCTGGTTGCGGGACGGAACATCGGTTGCGGCTCGTCGCGCGAGCACGCGCCCTGGGCGATGCTCGACTACGGCCTGCGCGCGGTCGTGAGCACCGAGATCGCGGACATCTTCCGCAGCAACAGCCTGAAGAACGGCCTGCTGCCGGTCGTCGTCGACGAGGCCACCCACGCCTGGCTGGTCGCCAACCCCGGGGCCGAGGTCGAGATCGACCTCGACGCAACGACGATCACGCTGCCGGACGGCCGCGCGGTCCGCTTCCCGGTCGAGTCGTTCGCGCGCTACTGCCTCATGAACGGCGTCGACGAGCTCGGCTACCTGCTCTCGCAGGCCGAAGCCATCGCGGCCTACGAGCGGCGCGCCCGATGAAGGCGCGGATCGCCGTGCTCGGGGGCGACGGCATCGGCCCCGAGGTCACCGCCGAGGCGGTGCGCGTGCTCGAGGCCGTCGCGAATCGCCATGGCCACGAGTTCGAGTTCGTGGAAGCGCTCGTGGGCGGCGCCGCGATCGACGCCACCGGCTCGCCGCTGCCGCCCCGCACCATCGACGCCTGCCGCACGAGCGCGGCCACGCTGCTCGGCGCCGTCGGCGGCCCGCGCTGGTCGGACCCTGCGGCGCGCGTGCGTCCCGAGCAGGGACTCCTCGAGCTCCGGCGCACGCTCGGCGTGTTCGCGAACCTGCGCCCCGTCCGCACGATCCCCTCGATGATCGACGCCTCGCCGCTCAAGCCCGAAGTGCTGGCCGGCACAGACATCATGGTCGTGCGGGAGCTCACGGGCGGCATCTACTTCGGCCGCAAGACGCGCACGGCGCACGAGGCCGAGGACGTCTGCAGCTACACGGCCGCCGAGATCGAGCGCGTGACGCGCGTCGCGGCCCGGCTCGCGATGGGACGGCGCAGGCGCATCGTGTCCGTCGACAAGGCCAACGTGCTCGAGACCTCGCGGCTCTGGCGCAGCGTGGTCGAGCGCGTGCTGGGCGAGGAATACCCGGAGATCGGGCTCGAGCACATGCTCGTGGACGCCGCGGCGATGCACCTGATCAAGCGTCCGTCGAGCTTCGACGTGCTGCTCACCGAGAACATGTTCGGGGACATCCTGACCGACGAGGCATCGATGCTCGTGGGCTCGCTCGGGCTGCTGCCCTCGGCGTCGCTAGGCGCAGGGACGGCGGGGCTCTACGAACCGATCCACGGCTCGGCGCCCGACATTGCGGGCCGCGGCATCGCGAATCCCTATGGCACGATCCTGAGTGCGGCGATGCTGCTGCGTCATTCCCTCGGGCTCGAGACGGAAGCGGCCGCGATCGAGGCGGCCGTCACGGCTGCGCTCGAGGCCGGCATCCGCACGGCCGACATCGCCGCGTCGGGGGCCGCTTCGGTGGGCAGCCGGGCCGCGGGCGACGCCGTCGTCGCCCGTCTTTGATGCGCCTTTGAGGGTGCACTAAAGACATATAAATCAATCGCTTATAGTATTGTCAAAAGAATCCACATAAACACTCGCCCGAGGCGAGTGCCAGCCGCATCGAAGCCCGCAAAATCGGCTTCCATCGCCCGGAAAGCCGGGGCTATACTGCGCCTCCCCGGGAGACCTGCGGTCCCCGACGCCCTGGTTCCAGGGCCGATTTCGAAGAGTGATGCGGACTTGAGTCGGGTTAGTCTTTGTCCCAAGGAGTGGGGCAACTCGGGTCCCGTCCCGGAAGGCCGGCTTAACCGTCGGCCTTCTTTTTTTCTCCCTCTCGTATAGTCACGCGCATGCTCCGCCTGCTCGTCGCGGTCGCGCTCTGCGCGTGCGCCTCCGTCCCTCGCGCCGAACCCCTCGTTGCGGCCGCCTCCGATCTCCAGTTCGCGCTCGAGGAGATCGTGGCCGAGTATCGCCGCGAGTCCGGACGGGACGTGCGGGTGAGCTACGGGTCGTCCGGCAACTTCACGCGACAGATCGCACAGGGCGCGCCGTACGAGCTGTTCCTGTCCGCGGACGAGGCCTACGTCGAGCAGCTCGTGGCCCGGAAGCTCACGCGCGGCACGGGCGCCCGCTACTCGACCGGTCGCCTCGCGCTCTACGCTCCCATGGGTTCCCCGCTCGGTCGTCCGCCCGGGCTCGACGTGCTGGGCGAACGGGCCCGGGCCGGCGTCCTCGGGCGTTTCGCGATCGCGAACCCCGAGCATGCGCCGTACGGCCGCGCAGCCGCGGAGACCCTGCGCCACCTCGGCCTCTGGGACGCCGTGCGGCCGCGCCTCGTGATCGGCGAGAACGCGGCACAGGCCGCGCGCTACGCGAGCGGCGGCGACGCCGAGGGCGGGCTCGTCGCGCTGTCGCTCGCGCTCGGGCCCGAGCTCGCCGCCCGCGGCACCCACACGGTGATCCCGGAGTCGTGGCATGCGCCGCTGCACCAGCGCATGGTGCTGCTCGCGAACGCGTCGCCGGAGGCGGAGCAGTTCTACCGGTACGTGCTGGGACCGGAGTCGCGGGCGGTGCTTGCGCGCCGCGGGTTCCAGTTGCCGGCCGACTGAGCGATGGACTGGACCGCCCTTCGCCTCTCGCTGGAACTCGCGCTCGCGACGGTGGTACTGCTGCTGCCCCTCGCGTTCCTGCTCGCCCGATGGCTCGCGTACGGACGGCCGCGCGCCCGCGGACTCGTCGAATCGCTGGTCGCGCTGCCGCTCATCCTGCCGCCGACCGTCGTGGGCTACTACCTGCTCACCGCCTTCGGCCGCGGCTCGCCGCTCGGGCGCGCGTTCGAGGGCATGGCGGGCCATCCGCTGGTGTTCAGCTTCGAAGGGCTGCTGCTCGCCTCGGTCCTCGTGAACCTCCCGTTCGCGGTGCAGCCGATGCAGAACGCGCTGGCCGCCGTGCCCGAGGGCGTGCGCGACGCTGCCCGCTGCTGTGGACTCGGTCCGCTCGACGTCGTGCGCCGCATCGAGCTGCCGCTCGCGCTGCCCGGGATCGCGACAGCGGCCGTGCTCACCTTCGCCCACACGCTCGGGGAGTTCGGCGTCGTGCTGATGGTGGGCGGCTCGATCCCCGGCGAGACGCGCACCGTCGCGATCGCGATCTACGACCGCGTGCAGGCGTTCGACGACCGGGGTGCGGGCATCCTGGCCCTGGTGCTGCTCGTGGTCTCGGTCGCGGCACTGTGGGCGACCAACGCCCTGGCCCGGCGCGCGAGCGGCCGGCCGTGAGCCACTGCCCGGCGCTCACCGTCCGGCTGGAGCAGGCGACGCCCTGCCCGCTCGACGTGGCGTTCGACGTGCCGCACGGCGCGGTGCTCGCGATCTTCGGTGCCTCGGGCAGCGGCAAGACGACGCTGCTCCGGGCGATCGCGGGCCTGCATCGGCCCGCAAGCGCGCGCATCACCTGCGGAGCGGCGACCTGGGACGACACGTCCGCCGGCGTCCGCGTGCCCCCGCACCAGCGGCGCGTCGGCTACGTGCCGCAGGACTACGCGCTGTTCCCGCACCTGGACGTGCGCGAGCACGTGGCGATCGCGCTCGCACACGTCCCGTCGGCAGATCGCCGTGCCCGGGTCGACGCCCTGCTCGCGCTCGCGCACCTCGACGGCCTCGGCGAACGCCGGCCGAATGCGCTCTCCGGCGGGCAGCGACAGCGCGTCGCACTGGCCCGTGCGCTGGCGCGGGATCCGGCCGTCCTGCTGCTCGACGAGCCGTTCGCGGCGCTCGACGGCGAGCTGCGGGAGTCGCTGCGGCGGGAGCTCGTCTCGTTGCAGCAGGCGACAGGCGTCGCCACCGTCCTCGTCACCCACGACTGCGACGACGTCGCACGGCTCGCGACGCACGTGGTGGTGCTCGCAGGCGGCCGCGTCGCGACGTCCGGAACCGTGGAAGAGCTCGCGTGTTCCAATGCGCTCGCGGCGCACTCGCCGCGCTGGGATCCCGCGGCCGTGTACGACGCCCGCGTACTCGGCCACGATCCCGAGCGCCAGCTGACGCGCGTCGGTCACCGCGGGCTCGAGTTCGAGATCCCGATCGTCGCGGCGTCCATCGACGAGACCGTCAGGCTCCGGATCCCCGCGCGGTCGGTCGTGCTCGCCGTGCGCCGGCCGGAAGGGCTCTCGCTCCACAACGCGATCGCGGCGACCGTGATCGAGATCCAGCCAGCGGCTCACGCCGCGCTGCGCATCGTGCGGCTCGGGGCCGGCGACGCGCGGCTGCTGGCTCTCGTGACAGCCGACGCCGTCTCGAACCTGCGACTCGAAACGGGACGGCCGGTGCAGGCGCTGGTCAAGTCCGTCGCGATCGACGCCTGGCTGCCGGGCCTGGGTGCCTAGGGTCCCGGATCGCCGGTGACGCCGAACCGCGCAGGGACGCGCGCGTGGAAGAGCCGCAGCTCGGCGTCCTTCACGAGTTCCAGGAGCCGCGTCGCCTCGTCGTCCGTGACGATGAACTCGACCTCGATCGTCACGGTGCCGGCGAGTTCGAAGAACCGTTCCTCGTGGAGCACGCGGTCGCGGCCGTAGCCCGCCATCGCACGGAACACCGAGCCGCCCCGGATGCCGAGGCGGCGCGCCTCCTCGAGCAGCCATTCCCAGACCGGGCGGCCGTGCACCCGGCTCTGTTCGTGCACGTAGAAGCGGAGCAACGATCCTTCCATAGTCGACTCCAGGTGTTTCAGCCCGTGCTGTGCAGCCAGGCGACCGTGCCGATGCCCGCAAGCGTCATGAGCACGGATCCCGCGAGGTGCGCGCCGGCCGCGAGCATTGCCCATGCAACACGGCCCTGCTGCAGCAGCGTGACGATCTCGGCCGAGAACGTCGAGAACGTCGTGAGGCTGCCGCAGAAGCCCGTGATCAGAAGCAGCCGCCACTCCGGGCCGAGCGCCGGATAGGTCGCGAAGAACGCGATCGCGAGGCCGATCACGTAGCCGCCGATGAGGTTGGCCGCCAGCGTCCCGGGCGGCACGCTCGGGAAGAGCCCGTTCATCGCGAGCCCGAGCCACCAGCGCAGCAGCGCGCCGAGGCAGGCGCCGACGCAGATTGCGACGATGGACTTCCACACGGCCGGTGCTCCCGCTTCGATCATCGCCTGCCGGATCAGACCGTGTCGAGGGCCCGGCGCAGGTCGGCGAGCAGGTCGGCGGTCTCCTCGATGCCGATCGACAGGCGGACCAGCGACCCGGAGATGCCGGCGCGCTCGCGGGCCGCGGCGTCCATCGCCGCGTGCGTCATGCTCGCCGGGTGCGCGACCAGGCTCTCGACGCCGCCGAGCGACTCCGCGAGGGAGAAGAGCTCGAGCGCGCCCAGGAACCGCCGCACCTCGGGCTCGCCGCCGCGCAGCTCGAAGCTGAGCATCGCGCCGTAGCCGCGCTGTTGCTTCATCGCGATCTCGTGCCCGGGATGCGATTCGAGCCCCGGGTAGTAGACGCGTGCGACCGCAGGGTGGCACGCAAGCAGGCTCGCGACGGCGGTCGCGTTCTCGCCATGCGCCTGCATGCGGGCGTGCAGCGTCCTCAAGCCCCGGAGCGTGAGATAGCTGTCGAACGGCGCGCCCGTCACGCCGATGCAGTTGGCCCACCAGGCGACGCGCTCGTGCAGGTCGGCCCGCGCCGCGATCACCGCGCCGCCGACGACGTCGCTGTGGCCGTTCAGGTACTTGGTCGTCGAGTGCACGACGAGGTCGGCGCCCAGCTCGATCGGCCGCTGCCACACGGGCGACAGGAACGTATTGTCGGCGGCGACGAGGGCGCCCGCGGCGTGTGCCGCCGCGGCGACCGCCTCCACGTCGACGATGCGCAGCAACGGATTGCTCGGCGTCTCGATCCACACGAGCGCGGGCCGGGCGGCGAGCGCCTCAGCCAGCGCGCCAGCGTCCTGGAAGTCGACGAAGCGCACGGCCAGCGAGCCGCGATCGCGCAGCGCATTGAAGAGCCGGTACGTACCGCCGTAACAATCGTGCGGGACCACGGCGACGTCTTCCGGGCGGAAGAGCTGCGTCACGAGCCCGACCGCGGCCATGCCCGAGGCCGTCACGACGGCGCCCGCGCCGCCCTCCAGGTCGGCAAGCGCGCCCGCGAGCGCGTCGCGCGTGGGATTGCCGGAGCGCGAGTAGTCGTAGGCGCGCTTCTCGCCGTAGCCCGCGAACGCGAACGTCGAGGTGAGGTGGATCGGCGGCACGACGGCGCCGTGCTGGTCGTCCGTCTCGAGGGCGGCGCGCACGGCGCGGGTGCGGGGCGTGAGGTCGTTGCTCATGGTCGGTCGAGCGCTCGCGCGAGCAGGTCGCGCAGCACTTCGGTCTCCTTCAGGAAAGCGTCGTGGCCGAAGATGGATGTGATCTCGACGAGGCTGCAGTTGCCGCCGTGGCGGTCGCGCAGCTCGCGCATGTCGGAAATCGGGACGAGCTGGTCCTCCTGCACGCCGAGCAGTGTCGTCGGCACACGGATCGACTCGGGCTCGACCCGGTGCAGGTCGATCGACTCCGAGAGGCAGACGAACGCCTCCGGCTTGTAGACGGCGGCGTAGCTCTGGCCGCGCGCGAGCAGGTAGCTCTCGACCGGAAAGCGGAACCCCTCCGGCGTGGCCTCGGGCGGCCCGGGGAACCGCTCCTCGAACTCGCGCGCCGAACGATAGGTTGCCATCGCGAGCGCCCGGGCGAGCACGAGGCCCCGCGGCCCCTCGCCGTGCGCGAGCGCGTAGCGGACGACGTTGCGCTGGACGCTGCGCCAGGCCGTCGACATCGGGTGCGTGCGGTGCGCGGCGCTCAGCACGACGGCGTGGCGCACACGCTCCGGATGGGCCTGGGCCAGTGCCAGCGTCACCATGCCGCCGTACGAGGCCCCGAGGCTCGCGGCGAGCTGGTCGATGCCGAGATGGTCCATCAGGCCCACGAGCACGCGCGCCTGGTCGAACGCGCTGACGGTCGGAAAGGTCTCGCCTTCGGCGGGGCCCGTCGTACGGTGGCTGCCGCCCAGGAAGTCGACCCCCAGGCAGCGGTAGCGGTCGGTGTCGAGCGCGCGGCCCGGCCCGACCGCCTCCTCCCACCAGCCCGGTGCGGCCGCGTCGAGGCTCACGACGTCGCGGCCCGCCGAGATTCCGCCCAGCACCGCGACGACCGGCGCCCCGGGCGCGCCGCAGAGCCGATAGGCGACCTCGACGTGCTCGAGCCGCCCGCCGTGATGCAGCGGCCACGGCCCCGGCAGCACGTGCACGTCCGTCCGCCACTCGTAGGCGGCGGGCACGGCGGACGACGGAGGCTGCGGGGCGGTCATGCAGAAGGCGTTCCACGGCCGCCGGGCTGCGGCGGTGGCAGGCTCTCGGGACCGGGAAGGACGGAGTCGACGCAGCCGCCCCCCGGCGGCGGGGGTGGTCTGCGGCAACTCATCTGTCGGTGGACGGCGTCCCCGTGGAGTTGGCACCTTTCCGGGCGGTGGGCCCGGCGGTTGCCCCGGCTTCAAAGGGCCATTCCCTCAGCCGGTCTCGATGAGCGGCCGGAAGTTTAGGGGCCGGGGCAGCGGAGCGTCAAGGCACGGGGCTGGACAGCGCGGCCCGGATGTATTAACGTGCTAGCGCGTTAATACATTAAGACGAATACAGGACCGGGCCCGTGAAGCACCGAGGCATTTCCCAGCGCCAGGAGGCCGCCGCCGAGCGCGCGCTGTACCAGGCCGTACTCACCCTGCGCACCGTCGAGGAATGCCGGGACTTCTTCCGCGACCTCTGCACGCCCGCCGAGCTGCAGGCGCTCGCCGACCGCTGGGCCGTCGTCGGGCCGCTGGTGCGCGAGACCCCCTACCGCGAGATCCACCGCCAGACCGGCGTCAGCGTGACGACGATCGGCCGGGTCGCGCGCTGCCTCGCGGACGGCAACGGCGGCTACGCGCTCGCGGCGCGCCGGCTGCAGGAGCGCTGAGATGGAACGACAACAGCGCCTGCGCATCGCGATCCAGAAGTCGGGCCGCCTCACCGACCACTCGCTCGACCTCCTCGCCCGCTGTGGCCTCAAGTACAGCCGCGGCAAGGACCAGCTGATGTGCTACGGCGAGAACATGCCTCTCGACGTGCTGTTCGTGCGCGACGACGACATCCCCGACCTCGTGCAGGAGGACGTCTGCGACCTCGGGCTCGTCGGTCTCAACGTCATCGAGGAGAAGCGGCTCGCGATGGCGGCACGCGGCGGCCAGGCGCGCTTCGAGATGATCCAGCGCCTCGACTTCGGCCGCTGCCGGCTGTCGATCGCCGTCCCCGACGAGTTCGTGTACGACGGGCTCCGGAGCCTCGCCGCCAGGCGCATCGCCACCACCTACCCGAACGTGCTCGCGCGTTTCCTCCGCGAGAACTCGATCGAGGCGGAGATCGTGACGCTCTCGGGCGCCGTCGAGATCGCACCCCGCCTCGGCCGGGCGGACCTGATCTGCGACCTCGTCTCGACCGGCTCGACGCTGACCGCGAACCACCTGCGCGAGGTGGCGACGGTGCTGCAGAGCGAGGCCGCGCTGATCCGGACGCCCGTGGCGCTGCCCGACGAGAAGGCGGACTGGGTGCGCCGCCTGCTGCTCCGGATCGACGGGGTCCAGCAGGTGCGCGAAAGCAAGTACATCATGCTGCACGCGCCGCGCAGCGCGCTCGGCCGGATCAAGCAGCTGCTCCCGGGCAGCGAATCGCCGACCGTGATCCCGCTCGACGGCGGCGGCGACAAGGTCGCCGTGCACGCCGTGTGCCGCGAGAACGTGTTCTGGGAGACGCTCGAAAGCCTCAAGGCCGCCGGTGCCAGCGCGCTGCTGGTGCTGCCCGTGGAGAAGATGCTGCCATGACCGCTTCGCTCGCCATCCACGACTGGACGAGCCTCGACGAGACGAGCCGCTCGAGGCTGCTCGAGCGGCCGGCCCAGCAGGCCGCCCGCGAGCTCACGGACGGCGCCCGGCGCATCGTCGCCGACGTCCGCGCACGGGGCGATGCGGCGCTGCGGGAATACACCGAACGCCTCGACCGGGCCCGGCTGGAGTCGTTCGAGGTGACGCCGGCCGAGTTCGAAGCAGCCGAAGGTGCGCTCTCGGCCGGGCAGCACGCCGCGCTGCGCCGCGCGATCGGGACCGTCACGCTCTTCCACGAGGCGCAGTCCCTCGCCGAACTGCGCGTCGAGACCTCGCCCGGCGTCGTCTGCGAGCGCCGCATCGTCCCCGTCAACGCGGTCGGGCTCTACGTGCCTGCAGGCACGGCACCCCTGCCCTCCACGGCCATCATGCTCGCGGTGCCGGCACGCATCGCCGGTTGCCCGGTGCGCGTGCTGTGCACGCCGCCCCGTCCGGACGGCACGGCGGACCCGGCGGTGCTCGTTGCCGCAAGGCTCTGCGGCGTCGAGCGCGTGTTCAAGC